>CAYSYJ010000119.1:0-7346 GCA_964435105.1 uncultured Elusimicrobiaceae bacterium
GGGCTGGACCCTCGCCGGCTGGCGGCGCTGGCGGCCTATGTGCCCAGCGAAACCCTGACCCCCTACGATTTTACCGTCCGCGAGCTGGCGCTGCTGGGCCGCTCCGCCCGGGCGGGCTTCTGGCGCGGCTACTCGGCGGCGGACCACCTGGCGGCGGACCGGGCGCTGGCCGAGACCGGCGCGGCGCCCCTGGCGGACCGCTCGGTGAACTCCCTCTCTACCGGCGAGCGCCAGCTGGTCTTCATAGCCCAGGCCCTCGCGCAGGAGGCGAAGGTGCTGCTGCTCGACGAGCCGACCTCCCACCTGGACCTGAAGTATAAGTCGCTGATCATGGGGCTGCTGGCCGGCCTGGCGGGACGCGGGCTGGCCGTGGCCGCCGTGCTGCATGAGCCGGGCCTGGCCCGGCTGGGCTGCAATAAGGCGCTGCTGCTGGGCCGGGGCGGCCGCTGGCAATGCGGCCCGCTGCGCGAGACTCTTACCGGGGAGAAACTGGCCGGCCTTTACGGCCTGCCTCCCGGCTCGCCGCTGCTTCCCTCTTAAAATGAAAAGGCCCGCCGAAGCGGGCCTCTTCTTTGGCGCGGGAGCTTTTACCGGGCCTGCTCCTGCAGCTGGCGCAGGGCTTCGGATTCCAGGCCGGTCTGTACGCGCTCTTCCATATTGAAATCCATGGCCTCTCCGGCGGCGTCCACCGGGCCGAACTCGGGCTGGCCGTTGAGCAGCATGGTCACACCGCGCTTGGGCGCCGGGATGGTCAGGGACTGGGTGCCGAAAGTGGTGCTGAAGACCTGGGCCTTGGCCGCGGCCAGGCGGTCCAGGACTTCCTTGTGGGGGTGGCCGAAGTTATTGTCCACGCCCACGGAGAGCACGGCCACGCGGGGCTGCACCCGCTCCAGGAACTTGGGGCCGGTGGAGTAGCGCGAACCGTGGTGGCCCACCTTGAGGTAGGTGGAGTTGAGGCCCGATTTGAAAACGCGCATCATGGCGTTCTCCACCTCGGTCTCGGCGTCGCCCATCAGCAGGATGCCGTGGCCGTTGTAGTAGAGGCGGATGACGATGGAACAATTGTTGAGGACGGTGTTGATCTTGGATTCGACCTTGTCCTGGCAGGAGTTGAGGACCTTCACGGTCACGTGCCTGTCCCAGTCCAGCTGGTCTCCGGCCTCGGGGTAGGTGATCTTGCAGCCGGGCTCCGCCGCCGCCATCTTGCGCAGGGAGTCGTCGCCCTGGGCGTCGGTATTGTTCACGCGGGTGTCGTAGAAATTGTTGACCTGGAAGTTCTCCATCACCTTGAGCAGGCCGATATAATGGTCGCTATGGGGATGGGTGAAGACCACGTGGTCTATCTTGCTGACGTTCTTGCTCTTCAGGAAGTCCACCACCGGCTTGCCGGCGGGGCCGCCGTCGATCAGGGCGTTGGAGCCGTTGGGCAGTTCCAGGTAGATGGCGTCGCCCTGGCCCACGTTTATGAAGTAGGCGTTAAGCTGGGCGAAGGCGGATGAGAGCGGGAACAGCAGTACAGAGAGGCAGAGCAGGAACTTTTTCATGGTGTCTCCAGTGTGGCCGCGCTTTTCACTCATGGCATATTGTAATAGCAAGAGGGGGGATTGACCAGCGTCAAAGGGCCCGGCTGCGGGCGGCAAAGGACCTATTTCAGGGGCGCCCCGTCTGGGCCCTTTGGCCCCGGTTTTCCGGCCCTTAAGTTCCTTGTGGAGAGTTTCTATACGGCTACAATATATACATGATAAAGCGACTTCTGCGCCTTGCGATACTTCTCGCCGCTTTTCCGCCTTTTTCCCTTAACGCCTCCGGGACTTCGGCCCTGGACCTGGTCTTTTCCAGGGCGGCCTCCGACGCCGGGTTCGCCGCCGCCGCGCCGGCCGATGTCTGCGTCCCCGAGCCCCGTATCCCGGCCCCGGCCTTCGAGAAAGGGGATTTTACAGCCGTTCCCGATTACGCCTTCGGCTATCTCAACGACGTGACCGTTAAGCTCATCGAGGCTTCGCGCTCCAGCGTGGATATAGTGATGTTCAGCGTCAACCTCAAGGACGCCCCCGACGCCCTGCTGCGCGCCCGGGACCGCGGCGTAAAGGTGCGGCTCATCATCAACGAAGCCCACGCCTTCAGCCGGCCTTCCGCCGAGGTCAAGAAACTCCTGGCCGCCGAGGGCATAGAGGTGCGCACCCTGCGCGGCACCCGCAGCTACGGGGTGAACCACAACAAGATAGGCGTCTTCGACCGCTCGGTGGTCTCGCTGGGCTCCTATAACTGGACCTTCGGCGCCACCTTCTCCAACCTGGAGAACCTGCTGGTGGCCCGCCACCCCGTCTACGTGGACGGTTATATCCGCTATTTCGACTGGATGTGGGCCAAGGCCCGCAAGCCGGAGCAGGGCCCTTCCCCGGAACTGCCGGCCGGCTATTACGGCGTGCCGCCGCAGGACCCGGCCCCGGCCCAGTCGCTCAACGGCACCCCCGTGCCCGCCTACCTCTTCTCTCCCGGTTCCGACACCGAGGTCCGCCTGGCGGCCATCATAGACGCCGCCCGCCGCGCGGTGGACGCCGTGACCTTCACCTTCTCCTCCAAGACCCTCGCGGACGCCCTGATAAGGGCCCACCGCAGGGGGGTCAAGGTCCGCTTCCTGATGGACGAGGAGATGGCCAGGGATTCGGCCATCGCCAAATATACTTTCGACAACGGCGTGCCTTTCCGGGTGCGCCGCGGGCGCACCGAGAAAGGGGCGCTGCACAACAAGTACGCCATCCTGGACGGGCAGATACTCGCCACGGGCTCCTTCAACTGGACCGCCAACGCCAGCGTGAATTCTTTCGAGAACGTGGCCTTCGTCAGCGACACGGGCGCGCTCAAGGCCTACCCGGACAAGTACGACTGGTTCTACTCCAGTTCCACCGCCCCGACGGCCGCTTTCTTCCAGCCTGACCCCTTCGTTGCCGAGCCCGCGCCGCCCCCGGCCGACTAGGCCTTTCTCCCAATGAAGAAGCCCGGGCCGCCCCGGGCTTTTTCGCTTTCCGGGAAGCCCCGGATTTGCTATCATCTCTACATAGGGTGAAGGGGTGGGAAAACGGCGTTATTTATTCACGGACCGGCCAGCCCCCCGGTTCCCGCATTGCGAAGTTCAGAACCGTTAAGGAGAACCAGATGACTTCGTCAGGGCATATCAAAAAAGACAATACCGCGCCGAACGAGGAGCACAAGGCGCTGCCTGAAGGCTACGGCAATACCGAGGCGGCGCTGCTGCCCCGCGATCCCAACTGGATGTTCATCTACTGGGAGATCACCGAGAACTCCATGAAGAACGTCCGCAAGGCCCACGGCGAGGACGTTTTCCAGAAAGGCCGCCAGGTCATCCGCGTCTACGACATGACCGGCGCCGACGGGGCCGGCCCCAACCGCTATTTCGACATACCCGTGATGCTCGAGGCCAAGAGCTGGTACGTCAACGTGCAGGAGAGCGGCCGCGCCTATTGCTGCGAGGTGGGCCTGGTCATGCCCGACGGCACCTTTATCGGGCTGGTCAAGACCAATACCGTAAACCTGCCGGCCGGCCGCGTCTCGGACGTTACCGACGAGAAGTGGATGGCCGTCACCGCCGATTTCGACAAGCTGCTGCAGCTCTCGGGCGTGGAGTATATCGGCAAGGGCTCCGGCGAGGTCGCGAAGTCCCTGGCCCAGCGCTGGGAGATGCTGCGCGCCGTCTTCAGCCGCGCCTCCAGCTGGGGCGTGAGCTCCATGAGCTCCCACGCCCCGCAGAAGCCCGCCCAGAAGAAGTTCTGGCTGGTGGCCGACTGCGAGCTGATACTTTACGGGGCCACCGAGCCCGACGCCTTCGTGACCGTCTCCGGCCGCAAGGTGAACCTGAACCCGGACGGCACCTTCTCCATGCGCTTCGCGCTGCCCGACGGGGTAGTGGACCTGCCCGTCAAGGCCATGAGCAAGGACGAGACCGACACCCGCGAGATCGACATCAAAGTGACCCGCGCTACCACCACCGATGGCAAATAACGAAAAAGGCTACCTCTCTTTAGTACTTCACGCGCACCTGCCCTTCATCCGCCACCCGGAATACGAGGATTTCCTGGAGGAGGACTGGTTCTTCGAGGCGATGTGCGAGACCTATATCCCGCTCCTGGATGTCTACGAGCGGCTGACCGCGGAAGGCACCGATTTCCGCGTCACCATGTCGCTGACGCCGCCGCTCTGCAACATGATGGCGGACGAGCTGCTGCGCGAGCGCTTCCGCCGCTATTACAGCCTGCGGCTCGAACTCGCCGAGAAAGAGGTGGTCCGCACCCGGAATACCGGCTACTACGAAGTGGCCAAGATGTACGAGACCAAGTTCCGCCGCATCCGCGAGCTCTACGAGGACTATTACCACGGCCGCATCCTGGACGGTTTCAAGAAGTTCCAGGACATGGGCAAGCTGGAGATCATCACCTGCGGCGCCACCCACGGCTTCCTGCCGCTGGAACTGCGCAAGGAGGCGGTGCACGCCCAGATCAAGCTGGCCGCCGACAATTACCGCCGGCATTTCGGCCGCGGCCCGCGCGGCATCTGGCTGGCCGAATGCGCCTATAATCCCGGCGACGACGTGTTCCTTAAGGCGCAGGGTATACGCTATTTCTTCCTGGAGACGCACGGCATAATCTACGGCAGCCCGCGCCCCCGCTACGGCGTGTACGCGCCGGTGTACTGCCCGTCGGGCGTGGCCGCTTTCGGCCGCGACATGGAGAGCGCCCAGCAGGTGTGGAGCGCCGAGACCGGCTACCCCGGCGACCACCGCTACCGCGAGTTCTACCGCGACCTGGGCTACGACCTGGAATACGACTATATCAAGCCCTACCTGCACCAGGACGGGGTGCGCCGCAATATCGGCATGAAGTACCACAAGATCACCGGCCGCGTGCAGCTCGACCAGAAGGCCCCGTACAACCCGTACGAGGCCCGCGAGGTGGCGGCTTCCCACGCCGGGAACTTCATGTTCAACCGCGAGCGCCAGATAGAGCACTTGAACGGCTTCCTGGGCCGCAAGCCCGTGGTGGTGTCCATGTACGACGCCGAACTTTACGGCCACTGGTGGTACGAGGGCGTGGACTTCCTGGAGTTCCTCTTCAAGAAGGTGCACCACGACCAGAAGACCATCAAGATGATCACGCCGAGCGAGTACCTCTCCATGCACCCGGACAACCAGGTGGTGCAGCCTTCCATGTCCACCTGGGGCGACAAGGGGTACAACGAGGTCTGGCTCAACGGCACCAACGATTGGATGTACCGCCACCTGCACAAGCAGGTGGAGCGCATGGTGGAGCTGGCCAACCGGTTCCCCAGCGCCGACGGCACCCTGAAGCGCGCCCTCGACCAGTGCGCGAGGGAGGTGGTGCTGGGCATGTCCTCGGACTGGGCCTTCCTGATGACCGTAGGCACGGCCAAGAACTACTCTACCAAGCGCTTCATCGCCCACACGCACCGCTTCAACGGGCTCTACGAGCAGATCATGGGCAACCGGCTGGAAGAGGGCTGGCTCAAGGACCTGGAGTGGCGGGACAATATCTTCCCGGAGATGGACTACAGGGTCTTCTCCACGGCCGAGATGGAAAAAGCCTCCCGCAGCTAAAATAGGGACGGAGCCCTATTTACGCAGAACGCCCCGTTGCCGGGGCGTTCTTGTTTTAAATAGGGACAGACACCTGCTTCCGTCCCCAACCAGGCTATCTATATTATTATTGAATCAATAGTTTGCGGATGGAAATAGGCGCCTGTCACCAGTGAAATAGGGCTCCGTCCCTATTTATTCAGGGCCATTTCCTCGAGGCGGGCGTTGAAACGCTCTATTATGATCCCGGAACCCTCGTAGAGCCGGCGCAGCAGGGCCGCGGCCTCGCCTTTAAGCGGCCTGTCATGGGCCGCCGAGAAGAGGTCCATGAGGCAGTTCTGCAGGTGGAAGATCAGCTCGCCGGAGCCCAGGTCCCGGGCGGCCTGCAGCAGCGACAGCAGCGGGGCCAGCCTGGCGGGGGAGGGGTCGGCTATGGCGGCGGCGCCGAGGCGCAGGGCCAGGGCCGCGGCCCGCTCCGGGTCGGGGTCGAAGCCCGTTTCCAGGCCGGCCGTCTTCAGCCGGGCCGCTAGCTCGGCCAGCTTCACCGTTCCGGCGGGTCCGCTTTCGGCGGCGGCGTCGAAAGCCTGCTCCGCGGCCTGCCTGCCGTAGCCTGCCGCCTGCGCCCGCAGCGGGGCCCAGGAGGCCAGCGCCTTGCCCGGCAGGCGGGCCAGCAGGTACAGGTAGTCGTCGAGGATATGGGCTATGGCGGCGGAGTGGCTGTGGCGGGTGGCCGCCGCCAGCAGCCAGGCGTAATGCGTGCGCTCTTCCCAGGAGAAGTCGTCGAAAGTGACCTTTACTGCCCCGGGCAGCGCTTCCAGGGCGGCCTGGGCCTCGGCGGCCGAAGGCAGGGAGAAGATACCCGAGAAGGCGGAGGCCTGGCCCTTGCCGAAGAACATCAGCGGGAACTCCTCTCCGCGGCGCAGGTAGCAGAAATCGAACAGTTCCTCCCCGTCGGGGCCGGGGGCGGCCACTTCGCCGCGCACGCAGAGCACGCCGTCCTTGTTGGAGCGCTCCGCGGTCTTGAGGCCCCCGGGGGGGCAGGAGGCGGCGGTGCAAAGCAGGTTCTCGGCCACCAGGAGGGCCGCGGCCTTCTGGCGGGCCAGCAGGTTCTCCGCCGCGGCCTTCTGGTAGAGCTTCAGGGCGTCGCCGGCCTCCTCGTAATTCGAATGGGCCATGGCCAGCAGGGAGAGGAAGCCGCGGTCCGCGTTCTCGAAGCCCAGTTCGTGCAGGGCCTCGGCCACCCTCGCGGCGTAGCGCAGGTTCTGTACCGTCTCGATGCGGGACACGTCGGAGAAGAACCAGCCGCAGCTGGTGAACATGTACATGGCGTGCTTCTGCATCTCGAGCAGGCCGAGCGCGCGCCGGCGCCCCGCCGGGTCCAGCGGGCGGGAGGCGTGCCTGGAGAAGAAGGCGTCCCGGGCCTCCTCCGAGCGGTCCAGGAGCAGGGCGGCGTAATCGTTGGGGGCCTCCCAGGGGGCGCGGAAGAACTTGGCCCCTTCGGCGGCGTAGACGTCGGCCGCGGCGTCGCGCAGGCTGTTGAGCGCCGCGCGCAGCGGCAGGCGCCAGTTCTGGGTGTCGCCGTTCTCGCGGCCGCAGTCGCAGCCGCCCTTCCAGCGGCGCACGCCGTGGGCGCAGCTCCAGGCCGTGCCCTCGTTGTCCGGTCCGGCCTGTATCTCGGCCTCCCAGGCGGGCGGATGCAGCTCCCGGTAGCGTGCGAAGGTGACCGGTTCGATGCCGC
>CAYSYJ010000120.1:0-7284 GCA_964435105.1 uncultured Elusimicrobiaceae bacterium
GCCGCGAGCATGCCGCCGAGCATCACGAAGTCGGCGCCGGCGCCGAAGGCTTTCGCGACGTCGCCCGGCACTGTGCAACCACCGTCACCGCAAATATGCCCGCCGAGGCCGTGCGCCGCGTGGCGCTCCCGCAAAAATAAAAGCGCCCCGGCGGACCGGGGCGCTTCTCCCTCCGCGGGCCTCTTCAGCCCTGGTGCAGTTTCCCGTCGCGTATCTCCAGTATCCTGTCCGCCGCCCTGGCCAGTTCCAGGTTATGCGTCACCATGACCACGGTGATGCCCTGCCTCGCGAGGTCCTTTAATATTTCCTTTATCTCGCCGGTGCGGCGGCTGTCCAGGCTGCCGGTAGGCTCGTCCGCAAGCAGCACCTTCGGGCTGTTGATGAGCGCCCTGGCTATGGCCACGCGCTGCATCTCTCCTCCGGAAAGCTCGCCCGGCAGGTGGCCGCGGCGGCGCTCTATGCCCAGCAGCTTCATGACCTCGTGCGCTTGCCTGGCGGAGGGGGCCTTGTAGAAAGCCCCGGGCAGCAGGATATTCTCCTCCACGGTCAGCGTGGGGATCAGGTAGAACTTCTGGAATACATAGCCGAACAGCTCGCGGCGTATGACGGTAAGTTCGCGCTCCGAAAGTTCCTTATGCCCGCCGAACACCTGGCGGCCGCCCACCGACAGGGAGCCTGAAGTGGGGTTGTCCAGGCAGCCGATCATGTTGAGCAGGGTGGTCTTGCCCGAGCCCGAAGGGCCGATGATACTCACCAGCTCCCCGGCGGCGGCCTCGAAACTGACGCCGTCCACGGCCCGCACTTCCTCGGCGCCGCGGCGGTAGATCTTGGCCAGGCCTTCCGCTTTTATCACTGTTTCCTTGTTCATGTCACTGTTCTCCCTCGATGCGTATGGCTTCGAGCGGCCGCACGCGCGCCGCGCGCCAGGCCGGGTAGACGCCGCTCAGCAGTCCGCCGGCCACTATCAGGACGAAGGCGAACGCGGTTATCCCGCCGTCGAGCGCTATCAGCGCGCCGTTGGGGGCGTAGGGCAGGAAGTACCGCACCGCGGCCTCGGAGAGGCGCGCCGTCACGAAGGCCAGGCCTATGCCCGCCGCCCCGCCCAGCCCGCAGAGGATGGCGGTCTCCAGCCAGATCATCTTGAACACGTCGAGCGGCATCGCGCCCATGCTCTTGAGGATGCCGATCTCGGCGTAGCGCTCCATCACGGACATCAGGATGGTGTTTATCACGCCCGCCATGGCGATGATGAGCGCTATGCCGGCTATCCCCATCACGATGACGCGCGCGCTGTTGACGAGGTTCATTATGGTGGTCTTCACCTGCGCCATCGACACCACCTGCACGTCGGGCAGGTCGTAGAGGCGGTTCTCGAGGGCCGAGATGTCGGCTTCCTTTTTAACCTTGATGCCCAGGCCGGTCAGCAGGCCCTCCCGGTTGAACAGCTTCTGCACGGCGGCGATCGGCAGGAAGATGGTCCCGTCGTCCTGCGTGCCGGAGCGCTTCAGCACGCCGACCACGGTGATCTCCTGGTCGAGGCCCGGGATCAGCAGCTTGTCTCCGATCTCGCGGGTCTCCAGCTCGGCGGCCTCGTAGCCCAGCACGGCCTCGAGCGCGGTATTACTCTTGAACCAGCCGCCCTGCTCGAACTCGAGGTAAGGCTTCATGGGGGGGAAGCTCTCCGCGTCCACGCCGAGATAGGCGGCCACGGCGCCGTTCTCGCCCTTGTTGGGGTCGAAAACGCCGTGCATCAGCATGGGCGTGACCTTCTCCACCTCGGGGTTCTTGAAGACGGTCTTCACGACGGATTCCGGCATATAGCGCAGGCCGGTGCCGCCCTTGAGCATCAGCGTGGCCGCTTCGTAGGGGCAGCCCTTCGCGGTCAGCAGCACCTGGAAGCCCATATTGTCGATGTCGCGGTTGAGGCCCTGCTGGTAGCCGCGGTTGAAACCCAGCAGCGTGGCCAGCACCCAGGCCGACAGCATGATGCCGCCGGCGGTGAGCGCGGTCCGGGTCTTCTTCCTTAACAGGTTCTTGTAGGCTATGGCGTAGACGTTCATTTTTCCTTCTTCGAGAATACGAACTCGTCGAGCAGTATCAGGTTCTTCTTGACGGCGCGCAGCACCGCCGCGAAATCCCTCCCGGCCTTGGCCGGGGCTTTTATCTTTTCCGGGGCGCCGGCGGCCTTCCGCGGGTCGTAGCCGGAGAAGTCCTTCAGCGCCAGGCCTTCGAACTGCGCCCCGAACTCTTTCGAGCGCAAATCCTTCGCCACGCGGGAGGTGAGCTTCTGTATATAGAAGGACTTCACCGCGCCGGCCTTGTCGAGGGCGAGGAACACCTGTATGCCGCCGTACTCGCCCTTCTGGTTGACGCCGTGGATGTAGCCGATCACTTCCTTATCCTTGTAAATGTCGTAGAGCGTGTAGGGCACGTCGATGGTCTCGTAGAGGCCCTTGAACTTGTCGCCGAGGCGCGCCTCTATCTTCTCGAGCAGCGGCTGACCGCCTGACTGCTTTATGGATACATAGCGGGTCTTAAACCCGGTGGAGCCGGGGAACAGCCGCGCCACGTCGCGGTCCGGGTCGTTGAGATCGCAGCCCACCGCCGCGAAGACGGGGGAAGAGAGCAGCAGCGTTAAAAGCGCGGGGAATATTTTTCTCATATGGGCAGATAGTAGTAAAGCTGGGTCACTACCCTCCTTTCATACATGGGTTCCTCGTACTCGAAGAGCCCGCGCCAGGTGAGATACGGCGTCAGGGCGTAAGAGGCCCCGGCGCCTAGCGCCCAGCCTTCCATATGCTCCATCCCGGAATAGACGGCCTGCGCCTCGAGCTTGAGACGGTTCTCTTCGAGCAGGTTCAGGCCCAGGCGGCCGAGGCCGGCGAGGTAATGCATGCCCGCCTTTTCTCCGGCCCTCAGGTCGCCGCGCAGCTCCCAGCGGTCCCACAGCAGGGCGCCGTCCAGGCCGGCCGCGGAATAAGGCCGCTCTTCGCCATCCAGCACTTCGTAACCCTCTATTTCGGGGACCCGGCCGGCGGCGCCGTACAGGCCGACCGAGTAATTGTCGCGGTTCAGCACGCCCCGCGCGGCGCGCGCCGATACCAGGTAGTTGCCGGCGGCCCGCGGGCGCATGCCCGAGCCGGTGGTCAGCGAGACGGCCGCGTCGCCCCAGGCGAAGTCGCGGCTGGCGCCCAGGCCCCAGTCGCGGTCGAAGCCGTAGCCGTACATCGGCAGCGCCTGCAGCAGCGCGCCGTGCGTATCGAAGTAGGCCTCCAGCCCGGCGGCGGGGCGGTTATGGCCCGCCCAGGCATAGCCGAAAGGCAGGCGGGCGCGGTAATAGGCGTTGTAGAGCTGCGGTTCCAGGCGGTTCCTTGCGTCCGGGTCCCAGGCCAGGCGCCCCTGCACGGCCAGCGTGCCCGCGTCCCCGGCCTCGCCGGAGAACTTGCGCAGCCAGTCGAAGCCGAGCGAGCTTTTCTGCATGGGTTCCGCGGCCGACATGGAATGCCAGATACCCGCCTTCTCCGAAGAGGAATAGCCGCCCGCGCCCTGCGCCTCCAGGAAGAACAGGCTCTGCCCGGCGGCGGCGGGCAGGGGGAGGAGCAGCAGGCTAAATAGTAAAGAGCACCGAGCCCTCATAGAGCTTCTCCTTGCCGTTCATGACCCGTATCTTCAGTTCCCACTCTCCCGCCATCACGATATTCACCGGCAGCAGGTAATCCCCTTTCTTGTTGAGCTGGAACTTGACCGGCCCCGAATCGTGGTAGCGCATGGACGGCATGCCGTACTCGCCTACCACCTCGTAGGCCGTCACCGGCGCGCCGGCCTTATCGAAGACCTGCACCTTGGCTATGGGGGTGCCCAGTTTGGGCTTCTCGGCGAAGCGCCAGGTGAACCAGCCGCCGCCGGGCAGGGGGTTCTTCGCCTCTTCGGCGGCCAGCGCCCCGGGGGCTCCGGCGGCCTGCGGAGCCGGGGCCTCCTTGCCGCCGCAGGCGGCCATGAGGGCCGCGGCGGCGAGAACCAGGACCAGCGGGTAAGCGGAATTCTTTTTCATCTCAGTCACCTTTCTTTTTTGACGCGCACTTCGAACACAGGCCCCTTATCTCCAGCACGGAAGGGGAAAATCCCTTTTTCCCGGCCAGGGCCCTCAGGAGGGCGGAGAGTTCCGGCGCCTCCGCCTCCAGGACCTCGCCGCAAACGCCGCAGACCAGGTGGACGTGAGGGGGGAGCGGGGACCGGGCCGACTCGTAAACGGCCGCACCGTCGCCGAGTTTTATTTCCACGGCCTTGCCGCAGCCGCAGAGGCATTTGACCGACCGGTACACGGTGGCGATGCCGATGCCCGGGCTCCGCTCGCGCGCCAGGGCGTGGATCTCCTCGGCGCTCAAATGATGCCGGGAGGCGGCCAGCGCCTCGTAGACGGCGCGGCGCCTGGCGCTGCAGCGCTTGCCGCAGCCGCAGGTGCAGTTCTTTCCCGGTTGACAAGCGGTGGTTTTTCTCATATGATAATGATTATCAATATCCTAATAGATAGGGCCGGGTTTGTCAAGCCCTTTCCGCGGGATAGGGACAGCCGCCTTTAAATTTATATAATAATAGGCGGATTTAGCCAGGCCACACAAGGAGAGAGACCATGAAGAAGACCATCCTGCTGACCGTTACCGCCCTCGCCCTCGGCGCCGCCGCCGCTTTCGCGCATTGCGGCAACTGCCCCGGCGACAAGAAAGCCGGCGAGCATAAGGCCGCCGCGGCCAAGCCCGGCAAGAAAGACTGCGGCGACTGCCCCATGCACAAGAAAGCCGCTGCCGGCAAGAAATGCGGCGGCATGACCTGCCCCGAGAAGCTCAAAGGAGCCGAGACCGTTTCCAGGAACATCGAGAACGGCGTGGAGGTGACCACCACCGCCAAGGACAAGGAGACCGTCGCGCAGATACAGGAACTGGCCCTGGTCCACTACGCCCCCAAGGCCGAAAAGTGCCACGGCTGCCCCACCGCGGTGCCCGGCGCCGAGACCAAGGTCGCCAATATCGAGAACGGCATAAAGGTCACCATCACAGGCAAAGCCCCCGGCATCGTTAAGCAGATCCAGGAAGCCTCCGCCAAGGAGCACGCCGGCGGGCACGCCGCGGACATGAAAGGCCCGGCAAAGGCCCGCGCCGCCCACCAGGCGAAAAAAGAAGCCATGGCCCAGAAGAAGTACTCCTGCGCCATGAAATGCGTGGAAGCGGATAAGCCCGGCAAATGCCCCAAGTGCGGCATGCCGATGGAGGAGATAAAATAAATGGTGGCCACCAAAGCCCTGAAAAAAGTCCC
The DNA here is from genome assembly GCA_964435105.1 of uncultured Elusimicrobiaceae bacterium. Classification (GTDB taxonomy): domain Bacteria; phylum Elusimicrobiota; class Elusimicrobia; order Elusimicrobiales; family UBA9959; genus UBA9959. The sequence continues at coordinate 5,311 of CAYSYJ010000120.1, forward strand.
TTTCTTCCGCGGCCTGGCGCCGCGCGAAATAGACCAGGTCCTCTCCATCTCGGCGGTCAGGCGCTACGCCGCCGGCGAGATGGTGTTCGCCAAGCAGGACCTGGGCAACAACTTCTTTATCGTGAAGTCGGGCCGCATCAAGATCTTCACGACCGTGGGCGCGGAGAAGCGCAAGACCTTCGCGTTCCTCAAGAAGGGGGACTTTTTCGGGGAAATGTCCCTGCTGGGGGGCCGGGTGCGCTCGGCCTCCGCGCAGGCGGCCGACGAATCCGAACTTTTCGTCATCTCCAAGAAGAATTTCAAGCGCCTGATCCTGGAGAACGCCGACTTCACCCTCAAGCTGCTGCACACCCTGGCCGACCGGCTCAACAAGTGCAACAAGGAAGTGGAGTCCATGCTCTTCCACAATATCCTGGGGCGCCTCGCCGAGGCCATCCTGGAACTCTCCAAGGACAAACATTCCAAGCCGGTAAAGATGGCCATAGACCAGAACGAACTGGCCCAGTACCTGGGCACCACGCGCGTGCCGGTCTGCCGCGCCATCAACACCCTCAAGCGCAGCGGCGTGATAGATTACCGCCGCGGCGAGCTGGTGATCCTCAACCAGGCCCGCCTGCGCTCCATAGCGGGGAACGCGCAATGAGCGTGCACTCCCTGCGCGGCTTCCGCGACCTGCTGCCGCCGGACTCCACGCGCTTCGCGGCCATAGAGGCCGCCGCGCGGGAGGTGTTCAGGCTTTACGGCTACCATGAACTCCGCATCCCCACCATCGAGCTCAAGGAACTCTTCGTCAAGTCCACCGGCGAGACCACGGACATAGTGGAGAAGGAGATGTACGCCTTCACCGACGGCGGCGGCCGCGAAGTCGCCGTGCGCCCCGAAGGCACGCCCGGCGTGGTGCGCGCCTACATAGAGCAAAACCTGAGCCAGACCGGCCGCAACGCCAAATTCTTCTATATCGGCAACATGTTCCGGGCCGAGCGCCCCCAGGCGGGCCGCTTCCGCGAGTTCGAACAGATCGGCGCCGAGCAGATCGGCAACGCCGGGCCTTTCGCCGACGCGGAGACCATCGCCATGCTGGTGCGCCTGCTCGAGAAGGCCGGCCTCGCGGGCTGTTCCGTGGAGCTCAATTCCCTCGGCTGCGCTGAGTGCCGCAAGACCTACCGCCAGACCCTGCTGGACTACCTCAAGCAGCGCGCGGAAATGCTCTGCGAGCCCTGCCGCGGACGCATAGAGCGCAACCCCCTGCGCGCCCTGGACTGCAAGGTGGACGGGCCATGGCTGGCGGAAAAGGCCCCCAAGCTGAGCCTCTGCCCCGCCTGCGCCGAACATTTCACCCGGGTGCAGGACCTGCTGAAGCTCTCCGGCGTGCCGCACAATGTGAACCTGAACCTGGTGCGCGGCCTGGACTATTACACCCGCACCGTTTTCGAAGTGCGCAGCTCCGCCCTGGGCAGCCAGGACGCGGTCTGCGGCGGCGGCCGCTACGACGACCTGGTGAAATCCATGGGCGGCCCGGCCGCGCCGGCCATAGGCTGGGCCCTCGGCGTGGACCGCCTGGCCATGCTCCTCAAGGACAAGCCCGCCCCGGCCACCGACCCGGACGCCTTCGTGATCTGCGCCCACGCCTCCGCCCAGGACGCCGCCTTCAAGCTGCTTGGAGACCTGCGCGCCGCCGGCGTCAGCGCTGATTCCTCCAATTTCGCGCTCAGCCTCAAGTCGCAGATGCGCTCCGCCGACAAAAGCGGGGCCGCCTTCGCGTTGATCCTGGGCGAGGACGAGCTTAAAGCCGGCTCCGTAGCGGCCAAGCCCCTCAAGCAGGCGGGGCAGCAGCAAACACTCTCGCTCGCGGACGCGCCAGCCCATTTAAAGCGCCTTCTCAGACCCGGCTGAGCCCGCCCGGGGCCTTGCCCCGGGAGCCAGTTGGGGAGGGGAGGCTCCAACCGCGGAACGCGGTTGGAGGGGAACCGCGCA
>CAYSYJ010000121.1:0-7264 GCA_964435105.1 uncultured Elusimicrobiaceae bacterium
ATTAAAAACCCGCCCCGGCCTCGCATTCGCTCGGCCCTGGCGGGCTTTTCTGTTATGTTTATGTCGCCCCCGTGGGGCGGGGGGAAGAAATTGTAAAATACATTTAATGCCATCAAAAGCAGCATTGCTGTTTACGCTCTTCCTCCTTTTACCGGGCATCTCCACCGCGGACATGCTTCATATTCTGGACAGCGAAGAGAAGCAGACTACCCAGAACTCCGCCGCATCGGCATCCAAGAACCTGGATTTTCAGGAATCATATTCCGTTCTGCCGGGGAATGAATGGGAATTCGGCTTTTCTTTTAAAGATTCTTCAGCCAAATTCAACTGGATCGTAGACGTTACCGTAGAAAGCGACCCGCGGGAAGCCGGCCACAAACACAACAATCCTCTGCCGGCTTATTATTACCCTAATTGGCCAAACAAGAAAAAAGTATCAAGGCTTGACGGGATTACCCTACGTTCGCCATTACTTACCCAAGGACAAAGATTTGCCATTCACATTGCACCCCTTAAATATTCCACCCGGCTAGTAGCTCGCGGGAGATACGCTCAGTATTTTCCGGACAGGACGGTAAATCCGACGCTCACCCACACATTATATGTCCGAGTCCCTGGACTCGAATCAATGCCGAGGAATGACCGGGCCTACAAGTTTCCCGGAGAATCAGCTGCCCACCCCGAAACGCACTATGGGACCCCGGCAACCATTACCTCATTAAAAGACCTGGCTGCCAAATGGAATTCCACCCACCCAGGTTCCCCTCTGATAGAGTTCATAGGCATAAGCCTGGCTTGGGGTGGAGCGCTAGACCACAGATCGGATTGGTCCGCCGCCGATTCCTCCCACTCTTTTGGAATAGCCGCGGATATCGGGAAAAGAAACTATAACCTTAGCGAGCGCGCTGCGCTGGTGGGACTAATGTGCTCGCAGAATTTTTCCGTATACAACTCACGAGAGAACGACGGAGAGCAATACCATATCGTTAACAAAAGCGAGTTGGCCAATTTAAAGAAACTCGGCTGGCCGGTTTCCGCTCCCGTGAGAACGGAGAAACTTTACACAGACTGCTGCGCCGCCAAAGCTGGGACCGAGAATTATATGCAGTGCATGGAGTTTGGCAAGAAATAGCGACAGCACACACTGCTCGCGAAACGACCACCCATATAGGTCCTTTGTCCTATGCGGTCATTACCTTGAAGACCCTTGGGAAACCGGCAATTATCCGCTAACATATTCAGGTAGTTGGTGTATTCCTTGTAATTCGGGGGATTGGCCCCGGAGTATCCACGACCCGACCGGAATCGGGTGTATCCAGGGAAAGCAAATATCCTTTGCTTTCCCTTTTTTTATTCTCCGGCGAATAGCCGGAGAGGGGGAGCGGGATGAAGAAAGACTTTATAATTAAATCGTTGAATTTGGCCGGCGCGTCAGTTCTTGTCCTGGAAAAGGCCAAAGACCGGCTGGAATTCGAAGCTCTGGCGGTATATTTACTCGGGCACGTCACCGAAAACCCCAACGGGCTGGACAAATCATGCTGGCCTAATTTCCCAAGCCCCTGCAAGCAGCTGATCCCTGAACCTGGCCAACCGGAATGCGTTAAGTGGTACAACCCGCCTTGCGACCACACCTCCCCGCAGCCCACTCCGCAGCCTTGCAACAATAATCCAACCCCACAGCCGTGCAACAACAATCCTGCGCCCCCACCGTGCGACAACACCCCCACGCCCCCGACACCTCCGGTCAACCCCAATCCGGGAGGAGGAGGAGGAGGAGAGTAACTGAGAACCCGGTATGGAGATATCTTTCCAGGAGGGTGTATGATTTGCCGAAAAGCATATCTGGTTGCAATTCCGCTACTGACATTATTTTTCCAGAAACCCGAGGCCAAGGAGATAAACTTCGATTCTCCGGAACCGGGGCAACTCGCACCGCTCCTCACCGACACAGCCGTAAATATTCCCGCTGTCCAACCGCCTTCCCGCCCCTCCGTGGAAGCTTACGGTGAAACTGATGATGGCCGGATAGTCAAACTTTCCCCGGCAACCGGGAAAGACCGTTATTCCGACGGGAAGCATTACACCTGGTACCCTGGGATGAAAAGCGCTATTTTCAACATGACTTGCGAAAGCCCAGGTAACGCGCAGTACACCTGGCAGCTCAGGCTTATGAAGCCTATAAATATGCCGGAGCGTGCCGGCCATGACCACGCCATACGCGAGAATCTTCCAGCTGGGAAAAAGTATTTTCCTCCACCGGACCTGCAGGCCGGGGCCTCTTATTATATCGACCAAGTACAGTGGTACCCGCAATTTAATTACTTGGGAGAGGCATTGACCGGGCCACTAAGCCCGAAATCAGTAGTCACGCTAAAGATTCCCGACCCGAAGTACTCCACCTCGATAGCTCTCCCTCTTCAGTACTCCGGGGCCTGCAATAGCGCGGAAACCAGGTACATGGATATTCTGATCCCCGATCTGGTGCCGCTCCCTGCCAGCGGCACGACATATGTACTAACTGGGTCCGAAAAAGGCGTCACTACTCACTACACCGGCACGCACTTCGGGACAGTTGAGACCGTCGCGGCCATCAAGCGCCTGGCGGCGGCATGGCGCGTCACTCATCCCACTTCCTATAAGCTGGCGATCAACGACATGAGCCTGCCCTGGGGCGGAGCCTTTGACCTGAAAGGCGACTGGGATCACAATTCATCACATTTCAACCACAGCTTCGGGATATCCGCAGATATAAGCAAAAGGTGCGTAAGAAAAGCGGATCGTCCGGCCCTGATCAAATTACTGGGGGAAATGGGCTTTACCGTTAAATCAGAGGGGGATCCGGACATTCTGCCTTCTGGAGAACTTTACCCCAGGAAAATAGCAGACCATTATCATATACAACTCGATTCGGAACTGCGGCGCCTACTGAAATTAAAAATTCCTCCGAACAATATCCCTTTCCCCATAAAAGAGACCGGCGCAATGAACGGGGTCAACGAAGATCTTGCACAATTTGACACAGGCATGGACGGCTTTATCGATTTTCCATCCAGCAGGAACACCGACAATTGCGAGAAATACATGAAATTCGAAAATGATTGTTCCGCCCCTGCCAGCGACAATGAGCGAAGATACTGCCATTGCACCGGACTTTTTGCCGAGCTCAATTCCGAACCGGAGAATTATGCCGGCTGCAAGAAATAGAGGGACCACTCAATGAACTATTTGAAGATACCACTTCTGTTTTCAGCCCTGAGTCTTTCTGTATCCCCACACGCCGTTGCCCAATGGATGGGCACCGATGAGCAACCGCTTGAGCCGGCCAAAGCACAGGTTTCCTACCTCGGGGCGGATGTAACAAAATCCACCACACCCGGAGGACCTTCCGCAGTAGTGAGAGTGTACGGGGAGGGATATCCGACTCCGCCTGTCTACCCCGTTAAGCCTGAACAGATTTCCGCATTAAAACTGAACACAGCACAAGAAGCGGCGCTAAAAAAAGAGTTGCCGGATTTTATCCCCTGGACCCTGTCGGATTATGGTGGCAGTGCAAAGTATTTTCCGTTCTCAAAAAAACAGCTGCCGTATGCGATAAGCTGGGATTATGACGGCAAAAACACCCCCATAAGGGTGATAACGGGTCACGATGAAGAAAGAAACTACCTGGCAATATTCAAGCCTGAAGGGAATAGCTACAAGGTGATCAAGCGAGAGGCAGGGTTCATACAAACCACCAGGATTCCGGAAACCATTCTCCCAGCACTGCGTATGATAAAGCGCGGCACAAGGGTCAACTTTCACAACGAAGAGAACACTCCCGCGCATGTACTAAAGCATGACGCTTTTGCTTATTTCAACATATGGGTTTCCACCGAGATCCAATCTGAGCGGTACACGCAGCTCGGGGCAGACAGCCTGATATATTATTTCCATGAAGGCCTGTTCCGGGTGGGCCACGCGGACGTTAAAGATTTTTCCCCGCGTGGGGGAAAACCCCCAAAAGACAAACCAGTTAAGGAGCTTGCTCCATCTCCCGAAATAACAACGGCATTGTCCAAATTCAACAAGGACTTTAAAGCCTGGACCAGCCGTGACTACCCCCAGAATTCCGCTCCCGGCCAATACGCCATACGTCAGGATTTAAATGGCGACGGGATTGAAGACATGGTAATTGCGGGGCACGATAACGACGCGAACCTGGTCATGGAGGTTATTTCGGGAACCGATGGCTACCACGTCAGCCCGGTCGGCGACAGCACCCCCTGCTACGCCAAGGCTCGCGAGCGCAATTCAAAGTTAAAATTCAAGCCTTCACACACCATTTCCCTCTACAAAAAGGGGACGAATTACACGAGCCTCGCCACAAAGGCAACCAAGAACCTCTGGAACTATTCAGATGCGTCCATAATCGGCATACGCATGTTGAACACCTGCATAAAGCGGCGTACCGGACCGGCAGAAGATTTTGAGTCCGATTTTGAGTACGCGAACTGGACCCCATGGACAGACAAGAACAAAGAAACTCTGTATGTTTATGGCGAAGCACTCGATGCCATATACTGCCCCGGTGGCATCGACCACTGCGGGTTTGAGCTCACCCCTCCAGCAGGGGACAATGGAGACAGATCTAAATGAACAGCATTATCTTTGTCTTCACGATCTCGGCCTTAGCCCTGACATCCCCGTCATTTGCCACGGAAAACCAGAAGCCAGTTGAAACCGTGGCGATGCCAGACCCGGATACCGGAGATTTCGATGGGGATATTTCCGAAGCGGAAGCCAAGATGCGGGAAGCCATGCGCCGGATGCGCCAGGACAAGTTTTCCGCAAATCTGTTCAAGACTATCGACAATGGCGACGTAAAACAGGCGGAGGAGCTTCTGGCGAAACAGGTGCACGCTGCGCCGGAGTATAAGAGCGATGGGAGTTATATCGCCGCAAAAAGCAAGATCGCCTATGCCAAGGGCGATTATAAGACCGCCTTTGCCGAGGCGGATAAACTCATAGGCCTAATTGAGAAAGATTTCGCGCCCAAAAAGCCTTATGCGATAAATTTCAAAGACCCAAATGTCCGCGACGGGGTCTGGTACTCTTACATCCTTCGCTATCAAGCCGCGGCAAAGCTTTTGCGCTACGAGGATTCCCTGGCCGACCTCAACCGCGCCCTCCGCCTGGAGGCCACTCCGGAACTGCTGCGAGCAAAGACCGGCGCGCTTATCGCCATGAAGAAATATGGCGAGGCCGCGGAGGCGGCGAACAAGGCTTATGCCCTGGACAAGAACGTCTTCGTGTCGAGTCCGTACAGGGACCATTATTGCTGGCTGTTCAGCGAAAATGGATACGATGTAAAAGCCTGCTCCTATTTCGCCGCCAAGGCTAAAGAACGCGCCGAAGCGGAAAAGCGCGCGCCGTGACCTTTGTGTACCGCAAAAGCCGCTACCTCAATATCATCCCGCTGTCCGGCGGCGGATCGGCGCTTCTTTTCAACGGGGTAAATGGTTGCATTGACGAGATTCCCAATGAACTCGCGGAGATTCTCGCCGCCGATGGCTATGAGCGCCTGAACGGGCTTACGAAACCGAATCTGGAACTGCTCTCGCGTCGCGGCCACATAACCACGCTCACACCGGCCGAAGAACTGGAGCGTTTCAAAGAATTTACAGCCGGGCTCCACAATCAACAGCTTAAAAGGATCTCCTCCGGCGGGATAATCCTGCTCGCCAGCTACAACTGCAATCTCGCCTGCAAATACTGCTTTCAACAGGAGCACCGCCCGGGACACCCTAAAGAGATAATGCCCCTTCGGCTGGTGGACGACATCTTTAAAAAGCATCTCCCGAAATTATTGCCAGGCATTTCCAATCCTTGCCTCTCCATATACGGCGGGGAACCCTTTCTCCCGGCCAACGAAGCGGTGATGCGGCGGGCCCTGGACCACGCGAAGAAAATTCCGGGGATGTCCGTGGTGGCAGTTACAAACGGCACCACAGTAGATGCAATGCTCGATATCTTCGGGCCCGGGCCTGGCAAAGTAAATAAAGCTCAGATTTCCCTTGATGGGGGGCGAGAATTGCACGACAAGTCCCGGGTTACGCCGCAAGGCCACCCGACTTTTGACAAAATACTCCAGAATATCCGGCTGCTGCTGGATCTGGGCGTCAGCATAGACCTGCGCGTCAATGTTGATAGGGCAAAACTGGAGACTCTTCCGGGATTGCTTAAAGAATTGAAAGCCAAAGGCATAGCCGGAAACCCGCATGTATATATTTACGCCTACCCCCTGCATGGCAGCATCGCAGGCCTGGAAGACCAGGATTTTATAGGCCTGGGCGATGTCTCCAGGAAAATTACCGAACTGGGCCTGCAGATGGAGTGCCCCAGCACACTAAAAACTACCGATATCCGTCGGTTATTCAGCCTGGCGCATGGCACGGGACTTACCCGCACGGCGTACTGCATGCAGACCTATCAGCATTATCTGGTAGTTGACCCATTCGGAGATTTATACGCCTGTTCGGAAGAAGCCGGCTATCCGGAATTCCGGGTCGGGCACATCAGCGACAATGGCGTCGAGTTCTTCCCGTTGCGGGACACATATAAACGGAGACATCTATCCAACCTCCCCGAATGCCTTGCCTGCCCGGTCGCGCTCGCCTGCGGTGGGCAATGCGGAACCAAATGCCGCGCGAAGACCGGGGATCTATTCAAAGTTTACTGCGACGACATTAAAGCAGTAATCCTCAACTCCATAAAGCTAGAATACGAGACAAAAAACCTTAAGACCGGCGGGGCAAAAACTATTCAGCGGCATAAGTGACTAAACAACAAATGCCGGGAATCATTTACGTAAACCATCTTAAGCACGCCTATCACCCGAAAACTGACGGCGCGCATCTACTCATAAGCGACACCTCCTTTTACAGACTGAACGAAGAAACAGCCTGGCTGATAAAAGAACTGCCAGCCCAAGGGGCTGAGGAAATTTTTATCAGCCACCTGTCAGACCTCGGCTTGAAGGCCCCTGACGATATTTTCCGGCGTCTCGTTTCCCTCAAGGCCTTGGAAGAAATACCGAGACTTGGGCCATCCAATTTGCTGAAAAAGATCTTCAATCCTAAAATACGGATAATTCCGGCCAAGACGCAGGAAGCACTTCTGGAATACTTTGGCTTTCACAATATCCGGCCTGGAGCATTTTTTTATGTGTTGGGGATCCTCTCCGCTATAGGAGCACTCTGGGGAGCTTTCCTTGTGATGGCCGGGC
>CAYSYJ010000122.1:0-7253 GCA_964435105.1 uncultured Elusimicrobiaceae bacterium
CAGCCAGCCGATGATCGGGATGTAGCCGAGCAGCGGCACCTTCTTGATGGTCTTGTTCTCGGTGGAGGCCAGCATGCCGCCGATGACCACGGTCTGGCCGTTCTTGACGCGCACCATGGTGGAGGCGCCGCGGCTGACCGGGTCGTAGATGGTGCCGCCCTGGGTTGAAATCGCGGAGGGCGTTATGTCCGTGTACGAAGGTTGAACGACCAGGGTGATGAATCCTTCCTTGTTGACCTGGGGCGTCACCACCAGCATGAGCCCGATTCGGCGCCGCTCGGCGCCGCTGGTGGAGGACCCGGAAGAGCCTCCGGCGGAGGCCACCACGCTCTGCATACCCACCGCGGCGTCGCGGGAGATGGTGATCACTGAAGTTTTGTTGTTCATGGCCACGATCTTGGGCTTGCCCAGGTAGCGGGCCTCGCCCTTGGAGATCAGGGCCCGGAAGATGGCCTGCAGCTGCGCGAGGCTGAAGACGCCGTAATAGACGCCCTTGGAACTCTCTACTCCGGTGGCAAAGATGGGGTGCACGGTACTGGCGCTTGACCCTCCGGAGGCTGAGTCGGCCTCGCCGCTCATATCAGTGGTGTTGGGGAAGAACTGCTTCCACTGGTTGCCGGAGAAGAAGCCGGGACGCAGGCCGTAGTCGGTCAGGCGGGCAGGGCCGGCGAAATACGCCATCTCGCCGCGGGCGCCGCCCCATTCTATCCCGAGCTCGTTCACCCGGTCGGTATTGATCTCCACGATCTGCGCCTCGATGAGGATCTGCGGCGCCTTCTTGTCCAGTTCGGCTATGATCTGCTCGACCTGCGGGAACACCTCGGGCACGTCGGTAATGACGAGGGCGTTGGTGCGGGGGTCGGTGGCCATCTTTCCGTACTTCTTAGAGAGGACGCTCCGGACTATCGTAAGAACGGCAACTCCCTTATCATCCTCCGTCTGGGCCTGCTGACCGGGACCAGGTATGCCCCCCCCTCCCTGGTCGCCGGAGACCGAAGAGACGTTCTGCGAGGTGATCGCCGCCATTTCGTCCCCGATGGAGGAGATGGGGATGAGCGGTATGTAGTTGAGGGTGTAGACCTTGGTGATGAGGTTGGGCATGTCGGCCGAGCGCTTCTGCACCACGTAGGTATTGCTCTTGCCGATGCGCTGGTAGGTAAGGCCCTTAACGCGAAGCAGGAGTTCCAGGGCCTCGCGCACGGTGGTCTTGCGCAGGAACACGGTGATGGTCTTGGCCTCCAGGCCTTCCGTGATGATGAAGTTGACCTTGGACTGGGCGCTCACCACGTCGAGGAAGGTGGAGAGGGGCGCGCCCTTGAGGCGGATGGGGCCTATCTTGCGGTCCAGCGGGGAAACGGCCTCGGCCTCCTCGTACATCGGGGCGTCCTTCGGGGCGCCTCCGATCTGGACGGATTCGATGGGGGCGCCGGGGACCTGGCCCTGGGGAATGGCGGACGGGGGCGCGGATTCGGGGCCGCCGGGAGGCGCGGATTCGAGTATGGGCCCGCCTTCGTCGCCGCCGGGACCTTGCAGGTCCTGGGCGAAGTTCTTGTCGGCCGAGGGCAGGTCTTCCTGGGCGAAGACGGCAGAGACGGGCAGGAAAGCCTGCTCGAACATCAGCGCGCACGCCAACAGAATTTTCATGGTCTTCATAAACTCCTCCGTATCGCTGCTCTGCGCCTTTCGGCTACTGCAGTACCTTGCGGAACTTGCGGCCCTTGTACTCGCCTATTATGTAGTTAAATCCGACTTTCAATATCCTGGCGCCGGCGACTGTCTGCCCGGCGGAATACATCTCGCCGTTTATGATGGCCGCGGTGCCCACTATGCCCTGCAGCTGCAGGCGGCTATCGATCTGGGCTTCGGGAGAACGGCGGCGGGCGGCCTGCAGGGCGGCCAGCTCGCTCTCCTTGCGGCGCCGCTCCTCGGCGCGGATGCGGGTGTAGTCCGCCGGGGAGAGGGTAGGATCGCGGTCGCTTTTGGGCGAGTAAGACGAGACCGGGGCGGGCATGGTCGAAGAGGCCACGGGGACCGCGGCCGCGGGCGTGGACGTACTCACCGCGGCCTGGGGGGCGGGCTTGGGCTGGGCCGCGGGCTGGGCGGCGGGCTGGTCCATGATCGGGCCTTCCTCCGGCTTGACGGACGGGGCCGGGGAGGGAGGGCGGCTGCCGGCAGGGTTGGCGTGGACCGCGGCGTGAACCGCGGCGGAAGAATAGGCCGGGGTTTGCGCGGGAACCTGCGCCGCCTGGGGCGCGGGGGCCTGGGCCGAAGCCGACGGGGGCTGCTGCGGGGAAACGGCGCCCCGCTGCTCCTTCTCCTTGGAGAAGATGTCGGCCTGAACGGCGGGCTGCGCCGCCTCCGCCGAAGCCTTAAGCTTGTTGCCGGACCACCAGTTGTAGAACAGGAAGGAAGGCACCGCCAGCACCGCCACCAGCAGGGTCCAGCCGGCCAGAGAGGTCAGGTTCTTCATTGCGCCCCACCTCCCCCCCCGGCGAACCTGGGGATGACGGTGGAAAGGCGGAAAGTGACCTTGACCGTGCCGGGCGCGTTGTCGTCGCGCCTGGCGGTGAGCTCCACCACTTTCAGGAAGATCTTGGAATTCTCGATGTCGGCGATCCACCGGCCCAGCTTGTCGTAGGTGGTCGAGACGGAAACCTCGCGGGAAACCACCAGGAAACCGCCCGTCTCGCTCTCCTTCTGGGCGCTGACGCCGTCTATGGAGATGCCGTAATTCTTGGCGGTGCTGGTGATCACGTAATTGAGCCACTCGTCCTTATCCTTGGGCAGCGGGAGGCGGCGCTGGAAGGCGGTCAGGGAGGTCTTGGCGCCGGAGTATTCTTCGGCGTACTGGGCGACCACTTCCATATTGGTCACCCGCGTGGCGGAACTGGAAAGGCGCTTGCCTATCGGGGCGTAAACGGCCGCGTAGATGACGAGCAGGGTGGGCAGGGTTATGGTCAGGGGCTTGCGGAAAGGCTCTATCCCCTTTTCGGCGTATATCATCATGATATTGCCCGACATGTCCTTGAAGAAGGACTGGAGCTTGAGCATAATGGAGGTCAGCGCCGGGGGCATAGGTTCACCTCTTGGAAACGCACATCACGGAAAATCCTGTCGGCTTGGGGGCCAGCGGGTCCTCTCCGGGGCCGGTCACCTGCCTCTGCCCGCCCCCTTCCGAGTCCGTGGTGCTGTCCACGCGGCCCATGGGCGGCGAGAAGATCCTGAACTCCTTCGTGGCCCTGATCGACCTTGTAAAAACGTCCACGGTGCGCAGCTTGGCCTCGCCCTTGAGGAAGGTCTCCCCCACCAGGCGCAGCTCGGTCACCCCGGCCTGGCCCTCGGACACGCCGAGGGGGCTGGTGTACTGGATGTCCACCAGCCAGAGGTTGGAAGGGATCTGGTCGGCCACCATGGCCAGCTTGGGCGCGAGCGGCTCGGGCTGGGCCAGCATATTGGAAAGCGTCTTGCCGTCCTCTTGCAGCCGGGTTATCTTGGTGCGGATGGTCTCGGAGTCGGCCCCGTCGAGTTCGGGCACGTCCGCGACCTTCGAGGTCAGGGTGGAGAGCCGCGAGTTTATCATGAACAGCCTGGCCTGGCTGATGAGCGCCAGCAGCAGCATGAACCCGCCGATGATGAAGGTGATGTTCCACACATAGGACTGGACTTCCTTCTCCAGCGCGGCCGCCGTGCTGATGCCGGAGATGTCCAGCCTGAGGCCCGAAGCGGCCTTGCCGCGCAGGGCGGCGCCGACGGAAAAAAGGGAAGAGGCGTCGTTGCTCTTCAGGGACGCCGCCTGGGCCGCGTCCCACATCCCGACGGCTATCGGGGCCGCCTCTTTCTCGGCGGCGGACTTCCAGGCTTCGGCGCCGTCGCCGGAGAGCATGATGGTCTTATAGTCCTTGCCCCCGACGTAGCGGTCCACGAACTGCACTGCGCCTTTCACGTCCAGGCGCTTGCGCTCGCTCAGGGTGCCGCCGGAATCGGCCTCGGTCTCCCGGTAAAGCACGGGAAAGCCGTTATGGGAGAACAGCATCAGCGTGGCGGCGCCCGCGAAATGGATGTAGCCCTTGGAGTCGTGGCCCTGCGCGTCGGTAAAGGCGAAGAGGCGCTCCATGGAGATGGCGTTGATCTCGACCGCGCCGAGCGAAAGGCCCGAGGCCTTCAGGGTCTCGGAGAGGAACTCCACGCTCTTGCGCTGGGTCAGGCCGAACAGCACGCCGAGCTTCTTGCCGTCCTCCACGGGGACGGCGGTATAGTCGTAGACCACCTCCTCGAAGGAGACCGGGATGAACTTCTTGGACTCGAGCGGTATCGACTTGCTCCAGAACCTGCGCTCCAGCGCCGGCATCACGAAATAGCGCAGGATCGAGAACTGCGGCGAAAGTGAAACCACTACGGAGCTGGTGTCCCAGCTTACGGACTTTATGGCCTGCTTGAACTGGGCGATCCAGGGGGCTTTCTCGCTGAAGAACTCGTGGTTCAGCGACAGGGGGCGCAGCATGCCCTCCTTGACCGCGAAGTTGGTCGGGAACTTGATAAGGTGCTCGGGCTCCGGCCTGGAGTCCTTGCCCACGCGCACCTGCGCGATCGTTATCTCCTTGGGGGAGATATAGATGCCCAGATGATTTTTCCCGCCTTTGGCAGCCATAACTTTAGAATTTTACAATAATATAACTGATATTTGTCTATTCCTTACCGGTCAACTTTATCTCGACTATGCTCTTGGGGACTTCCGAGACGGTGGAGTTGACGTCCATGCGCGCCTTGTCTATCCGGTACTTCTCCGCGAGGCGGTTGGCCACGTAGTTGGCCCGGCTCTCTGCCATCGTGTCCGCGTTGGCTTCCCCCGAGTAAGCGTAGCCGGTCAGGGAAATGTTGGCCATGGGGTAGTAGGAGAGGGTCTCCGCCACCTGGGCCAGGCGCTTCTCGCTGTTGGCCGTAAGGCTGGAGGTGTTCTCCTTGAAGTAGATCTTGTAGCTTACCTGGTTGGAAGCCGGCGGCTTCTCCTGCGCCGCGGCGTCCCCGGAGGCCGGCGGAGCCGAGTCCTCGGGCTCGGCCGCGGGCGGGGCGGCCTTGGCCGCCTTCTTGCGGGGAGCCTTCCTGGCCCCCTTCCTGGAGGCGGGAGCCTTGCCCTTGAGCGTCTTGCCGCTCTTCAGGCCGGCGGGCTTGGAGCTCAGGGAGCGGGACTTGACCCCCTTCTCGGAGATGCTGTCCTTCTGGGCCGGGGCCTGGGGCCTGGCCTTCAGGGCCTGGCGTTCCTCCTCGGCGGTGGGACGCACCACCAGCAGGCGGGTCAGGGAGTTCTGGCGCCCTTCCACGTCGGTGGCGGTAACGGTGAACATATACTTGCCGGAGGGATAGGGCGCGCCGAAGAACTTCTTGCGCCCGTTCCAGTAGCTCTGGTTGTACTGCTGCCCCGAACCGGAAAGTTCCTGGAGGAGCATCCTGGCCCCGTCCTTCTGGACCTGGTAGATCTGGAATTTCCACGACGGGGTGCCGGAGGGCGGTTCGAGGACGGAGAACTCGATTATCGCGCCTTCGTCCTTCTCCACGGAGATCGCGGTGGGATAGACCCCCAGCGAAACGCGCGGCCCCTTGGTGATCGGGTCTTCGCTGTCCTTGAGGCGCGGCTCCTTGTCCGGGTCGAATATAATAATCATTCCGCTTATATTCGTCAGCTCCTTCGGGAAGCGGATGTCGGCGCCGGTCAGGTTCACGTCCATCTTGGCCCGGGAGATGCCGCGCTGCTCGAAATAGGAATTCAGGGCGATGGCCCGGCGGATGCTGCGGATCTTGACGTCCCCCTCGGCGCTGCCCTCGGGCAGGAGCAGGCAGTTGGCCTTGCCCATGGTGAAGATGAGCGCCGAGACCAGCGACAGGGTGCGGTCGCTGCCGGGCCTGAAAGTGGTCTCGCCGGTGAAGAAGAAGTTGGGGTCCAGAGTCATGGCCCTCGGGGCGTTCCCGGCCATGTAGATCTTGACCGCGTCCCCGCGTCCAAGTTCCAGCAGGATGTCGCGCCGCATCTGGGAGATCTTGGAGGCGATCTTCTCGGCCGCCCGCTCGCGCTGGGAGTCGGCGGCGGCCCTGCTGTCCCCCTCCTCGTCGTAATCCGGGGGAAGGTCCCTGCCCTGCCGGCCGGACGCCCCGGCCTTGGGCCTGCTGGTCGTGACCTCGCTCAGGGTGGAGGGCTCCGACCCCCGGTCCTTCACGGTGTTCACGCCGGTGTTCATGCGCAGGGTTATCTTGGTGATGTACTCGTTGGCCAGGGCTTTCTCGGAAGGGGTGCCCTTGACCAGGATCTCCATGAAGCGGTCCATCGCCTCGGTGTCCTGGCCCTCGTGGTAAAGCCGTATGGCCTGCTCCATCGAGCGGCTCATCGCGCTTTTGGAGGCCTGGGCTCCGGCGGCCGTGCAGAGCGGGCCGGCGGCGGCGAGGGCCAGGGCCAGCAGCAGCCGGGCAAGATCCGATTTTAGCGCTTTGATATTTTTCATCGCTGACTCCGCCACCGAAAAATTTCGCTTTCTACCTGTTATATTCAACCTTATCCTGTTTGCTTAATTATTACAGGATTGTTACAGGATTTTGACCGGGGTTCAGCGGGCGCCGGCCAGCGCCTTCAGCCTTTCGGCCACGGCGGCATTGCCGGGCTCGAACCCGAGGAAGGTTTCCCACAGGGCCCGGGCCGCGGCCAGTTCCCCCCGCTTCTCGCGGATGACCGCGAGGCCGTAGCGGGCCCCGTTGTCTGCGAAGTCCGTGTCCAGCACGGCCTGCAGGTCGGCCGCGGCTTCCTCCAGACGGCCGGCCTTGAAGAGGAGTTTCGCGCGCAGGGACCGCGCCTTAAGGCTGTGCCCGGCCGCGGCCAGCAGGGCGTCGGCCCTGGCCAGGTCGGCCTTGGAGGGCGTCCCGGCGCCGAGCCCGGCGGCCAGGCGCCGGTATTCGTCCAGCCAGGCCAGGTCCTTGTCGCCCTTCAGGCCCAGCTGGCGGGAGACGCCCGCCAGGTTTTCCTGCAGCATGCGGTTATCGGGGTCGGCCTTCGCTCCCATGCCGTAGGCTTCGCGGGCGCCCGGGTAATCCTTGACGAGGGTGAGGAAATAGCCCAGCGTGTTCCACATGTTCCCGTCGTAAGGGAAGGCCCTGACGGCTTCCCTGAAATCCGGGACCGCGGAGCCGGCCACGGCGGCCCGGTCCGGCTCGGCCAGGTAGGTTTCGGCGAGCGCCTGCCAGGCCTGGAGGTTGGTCGGGTTTATGATCGT
>CAYSYJ010000123.1:0-7199 GCA_964435105.1 uncultured Elusimicrobiaceae bacterium
CTTCGCTCTTGCTCCGCCGGTAGGCTGCATCTTATAACAACCTCCTATGCGCGGCCAGCCGGCCCAATAAACGTGGGCCTTGGCGCAGCCGCTCCCGGCCTGCCGGGCAGGCCGTACAGCGCAGAATTTAATTTTTTTCTTATTTTTAAATTATGGCCACCGGGCGAGGGGAATTTAAACGGGGGCACCTTGGTTTATTAAAAACCCGCCCGGGCCTGATCACTGAATTGTGTCGCGTGCTCCGCACGCTCCACCCGCTGTTCGCTCGCCCGGGCGGGCTTTGCTGTTAAGTTTATGTCGCCCCGTGGGGCGGGGGAGAACAGCAAAGAAGCTAATCCCCGTCCGTAAGCAGGAAGTTCTTGAACTGCCAGGGGTCTTTCCTGTCGACGTACGGGTTATTGTGCCCCTCGAACGCGTTAGTGTAATGCTTCAGCGGGGTCCAGTCCGAGGCCGCGGAGTGCAGCTTGCCCAGCCAGGGCGCGGCGATCTTAAGCACGTACTCGTGCGGCAGGTCTTCCGGCACGCAAAGCCCCCTCGCCGGGTTCTCTATCATCCACATAACCGCCGCGGTCACGCCTATGCCCACCTGTATGGTGGTGGCGTTCTGGTGCGGCAGCAGCCGGCGGGACTCTTTGATGTCGAGGATGCTGCCGGTCCACCAGGAGTTGTACGGATGGCCCATGAGCAGCGCGCCCAGGGCGTCGCCGCCGCTGATGATGTCGTCGTTCATGATGCGGATCTCCGGCTGGAGCTTGTAGTCGCCGCCGCGCAGTTCGTTGAGCGAAGCTATCGCCGCGTCCGACGGGCAGTAGGCGTAATGCACGGTAGGCCGGTAAACGTCGCGGCCGTTGCGGCGGACCGTCAGGCGCTCGCTCAGGGTGAAGGCTTCCCCGTGGCGCACCACCATCCCGTGTATGCAGTAGTCCGGCGGCACCCAGGAGGAGACCCAGGTATTCATGCCCATGCGCGCCAGGCAGATCTGGTTCCTGGGGCCGGTCTTGTGCCGGTAGGCCAGCGGGGGGAGCTCCTTCTCGTGGGTGCCCCAGCCCAGTTCCGAGGTGGTCACGCCTTCCTCGCGGAAACCCTCCACGCTCCAGGTGTTGACGAACTCTCCCACCCGCTTGGGCCTGGAAGAGATCTGCGTGTCCCGTTCGCTGATATGTATCACCTTCACGCCGAGCGCCTGCGCCAGCTCGTTGAAAACGCGGCCCCGGACCAGCTCGCGGAGCATCTCGCCCCTCGCGCCCTTGACCTTCTTTTCCGCCAATAGTTTTTCAGCTATGTCTATTAACCCCTTTTTAGTGAAGTGAGAGATCAGGCCGGGGTTAGCGCCGTGCTCTATGACCGCCGTCGGGCCTGGGGTTTTCCAGCCGGCCGTCATCCGGCGCAGGGCCATGTGGCGCACGTAGAGCGTGCGCTCCGTCGGGTGCTTGTTCTCCGCCCCGGCATAAGGGTCCCACAGTTCGGTGGAGGTGTTGACGTACAGCACGCCCCTGTCGTGGCACCACTGCAGGATGTCGGTGGCGCCGATGTTCCAGGCCAGGTCTATCAGCAGGTCGCCCGGAGCCAGGTATTTAGAGAGCAGCGGGGCCATGTTCCCCGGCGTAATCCTGCCGCGCGCGAACTTTACGCCTTTCTTCAGCCACGGCGCGAGCTCCCGGCGTTTATCCTCGAAATCCAGCACGGTAATATTGCCGGGCCGCACCTTTGCCAGCTTCAGCAGCATGGGCAGCGCGCATTGCGCCACCGACCCGTAACCCACGAACAGCACTTTTTTATCGAAGTTGATCATTTGTTTTTCCTTTGCCTGTATTTGCCGCGGGACGCCCGCGTTCTTCAGTCGGCCAGCTTGCTTTCCAGCAGCTTGCCTATCATGGCGGCCACCATCTCGACGAGCCGCTCTTCTTCCGGCAGCACCGCGTTCTTATGGTC
This sequence comes from uncultured Elusimicrobiaceae bacterium, assembly GCA_964435105.1. Lineage (GTDB taxonomy): Bacteria > Elusimicrobiota > Elusimicrobia > Elusimicrobiales > UBA9959 > UBA9959. Next base: position 1,933 of record CAYSYJ010000123.1, read on the forward strand.
CCTGTCGAAGACCGGGCCGATGCAGACGCTGACGCCGCCCACGGTCTCGCCGCGCGCCTGAATGTCCCGCGCGATGCGGTGCACCGAGGGCCTGAAGCCCCGCGTGGCGAACTTCTGTCCGTAAACCTGGATGCTCACCCAGGAGGAGGCCGGGAACTGGAAGCCCTTGGGCAGCGTCTCGCAGACGCTCAGCAGCAGCTCCGCCAGGTTATTGGCGCTGGGCAGGGAATTGCTGACGGCGTACAGGCACTCCAGCTCCTTGACCCTTTCGTTGAGGTCCTTGGTGCGCTTGCGCAGGGATTCCTCCAGCCACCGGTACTCGTCCAGCTGGTTTTCCAGCGACAGGATCTGGCGCTGGGCGGACTGCAGGGCGTTCACCAGCTCGCCGGTATTTCCTTCGAAGTCTTCCGTTTTTTTATTCTTCATGTTGCCTCCTTGCCGCGCGCCGGGGTTACAGGGCGTAGTTCCAGGCCGCCTCCGGCTGATAGACTATTTCCTTGATCAGGATGCGCCGTAAACGCCGGGGCCCGGCCCACTCTACCACCTCGCCCCGCCGGCAGCCAAGTATCGCCGTCCCGACCGGGGAAAGCACCGACATCTTGCCCAGCTCTATGTCGGCGTCCTCCGGGTACACCAGCGTCACGCCCAGCGTTTCCTTGGTATCTATGTCCATTATCTTCACGCGGCTGTGCATGGTCACTATATCGCCGCCGATAGCCTTCTGCTCCACGACCTTAAGCCGCGCCAGAAGCCCGCTAAGTGCCTTCAGGTGCGCGTCGTCGAGGGAACCGCTTGCCGCCCTGGAAATACAGGCCTCCAGGCGGTCGCGGTCCTGTTTTGTAATGCAGGGTTCGTTGTAGTCCATGATGCAAGCCTCCTTGTGCTCGTTCAAGTCCGGGCGGGCGAAGTCCCGGCTCGCGCACGCCTCCGGGGGCGGGGCGTAGGCTTTCCTAAGTTTGTGAGGTTGTGCCCGGGCGGCCCGCAAAGCGCGGCCGGGCGGCAAAGCGCTGTGGCTTTCCGCACCGGGCGAGGAAAAACGGGGGTCTAAATCGGGCTTTTCTCTTTGCCGACGAGGGTATGCATTACCGCGCGCGGCGCGGATCGGCGGGCTGTAACCGGGGCGCGCCTGGCGGCGGGCCCGCTGCTGTGGGAGCGGCCTCCCTTGTGTCCGGTGACGTAACTTACCATGGCATTCTCTCCAAACAACATGATCGGCAAACTGCCGTATTCATTCAAACACTTTGCGCCGTGCAATGCAAATCTCCCGACGGCGCCGGCGCGGCGGGGTCAGGCGCCGCCGCGCTGGTTTTAGTCGTAAGCCATGGAGGCCAGGCCGCCCTCGGAGGTCTCTTTATAAATGCTGGGCAGGTCGTGGCCGGTCTGGTTCATGGCCCTGACCACCTTATCGAAGCTCACCAGGTGCCCGCCGTCGCCCAGCAGCGAGAACGTGGCGGCGTTCATGGCCTCCTCGGCCGCGAAGGCGTTGCGCTCTATGCAGGGGGCCTGCACCAGGCCGCCTATCGGGTCGCAGGTCAGCCCCAGGTGGTGCTCCATCCCCATCTCGGCGGCGTACTCTATCTGGCGCTCGCTGCCGCCCAGCAGCTGGGTGGCGGCCGCCGCGGCCATCGCGCAGGCGGTGCCCACCTCGCCCTGGCAGCCCACCTCGGCGCCGGAAATGGAGGCGTTCTTCTTGACCAGGTTGCCGAAGAGCCCCGCCGTAAGCAGCGCGCGGTGGATCTTCAGGTCGGAAAGCCCCTGGCTTTCCTTGATGCGGTAGAGCACGGCGGGCAGCACGCCGGCCGAGCCGCAGGTGGGCGCCGTCACCACCACGCCGCCTGAGGCGTTTTCCTCGGCCACGGCCAGCGCGTAGGAGAAAGAGAGGGTCTTCTTCTTCAGCGAACCGCTGAAACTGGCGGATTGCACGTAGAAGGCCGCCGCCTTGCGGCGCAGCCGCAGGCCGCCGGGCAGCATGCCTTCGGCCTCCAGGCCGCGGCGCAGGCAGTCCTGCATGGCCGTCCAGACCTCGGCCATGTAATCGAAGATCTCGGGGCCTTCGGTCTCGGCCACGTACTCCCAGAAGGCCCGCCCGGTCTTGCGGCTCCAGGCCAGCACCTCCTCCATCGAATTCATAGAGTAGATCTCCGGCGCGCCGCTTGCCGTGCCATCGCTGACGCGGCCGCCGCCGGTGCTGTAGGCGGTCCACGGCGCGGCCGGCGCGCCTTCCGTTACCTCGAAGCGCAGCGCGTTGGGGTGGAACTCTAGAACCGTTCCCGGCTCCCAGATTATCTCCGCCCGCGCCGGGGCCAGGCCGGCCTCTACGGCCTTGTCGGTCAGGTGGCCGCGCCCGGTGGCGGCCAGGCTGCCGCAGAGGGTAACGCGGTAGGCGCTCGCGCCCGGCGTGCGGGCGCGGTAAGCCTCGGCCGCCTTCAGCGGGCCCATCGTATGGCTGCTGGAAGGGCCGCGCCCTATCCTGTAAATCTCTCTTATAGATTCCATATGTTCTCCTCCGCCGCGGACCGGGCCGCCGCCCAAATATTACTATTTATCCTGTCTAGTCTAAATTGAAACATTTCCTTGACCAATTCTGTTGACACTTTCAGCCGTTCCAGCGCGCTTATGTTTCCTACAGATGAGGCCCCTAAGCGCGGCGCTCCCCGGCCCCTAAATGCCCAAATAATCCTGGGCCTTTAAAGTCCCAAAAAACACCCCTTACGGCCCATGTGAGGCTGGCAGCTGATTTTCTACACTGGTAATAGCGGTAAGGCAAGGAGTTAAAAGAATGAGAAAGACACTTCTTTCGGTTTTGTTCCTGGCTTGCGTCGCCCAGGCGTCGGCCCAGCCGCCGGCTTTGGGCAGCCTGCAATTTTTTTCCGGCGCCGCCGGGCTGGCTGAAATAACTATCCCCGTACCTGCGGCGCAGGCCGCCGAGCGCGGCCCCGCCGTGGACCAGGCGCGCTACGAGAAGGAGTACCTGGAAAGGCGGGACGCCTCCGGCCAGCGGATCATAGACAAGCTCATGTACGTGCCCGGGCCGGACCGTTTATTGACCCTGGCCCAGCAGGTGGCCATCGCCCACTACACCATTACCTACGAGATGGAACCCCGCATCCTGCTCGCGGGCGCGAGCAAACTGCCGAAGAAGGCCGGCGTACTTTACCGCGGCCAGCGCATAGGCGGCAGTATGAACGTGTCGCAGCAGGGGCAGACCATAACGCTGGATAAAATAGTCAGCGCCTCCACCAGCAAGGAAGTGGCGGCCGGTTTCCTGCAGGAGATGGCCAAGTCGGAGATCCTTATAATTAAGGCCAAGTCCGCCCGAGACATCTCGCCCTACTCGCAGTGCCGCGTCGAGGGGATAGACGAAAGGGAGCATTTCCTTATGCCGGCGAGCCGGTACCAGGTGGGCCGGAGCTACACGGACGTAGTTACGATCTTCTCCGAAAGCACCGGCCGCGAGGAAAAATTCAAAGTGCGGCACGTGGAACTGAGCGAACTGTAAGCCGCGGCGCTGGCCGTAAAAAGCCGGAGGCAGGGGCCTCCGGTTTTTTTATTGTCTGGCGGACCAATTTTAGTATTATAAACAAGACGGGCGGCGCTCACGCGAAAATTTCAGGAAAACGCGCCGGCGGAAGAAGAAAAAGGCGGGGGGGACTGAAGATAATTACGCTTATGTTTCCTACAGGTTCGAATATATTTCTGACCCCGGCACGGCGGGGGGGACTCATAACCCCGCGGGGTTTGATAGAATAGCCTTTATCGGCGATCTTCAGTCGGGGAGGGGAACAGGGATGGCGAACCGGCGAACGAAGGAATTCCTGCAAAGCGAGGCCGCGGTCTGGCTGGCCGACGGTGTGATAGAAAAGCCGACTTACGAGACCCTCGGTGAGAGGTACGCCTTCACCGAGTTCGGTTTCGCCGGGGTCCTGCGCTATATCGGCATCATAGGCGGCCTGCTGGCGTTTTTCGGCATAGTCGGCGGCATAGCCGCCATGACCGGCTCGGCTTTTATCGGCGCGCTCGTGACCGGCGGCATCGGCTACGCGGCCGTCAAATGGGGCTTGCGCCTCGGCGAAGACCTGCAGGAGCGTTATTCCACTTCGTCAAAGATAGTAGTGACCCTGGGGATATACCTCTGCGGCGGAGCCATCGCTCTGCTGCTGGGCTCGCTCGACATCAAGGACGAAGCGGCCATGCACATCACCTTCACTATCTGCGTCCCGGCGGCTTTATACCTGGCTTATCAGAGCCGCAACACCTATCTTCTGCTGCTGTCCGTCCTTACGCTCTTCCACTGGATCGGGTCCTGGGACGGCATGTTGGGCCGCTCCACCTACGCCTTCGGCGTGCAGGACCCGCGCCTGATGTGGCCCGCCGCGCTGGCGGCGGTCGCCGTAGGCGTCTATCACGAAACAAATCTTTACCCGGAGACCGGCCGCTTCTACAAGGTCTGGCAGGCCGTGGGGCTCATCTACTTCAACATGTCCCTGCTCATCCTTTCCTCCCTTTCAGGCGGGGACGGGATGGCCATGGGCTGGGTGGCCTTCTTCACGCTGGCCTGCATAGCGCAGATAATAGCCGCCGATCACCTGCAGAACGGGCTCATACGCGGCTTCGGCGTCACCTTCCTGTGCATCAACATTTTCACCCGCTACCACGAGCTCTTCTGGAAAGCGATGGACGTCGGCACCTTCCTGCTGGCGGGCGGCGCCGGGCTGCTGGCCTTCAGCGGGGCGCTCCACTACTACCTCAGATACGTCTCCGCGCGGAGGCCGTCATGAGCGCCGGGATACGACTCCACACTAAAGTCCGCGCGGAGCTCGACGAACTGGCCGCGCGCGGCATACTGACCTGGGATCAGGCTATAAAGCTGAAGCACCGCTACCCGGTGGAGCCGCGCGGCCTGGGCTTTCTCGTGACCGTCTTCGCCGCCATCGGCGGGGTCTCGGCGATGGCGGGAACCGGCGTCCTTATGCGGGAACACCTGACGGCGCTCTGGAACTTCCTCAAAGAGCGGATAAACTGGTGGCTCGCGGCCGAGGGCTCGCTGCTGCTGGCCTTCGTCTCGCTGCTGCTGCAGGGCGGCCGCCTCAAGGCCCTGCGGCCGAGCCCCAGGCTGGGCGAGTGGTTCGAGCTGGCCGGAGCCTTCGCCCTGCAGGGGCTTACGGTGGTCATGGCTAAACATTACTCGACCGGCAGCGACAACTGGCCCGCCCTGCTGGGCATAGACGCGGCGCTGCTGCTGGCGCTGGCCTACGCGCTGGGCAACC
>CAYSYJ010000124.1:0-7192 GCA_964435105.1 uncultured Elusimicrobiaceae bacterium
TCACGGACAAGACCGTGGTGCTGACCGGCGCCATGGTCCCCTACAAGTTCGGTTCTTCCGACGGGATGTTCAACCTGGGGTCGGCCCTCTCCTTCGCCCAGGTGCTGCCCCCGGGCGTCTACATCGCCATGAACGGTCGTTTCTTCAACTGGAACAACTGCCGCAAGAACCGGGCCAAGGGCGAGTTCGAGGAAGTCCGCTAAGGCCTCACAGGAAAAAGAAAAAGCCCGGGGAGACCCGGGCTTTTTTCATGTCCGGCAGGCCTTCAGAAGAACCCGCGGGCTTTCTCCCAGCTGGCGCCGGCGCCCTCTCCCTCGAGGACGGTTTCCTTGCCGGCGCCGTCTATCCAGACCGCGGCGGCGCCCTTCATGCCGCGCAGCAGCGAGAAGGCCTTTTCCCGGCCCATCACGGCCAGCACGGCGGAAGGGATGAAGTTGTCCCCCTCCATCCTGGGGAAGTAGACCACAAGGTTGGAGAAGTCCTGCACCGGGTACCCGGTCTTTATGTCCAGGATATGGGAGTAGAGTTTTCCCTCTATCTGCACGAAATGCTCGCGGCCCGAGGAGGACATGATAACGCCCTCCCCGAACTCGAAGCTGCCGTAGCGTTTGGATTCGTCGAAAGGGTCCATCACGTCGTAGCGCCAGGGCCGGACGCCGTAGGCCAGCATATTGCTGCCCAGGCGCAGCTCCACGGGATAGGCGGGCGAGAGCTCCTTCAGGATGGCATAGGCGCGGGTAAAGCAGTAGCCTCGCAGGATGCCGCCCATATTGATCTGCACCGGCTTATGGAAGCGCACCAGGCGCCTGGCGTACTCCGGCTGGACATGGACTGAGCCCATATTGGCCAGGGCGCGGGCGATGTCCTCCCGGGCGGGCATCTTGCGGGTGGAGGCGGCCTCTTTCCAGATAGGCCACAGAGGCGCGAAAGTGATGTCGAAGGCCCCGCCCGTGAGGCGGTAATAGTCCATGGCCAGGTGCAGCAGGCGCATGAACTCCTCGTCCGTCTTCACCCATTCGCCGTAGGCTTTCTTGTTGACCACCGAGGTCTGGCTGTAGGGCTCGTTATAGCTGAACTCGGAGGAGATGCGGCGCCACTCGGCTAGGACGGCGCCGGCGACGCGCCGGCCCTCCGCCTCGTCCGCCCCGTACACCTTCACCTGGGCGGGCACGTTCATCAGGAAGGCTTTTTCGGTATAAGCCTCCTCCTTGGCGCCGCAGCCGGCCAGCAGGCCGGCCGCCAGCGGCAGGCACAGAAGACAGCTTTGAAGGTCCACATTATCCCCCTTGTCCATGTATAAAAAATACATCTTTTTCCCGCACATTTCAACAAGGGCGTCCTGTTGCGGCAGCGCCGATATTTTGTATCCTAAAAGCGTCGTACCAATAAGATATCTGAGGGGTGTTCCGATGAAGAAGATCATTTTCCCTGCGCTGCTCCTGTTAGCCCAGGCCGTCCAGGCCGCGGCCCCGGACAAGAAGTCCGAGCCGGCCGGTCCCGCCGAGCTGGCCCCGCTGGCCGGCAAGCTCTGCGAAGGCGTAAAGGATTCTCCCGGCATCAAGCTGGCGGTCCTGGCCTTCCCCTACACCAGCGAAAAAGCCTCGGAAGGCCCCGTGGTGGTACAGGAACGCCTTACCACGCTGCTGGCCGGCGAGAAGAAGATAACCCTCATAGAGCGCGGCCTGCTCAAAAAGGTCATGGAGGAGCACAAACTCCAGGCCTCCGGCGCCATGGACGAGGCCACCGTCAAGAAACTCGGCGCCCTCCTCGGGGCCGACGCCGTGGTGATGGGCACTCTGAACGACCTGACCGACGGCCAGACGGAGGTCAACGCCCGCGTGGTCCAGACCGAGAGCGGCAAGATCCTGGCCGCCGCCTCCGCCTCCGTAAAAAAGACCTGGGCCGACGGCGCCGTCGTCATAGTGAAGCCGCCCCAGGACCACGGCTCCAAGCCGCTGGTGCAGGTGGCCATCCTGCTGGATACCTCCAATTCCATGGACGGCCTCATCAACCAGGCCCGCACCCAGGTCTGGAAGATCGTCACCGAACTGGTCTCCGCCGAGAAGAGCGGTTCCAAGCCGGTCATCGAAGTGGCGCTTTACGAGTACGGCAATTCCTCGCTCCCCAGGGAAAAGGGCTGGATACGCCAGGTAACGCCTTTCACCACCGACCTGGACAAGGTCTCCTCCGAACTTTTCGCCTTGCGCACCAACGGCGGCGACGAGTATTGCGGCGAGGCCATAGACCGCGCCGTCAAGGAGCTCAAGTGGAGCCCCAAGACGGACGTCTACAAGGCCATCTTCATAGCCGGCAACGAGCCCTTCACCCAGGGCGCGGTCCCCTTCCAGACTTCCGTGGCGGCCGCCAAGAACAAGGGCATCTTCGTCAACACCATCTTCTGCGGCTCCCGCCAGCAGGGCCTGGCCCAGCAGTGGAAGGCGGGCGCGGACCTGGCCGAAGGGGACTACACCAATATCGACCAGTCCCTGCAGGCCTACGAGATCGCCGCCCCCCAGGACGACAAGATCGCCCAACTGAGCTCCAAGCTCAACGACACCTACGTGGCCTACGGGGCCGGCGCCAAGAGCAGGCTGGCCGAAAAAGTGGGTTCCTACAACCAGGCCAAGGGCGTGAGTGGCAGCGTGGCCGCCAGCCGGGCCGCCTTCCAGGCCGCGGCGCCCGCGGCCCAGGCCGCGGCCGACGCTTCCTGGGACGCCGTCTCCGCCCTGGAGAGCGGCGCCCTTAGCAAGGAGGAGATCAAGGCCGAGCAGCTGCCGGAGGAAGTGCGCAAGCTCGACAAGGCCGGGCGCGAGAAATATCTCGAAGAGAAACTCTCGGAGCGCAAGAAGATAAAGGAAGAGATCAACCGCCTCCAGGCCCAGCGCCGGGCCTATATAGCCGCCGAGGAGAAGAAGCAGTCCGGCGCCCGGACCCTGGACCGGGCCATGATCGACACCATCAGGAAGCAGGCCGTAAAACGCGGCTATTCCTTCGACAAGTAAGCTGATGCTGCGCCGGCTCGCCCTGCTCCTGTTGCTCGCGCCGGCCGCCGCCCGGGCCGCCGACCCCTCCCTGGAGGAGAAGGCGGCCCAGCTGCTGGTGGCCGCGGCCGACTCCGCGGACATCTCCACCGTCACCGCCGCCCTCCGGGCGGGACTGGGCGGGGTGCAGCTGCAGTGGGGCTCCTATTCGCTCGAGGACACCCGGCGCCTGACCGAGCGCCTGCGCGGCGAGGCCCTGGCCTCCGCTTCCGGCGTCCCCCCCTTCATCGCCGTGGACTACGAGGGCGGCAGCGTCTACGTGCCCACCACCCTGGGCCTGCTGGAATTGCCCACCAACATGATGCTCGGCGCGGCCGCCGACGAGAACAACACGGCGACGCTCTTCTACCTGGCGGGCAGGGAACTGCGCCGGGCCGGCATCAATATGGCCTTCGGGCCGGTGCTCGACGTCAACACCAACCCGCGCAACCCCATCATCGGCATCCGCTCGCTCGGCTCGGACCCGGCGGCCGCCTCGCGCCTGGGCGGCGCCATCCTAAACGGCCTGAAGGCCGCCGGCGTCATAGCGGTGCCCAAGCATTTCCCCGGCCACGGGGCGGCCTCCCAGGATTCACACAAGACCCTGCCGGAGATCCGCGTCTCCACTTCGGAACTGGCCGGGGTGCACCTGGCTCCCTTCCGCGAGGCGGTGCGCCTTGAAGCCCCCGCCGTGATGACCGCCCATATCCTCTACCCCGCGCTGGACCGGTCGAACCCGGCCACGCTCTCCCCCGCCATCCTGGGCGGGCTGCTGCGCGGGCAGCTCGGGCACCGCGGGCTCATCGCCACCGACAGCCTGGACATGAGCGCCATCACCTCGCGCCGCAGCGTGCGCAAGGCCGCGGCCGCGGCCCTTAAGGCCGGCGCCGACCTGCTGCTGATCGGAAAAGCCTCCCCCGGCCCGGTGATAAGGGAGATCGCGGCCCAGGTGCGCTCCGGCGCCATCCCGCGGGAGCGCCTGGACGAGGCCTACCTGCGCGTCGTCTCCGCCAAGAGGGCGGCGGGGCTCTTCGACGCCGCCCCGGAGCATTCGGATTTCGACAAGGCCTATGTGGAGATAACGCAGACCCTTTCCCGCCGGGGGCTGACCCTGGTGCGGGACTCGGGCCTGCTGCCGCTGCCCAAGGAAAAGAAGATAGCCGTCATGATCTTCGCGCCGCAGCGCTTCGCCGACAACGCGCTGAGCCTCTACCGGGTACTGCGCGAGAACGGCTACGACGCCAGCCAGTACTTCTACGACATCGGCCTGCGGCCCGGCGAGAAGCGGGTCATCGCCCGCGCGGCCGCGAAGGCCGAAGTGCTGGTGATAGGCAGTTTCCAGTGGGCGGCCTGGCAGAACGCCGGCCAGCGGGAACTCATAAACTCCCTGCTCGCCATGGGCAAGCCCGCCGTGCTGCTGAGCCTCATGAACCCCTATGACCTGGCGGCCTACCCGCAGGCCCAGGCCGCCCTCGCCCTCTACGGCATGACCGCCCCCTCCATGCGGGCCGCGGGCGAGGCGCTGGCCGGCCTGCTCTCGCCCGAGGGCCGCCTGCCCGTCGCCCTGCCCCGATGAAACCCCTCCGCACGACGCTGATAGTCCTGGTCACGCTGGCCGCCATGCTGGCGCTGCGGCGCTGGGTGGGCGAGCCCATCTACATCGCCAGCGACTCCATGGCCCCTACCCTCACGAAAGGCCACCACCTCTTCCTCGACAAACTGGCCTACAGGTTCCGCGCCCCCGCCCGCGGGGAGATAGTGGCTTTCAAGTCCCCCGTCGGCGAGGACCACGAGTCGGTGAAACGAGTGATCGCGGTACCCGGCGATACGGTGGAACTGCGCGAGAAGAAGGTTTACCTCAACGGCGAGCCGCAGCTGGAGATCTACGCCTATTACGCCCGGCCCGGCGAACTGCTGCAGGGCGACAACCTGGGCCCGCTGACCGTGCCGGAAGGCTCGCTTTTCGTCCTGGGCGACAACAGGGACAATTCCCGGGATTCCTCCTCGTGGACCGACCCGGCCACCGGCGCGCCGCTGCATTTCCTCCCGCTCGCCGCCGTTACCGGCAAGGTTCGCGGCATCTACTGATTTTTGGAATTTGTATAATCTAATCGTCGTTTTAATTCATCAAGGAGACCCCATGTCGCCAAAACTAGTCAGCCTGCTGGGCATGTTCGTCATGATCGGCATAGCCTGGGCTTTCAGCAAGAACCGCAAGGCCATCAACTGGAAGACCGTAGCCACCGGCACCGGCCTCCAGCTCGTCTTCGCGGTCATCGTCCTGAAGGTTCCCCTCGGCCGACAGGTCTTCCAGTTCATGAACGACGTCATCATAAAGGTCCTCTCCTTCTCCGACGAGGGCGCCAGGTTCCTCTTCGGCAGCCTGGTCAATAACCAGTCGTTGGGCTTCCTGTTCGCCTTCCAGGTGCTGCCCACCATCATCTTCTTCTCCTCCCTGATGGCCGTGCTCTACTACCTGGGGGTCATGCAGAAGATAGTCCTTTTCTTCGCCAGGATCATGGCGAAGTTCATGGGCACTTCCGGCGCGGAGTCCCTCTCGGCCAGCGCCAATATCTTCGTCGGACAGACCGAGGCCCCGCTGGTGGTAAGGCCCTATGTAGCAAACATGACCCGCTCCGAGCTCATGGCCGTCATGACCGGCGGCATGGCGACAGTCTCCGGCGGAGTGATGGCCGCCTATGTCGGGATACTGATGGCCTATCTTCCCAATATCGCCGGGCACCTGCTCGCGGCGTCAATAATGTCCGCCCCGGCGGCCCTGGTCATGGCCAAGATACTCGTTCCGGAAACCGAAGAACCGGAAACCCGGGGCGTAGTCAAAATGAAACTGGAGATAACCGATTCCAACGTCATCGACGCCGCCGCCAACGGCGCCACAGTGGGCGTGCAGCTCGCCCTAAACGTCGGCGGCTGCCTTATCGCCTTCATGGCGCTGCTGGCGCTCGCCAACTTCATCACCGGCTACGTGGGCGGCCTTTTCCACTACCCGCAGCTCACCCTGGAGACCATCTTCGGCTGGATCTTCTGGCCGCTGGCCTGGGTCATGGGAGTCCCGACGGGCGAAGTCCAGCAGGTGGCCAACTGGATGGGCCAGAAAACGGTGCTCAATGAATTCGTGGCCTACTTCAACATGGCCAATTACCTGAAAGCCAACCCGGGGGTCATCAGCGAACGTTCCATCGCCATAGCTTCCTACGCCCTCTGCGGCTTCTCCAACTTCCTGTCCATCGCCATCCAGATAGGCGGCATCGGCGGCATCGCCCCTGAGCGCCGGCACGACCTGGCGAAGCTCGGCCTCTACGCCGTGCTGGCCGGGTCGCTCGCCTGCTTCATGACCGCGACCATCGCAGGCTTCCTGCTGTAGGCGGCGGCGGCCAAAGAAAAAGGGCGGGAGGTCCCGCCCTTTTTCATTTCCCGGCGGCCGCTCAGGGGGCTTTCCAGATCCTGACCGTCTTATCCTTGGAGCCAGAGGCCACGCTCTTGCCGTCGGGGAAGAAAAGCACCGCCTCCACGCTGTCCGAGTGGCCGGAGTATGTCTTTACCGGGGTGCGCAGCTTGTTCTTGGGCAGCAAATGCCATACCTTCACCAGGTTGTCCATGCCGCCGCTAACCACGTACCTGCCGCCGGGACTTACCGCCACGGCCCGTGTGCCGCCCTTGTGGGCCATGTAGCCGTTCACCAGTTTGCCGTCGCTCAGGCGCCAGACCTTGATGGTGCCGTCCATGCTGCCGGAGACCGCGTAAGACCCGTCCCGGGTGACCGCCACGGAGCGCACCGGCTCCTTGTGAGCGGCGATGGAGCGGATGATCCGGGAATCGGCCACGTTCCAGACCGTCATGGACCCGTTGCCGTTGCCGGCCACGATGTAGTTGCCGTTGGGGCTGACCGCGATGGCGTAGACGTTCTCCACCTGCGACTTCATGGTGTGGATGGCGTCGCCTGCCGGGAAGCTCCAGACGCCCACCGAATTCAGTCCGCCGGAGGCGATATACTCCCCAACCGGGGAGAAGCGGACCCCGTACATGCTGTAGCTCTGGCCCTGTATGCTGGTGAAATTGGCGCCGGAGGGCACCTTCCAGACCTCTATGACCTGGTTGCCCAGCGAGGCCAGGTAATTGGAATCGGGCGAGAAATCCAGCCCCCAGACAGT
>CAYSYJ010000125.1:0-7188 GCA_964435105.1 uncultured Elusimicrobiaceae bacterium
AGCGGCCCGCCAAGGCCCCCGGTTTTGGGGGCCGGCTGGCCGCGCAGAAGGAGGTTGTTATAAGATGCAGCCTACCGGCGGAGCAAGAGCGAAGGCGCGTAGTGCCGAGCCTTGCGCACCCGCTTCTCGCGGCAAGGAGCAGTGCGGGGCCGCGCTGCGTGGCCACGCCTGCGACGACATCTCGCGGATAAGCTCGGCCTACCGCTTCCAAAGACGATCAGGCGTACAAGGTTTTGAGGAACTTATAGAGAGTACGGTTGAATTGAATCCACAGCTCATCCGAAAGTAATGATACATACCTTCCGATTCGGGCCGCTCTGCGGGGTTGTGGGCCTGCCGTTTTTTTGTTTCGGCTTCTCCATTTGAGTTTTACTTGGGGTGGCTTTGGTAAATCTAGCGTAGTTTGAGAAGTATGGCCATTATCAGGATGTTCGCGCAGTTTATCAGCGAATGAAGAACGATGTTGGTGGATAAATTATTTTCCTTCTCATACACATAGCACAAGTATGCGCTTGCCGCACCGGAGATTAAGATGCTTGAGTGGAACAAACCAAATAGCAACGAAGTGCCAAGCAGCGACCAAATGAATCCAACCCTGGTTTTAAGGTCGGCAAAAAGCATTCTCCTGTAAAAGGTTTCTTCGATAATTGGCGCAAGTAAACAGGTTCCCAATAGGAAAAAAATCATTCCTCCGGGAGCGCTTGAGGCCAAAGCTTTAAATTTGAGTAAGTCTTTGGCGGGGCCGAGTATCGAGGAGTTTCCTCCCGGCGCTGCCGAGAATTTATCAAAGATGACAAAGAAAAGAATCAAGAGTCCGGAGGCTAAAAAGAGAAGCCCCAGGTATACAGCGAGGTGTTTTAGGGCGCTAAGAATTGACCTGGCGCGTTCTGTGAAGATGTCACGTATCAAACCGGGGAATGTTAGCCCATATCTTTCGCTTGTAAACCAAAATAGCCCTGTACCAATCAGTAGCTGCGATATAAACAGTGAGTGCTCCAGCCACTTGTCGATTGATCCGAGCGGTTTGAACGCTAGTCCTGCAATAGCTGGCGCGACTAAGTTGAGCCCGCCCCAAAAGAGCAGTATTTTCCAGGTGGCGATCACTTTATTGTGCTCCATTCAGGTTTAATACAAAGCTTTCCTTATTCACCTCCAAGGCGCCAATTTTGACGCCTCGGAGGTGGTGGAGAGAGTCTATTTGCGATTCCGCTCATGGCTGGGATTAAACGGGATGTGCCCCGGCGTTGTGGGGGTACCATCTTCGACCCATTCATGTTCGCAGACCTTTGTGATAACTTTAGTTGCTATCTCGATTCCGTTAACGACGCGGATTACCCAATCGATCGTATCTCTGCAGCGAAGCACCCACGCGCCAATTTTGTTTTGAGCAGGTTTCGCTTGCAGTGACGACTCACTAACAGCCTTAACAAGTCCGGAGTCTGAACTCTTCAATACTATATCATAATCATTTCCCCTTGCTATTTTTACGAAGATTACCATCTGGTGATTGTAGAGGATTGCAACTTCCTTGCAGTTTGCTAATTCCAGTGTTTCCGCGGGAGATGGGGCGGCTGTGGCGCTCTTGAGCAGTCTTATGAGCGCTTTTCTCCCGGGATTGTCTAGTTCCTTAAGTTTGGCGGAGCTATTTAAAAGATCTCTTGTGTCGGAGAAGGTCGGGATAGGTGCCGGGTAGCTTCGCATTAATATATCCTGCTCAGCTATGTAATCGCTAAAATGCTGGGATTCGCCGGAGGCCCTGTCAAAATCCACGATAGGGCCTCCCGCCTTGGCTATGGAGAACATTGTGAGGACACCGATTACTGCGATTAGTGATTTGGTCTGTTTCATACTGAAATGCCTCCCCTTTGACTTTGCGCTTTGCTTACTAATAAAAAAAGGGAAAGCAAATTTTATTTTGCTTTCCCTGGATACACCGGATTACGGTCCGGTCGTGGATACTCCGGGGCCAATCCCCCGAATTACAAGGATACTGCCTGCTACGGATATAGGATAGCGCGCAAGAATTGACAATCCAAGGGCACAAAGGGAATTGAAGTTGGGGCCAAAGGGCCTATGTCTGATTTTGGTTGGGCCAGGGGCCGCGGCCATCTCGCGGCAAGCGGCTACTGGCCCTGGCTTCTCCATAGTTTCTTTGTTGTTCTCCCCCGCCCCACGGGGGCGACATAAAATAACAGAAAAGCCCGCCAGGGCGAGCGAACAGCGGGTGGAGCGTGCGAAGCACGCGACACAATTCAGTGTTCAAGGCCGGGGCGGGTTTTTAATAAACCAAGGTGCCCCCGTTTAAATTCCCCTCGCCCGGTGGCCATAATTTAAAAATAAGAAAAAAATAAATGCGGGGATGTACGGCCTGCCCGGCAGGCCGGGGGTGCAGCACAGCAACACCGCAGCGCGGCAGGGCGGCCCAGCCGCGCAGGGAGGGGCACAATAGGATGCCGCCTACCTTGCTGTACGGGCCGCCACTGCGGCCCGAAAGCGGCCCGGCCAAGGCCCACGTTTATTGGGCCGGCTGGCCGCGCAGAAGGAGGTTGTTATAAGGCGCAGTCTACCGGCGGAGCAAGAGCGAAGGCGCGTAGTGCCGAGCCTTGCGCACCCGCTTCTCGCGGCAAGGAGCAGTGCGGGGCCGCGCTTGCGTGGCCACGCCTGCGACAACATCTCGCGGATAAGCTCGGCCTACCGCTTCCAAAAACGATCAGGCGTACAATGTTTTGAGGAACTTATAGAGAGTACGGTTGAATTGAATCCACAACTCAGCCGAAAGTAATGATGTGGACTTTCTTCACGGTGTCTTTTATTGGCCGGAATTAAGCGGCTTGCCGCAGGCCGAACAGAAATTGGCGCTGTCCTCGTGGCCTTCCTTGGCGCAGAAAGGGCAGCAGCGCGTGAAGTTTTCCTTCCTGCTCAGGTTGGAAAGTTCCACGGTCACTATGCCGGTGGGCACGGCTATCAGCGCGTAGCCGGTCACCATCATGAACCCGGCCAGGAAGCGCCCCGCGAAGGTGTGCGGCACTATGTCCCCGTAGCCCACGGTGGTCATGGTGACCACCGCCCAGTAGACCGAAGTGGGGATGCTGGAGAAGCCGTTCTCCGGGCCCTCAACGAGGTACATGACCGCGCCTATTATTATGACGGTGCTGACGACGCCCCAGAGGAAGACCGTCAGTTTGGCCTGGCTCTCGCGGATGGCGGCCATTATCAGGCGGGTGGCGCTGGTGTAGCGGGTGAGTTTCAGGACGCGGAACACGCGCAGCATGCGCAGCACGCGCACGGCCAGCAGCATCTGCGCGCCGGGAAAGAGCAGGCTCAGGTAGGTGGGCACGATGGAGACCAGGTCCACGAGGCCGAAGAAGCTGAAGGCGTAGGCCAGCGGCCGCCGTATGATAAGCAGGCGGGTGATGTATTCTACGGTGAACAGCAGGGTAAAGGTCCATTCCGCGGCGTGCAGGGGGCCTTCGTAGCGCTGCTTTATCCAGTCCACCGACTCGAGCGACACGCAGACCGTGCTGGCGAGTATGGCCGCTATAAGCAGTATGTCGAATAGCCGGCCGGCGGGCGTCTCCGCTTCGAAGATTATGGTGTAGAGTTTTTTCTTCAGATCTTTCATCCGTTCTCCGTGCGGCGCGCGCCGCGGCTAATGAGTCTCCAGCTTGAAGCCTAACCTGTACCAGACCGGGCAGAGCGCCAGGCCGAGCGCCAGGTTGCCGGTTATCCAGACCGCGGGCCAGGGGCAGAAGGCCGGCGGCGGGCTGCCCACCAGCGCCGAGCCGGCCCCGACCAGCAGGCAGAACACGGAGACGCCGGCGGCGGCCATGGCTCCCGCCGAGAGCAGCAGCCGGCGGGCGCCGTTGTGGGCGTGGTCCGCGCATTCCACGGCTATGGCGTGCCAGAAGCCCTTGGGCCGCACCAGCTCGTAGAAGCCGTGCAGGTGCTTCCTGTCCTCGGGCCCGAAGTAAAAGATGGCCGACAGCGAGGCCGCCAGCGACAGGGCGGCCATGATCAGCAGGCGCAGGGCCTGGGAGTCCACGTAAAGCAGCAGCGGCACCGCGGCGAGGCCCGAAACCACTATGGCGGCTATTTCCGACCAGGCGTTGACGCGCCACCACAGCCACCGCATTATCAGTATGGGCCCCATGCCCGCGCCCAGGAGCAGGCTGGCCTGCCAGGCCTGGTTTATAGACGAGAGCCTGGTCATTATCAACAGGGCTATGCCGATGAGCATCACGTTAGAGAGGCGCGCCACCCAGACCAGAGCCTTGCCGGACGGCTCGCGCTTGAGCCACGCCTGGCAGATGATGCGCTTAAAAATGTCGTTGGCCCAGTAGGAGGAGCCCCAGTTGATGTGCGTGTCCACCGTGGAGGCCAGCGCCGCCAGCATGCCCGTTATCATCAGGCCCTTCACGCCGGAGGGCAGCAGTTCGGCCATGCCGCGCACGTAGGCGCCCTCGCGGTCGGCCTGCAGCAGGTCGCCGGCCAGCCCCGCCGCCGGCGGGAACAGCACCAGCAGCCCCAGGCCCAGCGGCAGCCAGAGCAGGCTGCGCAGGAACACCTGCGTGCCGGTGAACACCAGCGCCGCGGTCTTGGCGTGCTTCTCATCCTTGCAGGCCATAGAGCGCTGGGCCAGGTAGCCGGTGCCGTCGGAGTTGAGCTGTATGATCCACTGCAGGGCGAAGAGGGCCAGCAGCGGGAAAGTGGCGTTATAAGCCCGGTCCGGGGTGAACGCCAGTATCTGCGAGGGGCTTATCCCCCCCAGCGTGCCCGCCGCCGCTATGTTCCGCAACCCGTCGTGTATGCCGCTCACGCCGCCGGCCTTGAAGAAGACTATCCCCGCGAAGAGCAGCGTGGCCCCCAGCATAATGAAGATCTGCACCACGTCGGTGTCCACCACGCTGCGCAGCCCGCCGGTGGCGGAGTAGAAAGTGGTGACGAGCAGTATGCACAGCACGGAGATGAGGTTGTTGGCGGAAAGCGTCACGGCCAGGTCCGTGCCGGCCGCGGCCGAGGAGAGATTGACGCCGGCGGCCTGCACCAGGGCGGTGAACGGGCCGAACAGCCAGGCCGGCAGCCAGCTGTTCCATGGCAGGAAGGGTTCGGCTATGCGCGAAGCCGCGAAGAACACCCACGCAAGCACCACGCAGTTGAAGATGGTCCCGAAGTAGACGGCCTTGAAGCCGCGCAGCGCCAGCGCCCGGCCGCCGCCGTAGCGTATTTCCGTAAGCTCCGCGTCGGTTATCACGCCGGCGCGGCGCCAGTGCGAGGCCAGCACGAAACCCATCATCAGGAAGGCCAGCGCGTAGATCCACATCTGCCATAGGGCGAAGATGCCGGATACCGCGATGATGCCGGTCACCAGCAGCGGCGTGTCGGCGGCGAACTGCGTGGCCGCCATGCTGAGGCCCGCCTTCCAGCCCGGCAGCGAGCGCCCGGCCAGGAAATATTCCTCAAGGTTTTTAGAAGCTTCGTCCTTGTTGCGGAAGCCGGAGTATATGGAATAGGCTACGAAAGCCAGTATTATAGAGATGTCGAGAGCGTCCATCTTGCTCCTCCGGTCAATTATGATGTCGGCGCAATTATTATGCCGCACTCCGGACATGCCGCGCAAGGGGGCGGGCCCGGAGCCCGCCGGGTTTTATATAATTTAGCCAGCCATGAGCACAGAGATAATACTCATAGTCGTCAGTTCCCTGATCCTCGTTTCTTACCTTTTCGACATGTTCTCCGGGCGTACCCGCCTGCCGCCGGTCGTGCTGCTGATACTTTCCGGCCTGGGGCTGCGCCTGCTTTCTAACTGGACCGGCTATGTCATCCCCTACCTGGAATATGTGCTGGCGCCGCTGGGGACCATCGGCCTTATCCTGATAGTGCTGGAGGCCGGCCTGGACCTGGAGCTTAAATTGGAGAAGGCCGCCGTTATAAGGGCCAGCGCGCTGTCCGCGGCCGCCGGGCTGCTGCTCTGCCTTTTCGGGATAGCGGGCTTTTTCACCGCGCTATTCGGCGCCCCCTGGCACCAGGCGCTGGTTAATGCCCTGCCTTTCGCCGTCATCAGCAGCGCCATAGCCATTCCCGGCTCCAGGCTATTGTCGGAGCCGCGCCGCGAGTTCCTGACCTACGAGAGTTCCTTCTCGGATATCCTGGGCATCCTGGTCTTCAATTTCCTGCTGGCGAATTCTTCTTTCGGCCCGGGCGCCTGGTTCTCTTTCCTGTTCGAGATCTTCGTGACGCTGCTGCTTTCCATCGCCTTCTCCCTGGGCCTGACCGCGCTGGTGGAACGGGTTAGCCACCAGGTCAAGCACCTGCCGGTGTTCGCCATATTGCTGCTGGTCTACGCCACCGCCAAGCTAATGCATTTCTCGCCGCTCATCCTGGTGCTGGTGTTCGGCCTGTTCCTCAACAATATCTCGCTGTTCATACGCGGCAACCTGCGTTTCTATTTCGACCTGGGAAAGTTGGGGACCGAGGTTGCCCAGTTCAAGAGCGTAATTTCCGAGACAACTTTCGTCATCAAGACTTTTTTCTTCGTGCTGCTGGGTTATTCGGCGGATATCCCCCGGCTGTTGGACCGCGGCGCACTGGCGGTGGTCCTGCCGGTGCTGTTGCTCGCTTACGCGTCGCGGGCTCTCCCCCTGCGGCTGCTGCTGCCGCGCCCCGCCGCGGCGGCGCTGACCTATGTCGCCCCCCGCGGATTGATAACGATACTGCTGTTCCTGGGCGTTCCTCGGGAAATGCGCATACAGTTGATCCCGGACAGCGTGCTGCTCTGGGCCGTACTGCTTTCCTCGCTGGTCATGACCTGGGGCGTTCTAAAGCACGCGGGTGACGCCCCCGATCCGGAACCAGCGTCTCCCTCCTCCGGGCAGCCGCCGGCCGCGGGGCGGTAAACCTTTCCCGTTCGGTTGCCTGCCGCTCTCCCCCGCCCCACGGGGGCGACATAAACTTAACAGAAAAGCCCGCCAGGGCGGGCGAACTCGGGGATTGTGCCCTGACCCTCACTCGTGCCCGTGGCGGTGGTGGAGGTCCGGCCAGTGCGGGTGCGTGTGCTCGGCCGGCTGGTGCTTGTGGAAATGGCTGTGCGGTCCCTGCTGTTCCCCGCCGTGATGGTCGTGGTGCAGGTCGCCGTGGGCGTGCTGGTGGGTGTGCTCGGCGGCTTCGTGCCGGTGGCTGTGGGCGTGCTTC
>CAYSYJ010000126.1:0-7172 GCA_964435105.1 uncultured Elusimicrobiaceae bacterium
CCGCAAGACCCCTTCGGTCGCCGCCATAGTCAACCCCGGCAGCGACGGCGTGCACAAGGTCTTCTTCGGCAAGGGCGAGGTGCTGCTGCCGATGTACGGGAACTTCGCCGCCGCGGCGGAGAAGCACCCCAAGGCCGACGTGGTGGTCAACTTCGCCTCTTTCCGCTCCGCCTTCGACAGCTCGATGGAGGCCCTCAACCACCCGAATATCCGTACCGTCTGCGTGATAGCCGAAGGCGTGCCCGCGCGCTGCGCGCGCATCCTCGCCGCCACCGCGAAGAAGCTCGACAAGATGGTCATCGGCCCCGCCACCGTCGGCGGCATCAAGGCCGGCTGCTTCAAGATAGCCAACACCGCGGGCACCTACGAGAACATCGTGGAGTCCAAGCTGCACCGCCCCGGCTCGGTGGGCTTCGTCTCCAAGTCGGGCGGCCTGTCCAACGAGTGCTATAACATTATCGCCCGCAACACCGACGGCCTGTACGAGGGCATAGCGATAGGCGGCGATGCCTACCCCGGCTCGACGCTGCTCGACCACATCCTGCGCTACGAGGCCATCCCGGCCGTGAAGATGATAGTGGCGCTGGGCGAGATAGGCGGCACCGAGGAGCTGCGCATCGTCGAAGCCCTGAAGGCGAAGAAGATAACGAAGCCCCTCGTGATCTGGGTGACCGGCACCTGCTCCAAGATGTTCCCGGCGGGCGTACAGTTCGGCCACGCTGGCGCCAAGGCCGGCTCCAACCTGGAGACCGCCGACGCCAAGAACGCCGCGCTTAAGGAAGCGGGCGCCATAGTGCCGGATTCCTTCGACGACTACGGCGTGAAGGTCAACGAAACCTACCAGAAGCTGGTGAAGAAAGGCGTGATAAAGCCCGCCGGGGACATTCCGGCCCCGGCGCTGCCGATGGACTTCGCCCAGGCGATGAAGGAAGGAAAGATCCGCAAGGCCACCACCTTCATCAATACCATCTCCAACGAGAAGAAGGAGGAGCTCGAGTACCTCAACATCCCGATCTCCAAGGTCCTCTCCGACGAAATGGGCATAGGCGGCGTGATAGGCCTGCTGTGGTTCAAGCGGCAGCTGCCCGATTACGGCGCGAAGTTCCTGGAGACCGCGCTGATCCTGTGCGCGGACCACGGCCCGGCCGTCAGCGGCGCGCATAACGCCATAGTGGCGGCCCGCGCCGGCAAGGACATCATCTCCTCGCTGGTTTCCGGCCTGCTCACCATCGGCCCGAGGTTCGGCGGCGCCATAGACGGCGCGGCGCAGGAGTTCAAGCGCGCCTACGACGCCAAGCTGACGCCCGAACAGTTCATCAACGAGATGAAGAAGAAGGGCGTGCCGATACCCGGCATAGGCCACCGCGTGAAGAGCGTGACCAACCCGGACATGCGCGTGACGCAGATGAAGGCCTTCTGCAAGAAGAACTTCAAGAGCACGCCGCTGCTGGACTACGCGCTTGAGGTGGAGAAGCTGACCACCGCCAAGAAGGGCAACCTGATCCTCAACGTCGACGGCTGCATCGGCATCTCCTTCGTGGACATGCTGCACAGCACCGGCTCGTTCTCGAAGGACGAAATCGACAACACGGTGAAGATGGGCTGCCTGAACGCGCTGTTCGTGGTGGCGCGCAGCATAGGCATCTTCGGGCATATCTTCGACCAGAAGCGCCTGAAGCAGCCCCTGTACCGCACCCCGTACGACGAGATCGCCTACATGACGGACCTGTAAGCGTCCGCCAGACGAAAAAAAGGGACAGGCTGCTTTTTCGCGGGAAAAAGCAGCCTGTCCCCTTTTTATCAGAAGGTCTGGGTAACCTTGTTGAGGCCCTTGGGATTGTCGGGGTTCAGGCCCTTGGCCAGGGAAAGGCGCAGGGCGAGCTTCTTCATCCGGATATCCACGGGAACGCAGTTGAAGGGGAACTTCAGCGCCCCGGGCCGCACCACCAGGTACGGGGTGCCGCGCTCCGCCAGGGCCCGCTTCACCTTGAGGATATCCTCGGGCAGGCGGTCCGACGGGGTGAAGAGGAAGACCAGGTCCCCGGGGGTATAGGCGCCGACGGGGCCGTGCAGGAACTCGGCCGCGGAATAGCCCAGAGCGTGGGCCTTGGCCATCTCCCTGAACTTGAGGGCGGAGTCCTCGGCCACGGCGTTGAAGGGGCCGCGGCCCACGAAACCGAGCATATTGGCCTTCATCAGCTTGCGGACCAGCGCCTCCCCCCCGTAATTCTCGGCGGCGGCGCGCGCGGCGGCCGCGACGGCGGCCCTGAAGTCCCTGCCCTCGAAGCAGCCGCTCCAGGCCTGCGCGGCCCAGAGCACGGCCCAGAGCTGCAGCTCGAAGCTCTTGGTGGCGGCCACCGGCAGCTCCTTGGACGAGGAAAGCAGTATGTGACGCCCGGCCAGGCGGGCCAGGGGGTTATGCTTCAGGTCGGGCTCATTGGTCACGGCCACGCCTTTAGCCCCCCAAGCCATGAGCCGCTCCAGGCAGGCCACTATGTCCTGGCTGCGTCCGGACTGGGAAAAAGCCCAGACCGCCTGGCCCTTGAAGTTCAGCGGCTTCCTCGCCTCGAATATCGAATGCGGGTGGATGAAGTTGACGATGGTCCCGGCGTAGGCCTCCCAGATGTACTTGGCGAAGAGGGTGGCCGTACCGGAAGAGCCGCGTCCCACCATGTAGACCGACTTGTCGGAGGAACGGATGGCCAGTTTCTTGATGCTTTCCGCGCGCGAGGAAAAATCCTCCAGCAGCGACGGGATCTCGGCGATGTCCTTGTAAGTGAGCGTGTCCTTGATGTTCATTTTTTACCCGCCGCCTTCCTTTTGGCCTCACGCAGCTTCCTGATGCCGGCGTCTATGTCCCGCAGGTCCAGGCCGGTGCGGCCGTAATGCGCGTGTTCGATGGGAGAATCCGGGCAGATATAGGTGCCCGGGCTCACCCCGCCCGGGTCTTTCATCAGCCCCAGCCAGATCAGCCACGGCTTCATGTCGGAGAAATCCCTGGCGATCAGCTCCGGGTTGGAGCGCAGTATCTTCTCGCGGTCGCCGAAACCGTCCAGCACCACGCCGCTGTGATAGCCGGCCTCCTTGGCCGCCTCGGCGTCCAGGTGCGTATCCCCGATCACGAAGACGTCCCGCTCACGGACGGCGGTTTTGGCCAGCTTCGAGGCGCGCTGCACCGCTTTCCGGAGCACTTCGCTCCGGCGGTGGGAATCGCAGCCGTAGCCGCCGAAGGCGAAATGCCGCAGCAGGCCGGAAGGCTCCAGCTTTATGAAGGCGCCGTCCCTGAGGTTGCCGGTGCCCAGTCCCAGGAGCAGGTCCCCGCTGCCCGCCAGTTTCTCCAGGAACTTCTCCACGCCTTTCACCTTGGAATACTTTTTGGCCTTCAGCGAGGCCTTTACCTCGAGCGGCAGGCGCGCCACGTAATGCCGGGTCAGCTCGGCCAGTTCCTTCCTGGTCGGCTTGCGGCCCGCCCCTACCCTGAAGGCGCTGTCGAAGTTGGTCTTGTCGGTGGCGCCCTGCAGCTGCACCTGCGCGCAGGCTTCCTTGCGGCCGGTCATGAGTTCCACGGCGTGGTTGAGGGCCCTGGCGCCGGCCCCGCCGGCCTTGACCAGGGTGCCGTCTATGTCGAAGAGTACGACTTTCATTTGCGGTACACCGCCTTGCCTTTTTTCACGGTCAGGACGCACTGGCTGGCCCCGAAGTAATAGCAGAGCTCGCGGTAGTCGTCGGCGGCGAAGAAGGCCAGGTCGGCCTGCATGCCGGGCATCACGGCGCCGCAGCGGTCGCCTATCCCCAGCGCCCAGGCGCCGTTCGCGGTGGCGGCGCAGAGCGCCTCCTCCGGGGTCATGCCGCAATGCGTGCAGGCGGCCGAGAGGACGAACTGCATGTTCCAGCAGGGGCAGGTGCCGGGGTTGAAGTCGGTGGCCAGCGCCACGGGCACGCCGGCGGAGATCAGCTCCCGCGCCGGCGGGAACTTGGAGAGGCCGAGGTAATAGTTGGAGGCCGGCAGCAGCGCCGCTATGGTGCCGGCGTCGCGCAGTGCGGCTATATCCTCGGCGAAGACATGGTCCGCGTGGTCCGCGCTGACGGCGCCGGCGGCGGCGCCGGCCCGGGTACCGCCGTAATTGGAGAGCTGCTCGGAGTGCACCTTGGGACGCAGGCCCAGGCGGGCGGCCTCCTTAAGGTAGGCCGTGGTCTGCTCCGGCGTGAAATAGCCCTTTTCGCAGAAGATATCCGCGAAGACGGCCAGCTTCTCCGCCGCCGCTTTAGGCAGTATCTCTGCGGTCACGAAATCCAGGTACTTCTGCGCGTCCCCGTTGAACTCCGGCGGCACGCTATGCGCTGCCAGCAGGGTGGGCAGCATTTCCAGTGGCGTAAGTTTTTGCGCGTCCTTAACGGCGCGCAGCATCTTGAGCTCGGACTCGAGCGACAGGCCGTAGCCGCTCTTTACCTCGGCGGTGGTGGTGCCGCACTCGAGAAAGCGCGCGGCCCTGCCGGCGAGCTGGGCGGCCATGGCCTTCGGCGCCTGTTTACGGACGGCGCCGATGCTGGACACTATCCCCCCGCCCGCCGCCTTGATCTCCTGGTAGGAGGCCCCGGCGGTGCGCATGGAGAAGTCCCTCAGGCGCGGCTCGGCGAAGACCATGTGGGTGTGGCTGTCCACGAAGCCGGGCAGGCAGACGCCGCCGGCCTCAACGACCTTGGCCTTTTTGGCCAGCCGGTGGCGCAGCACCGCCGCGCGGGGCCCGGCGGCGGCGATGACGCCGCCCTCGACGAGCACGGCCGCGTTCTTTACCAGGCCGGTCTCGCGCATAGCCGCCCCCGCGCGGGGAGCCTTCTCCCCGGCGAAGGTGAGCAGCTGCTTTATGCCGGTGTAGAGGGTAGCCATCAGCGGAAATTGTCGAACTGCACGGTCACTCCGAAATCCCCGCCGCGCAGCACGGCCATCACCTGCTGCAGTTCGTCCTTGGACTTGGAGGTCACGCGCAGGGCGTCGCCCTGGATGGAGACATTGGCCTTGAATTTATGCTCTTTCACGGCCTTCACCATCTCCTTGGCCTTCTCCTGCGGGATGCCGTTCTGCACCTTGACCTGCTGCTTGGCGGTGCCGCCGAGCGCGCTCTCCGCCTTCTGCGGGGCGAAGTTCTTGAGCGGCAGGCCGCGCTTGGAAAGCTTGGTCAGCAGCACGTCGTAGAGGGCCTTGAGCTTGTACTCGTCTGCCGAGAGCAGGTTTATCGCGTTCGCCTTCTTGTCGAAGTTGATCTCCGAGGTCACGCCCTTGAAGTCGTAGCGGTTGACGATCTCCTTCATGGCGGTGGCGATAGCCTCGTCCACCAGGTTATAGTCCACCTTGCTCACCACGTCGAAACTGAATTCAGAAGCCATTTACTTTCCTCCTTGGCCCTTCTCCAGGGCCTCCTTGATGGAGCCGGCCATGGCGGCCAGCGCCTTGTTGACCGAGCCCGCGTCATAATCCTTCTCGGCGGAACTGCTGAGCAGGACGCGGCCGGTGGCCACGTCCACGAATTTGACCGTGAGCCCGCTGAAAACGGTGTTCGTCTCCACCCGCACCTGGCCGGGGGCCTGCTTTACTCCCGGCGGCGGGCGCCGGTCGGGCCGCTGCCTCACCGGGGGCGGCTTTACGGCCGGGGTGACGGTGCGGACGTTCTCCTTGCGCACGCGGTAGGAACCGGTCACCACGGCGCGCACCCCGGCCAGGCGTCCAACCTGGGACATATCGCCGGAGTCCACCGCGCCGGAAAGCGAAACTTTCTGTTCGGCCAGGACCTTCTCCAGCTGGGCGCGCTCCATGACCTCGAAACCGGCTTCCATCAGGTAGGTCGTAAAAGCCTCCGCCAGCGACAGGTTGGTCTCCGCGTCCCGGCCGCTGAAAGGCAGGACCGCCACCTTGGCGGCGGGGTCGAAGCCCCCCCTGACCACGGTGCGCACGCCCGCCCCGCAGCCGGCCAGCAGCGCCGCCAGCAGCAGCAGCGCCGGCAGCCGGCTCACCTGGCCCCCAGCATGGGGATCTTGACGCCCTTCTTCCGGGCGAAGGCCTTCGCCTCCGGGTAGCCGGCGTCGGCGTGGCGCAGCACGCCCATCGCGGGGTCATTGGTCAGGACGCGCTCGAGGCGCAGGGCCATCTCTTTAGTGCCGTCGGCCACCGTCACCTGCCCGGCGTGCAGCGAATAGCCCATGCCCACGCCGCCGCCGTGGTGGAAAGACACCCAGCTGGCGCCGGAGGCGGTGTTGATCAGGGCGTTCAGTATCGGCCAGTCGGCTATCATGTCGGAGCCGTCCCTCATGGATTCGGTCTCGCGGAAGGGGCTGGCCACCGAGCCGGAGTCCAGGTGGTCGCGGCCTATCACGATCGGGGCCGAAACCTTGCCCTTCTTCACCAGGTCGTTGAAGACCTGGCCCGCCAGGTGCCGCTCGCCGTAGCCCAGCCAGCAGATGCGCGCCGGCAGGCCCTGGAAGGCCACCTTTTTCGCCGCCATGTCCAGCCAGTGGCTGAGGTGGGCGTTCTTAGGGAACAATTTCCTTATAGCGGCGTCGGTGACGGCTATATCCTTGGGGTCTCCGGAGAGCGCCGCCCAGCGGAACGGGCCCTTGCCCTCGCAGAACAGGCCGCGGATATACGCGGGCACGAAGCCGGGGAAGTCGTAGGCGCGCTTCACGCCCTGCTTGAAGGCCATGGTGCGGATATTGTTGCCGTAGTCGAACGTGACCGCGCCGGCCTTCTGCAGCTTCAGCATGGCTTCGACGTGTATCGCCATGGATTCCATCGCCAGTCGCACGTATTTCTTCGGGTCCTTCGCGCGCAGCCCGGCGGCGGCCTCGAGGGTGTAGCCCTTGGGGATATAGCCGCGCAGCGGGTCGTGGGCGCTGGTCTGGTCGGTCAGCACGTCTATCTTCACGCCGCGGCGGGCCATCTCGGGCAGCACCTCGGCGCAGTTGCCGAGCAGGCCGATGGAGAGGGGCTGTTTCGCTTTCATGGCCTTCTCAGCCATGAGCAGCGCCTCGTCGAGAGAGCGGGCCATGGTGTCCACGTAGCGGGTCTTGAGGCGCATCGCTATGCGCGTCTCGTCCACCTCCACCACTATGGCCACGCCGCCGTTCATGGTGACGGCCAGCGGCTGGGCGCCGCCCATGCCGCCGAGCCCGCCGGTCAC
>CAYSYJ010000127.1:0-7171 GCA_964435105.1 uncultured Elusimicrobiaceae bacterium
ATGCTCGCCAGCGCCAACCCCCAGGAGGCCATGGACTTCGCCCTCATAGCCCAGGCCGCCACGCTCAAGACCCGCGTGCCTTTCCTGCACTTCTTCGACGGCTTCCGCACCAGCCACGAGCTCAACATGGTCGAGCCCCTGCCGACCGAGGTCCTGCGCAGCATGATCAGCGAGAAGCTCATAGCCGAGCACAAGGCCCGCGGCCTCAACCCCGAGCACCCCGTGATGCGCGGCACCGCCCAGAACCCCGACGTCTTCTTCCAGGGCCGCGAAGCCGCCAATAAGTTCTACGCCGCCGTGCCCACCATGGTGAAGGAAGCCATGGGCCAGTTCGAGAAACTCACCGGCCGCAAGTACAATCTCTTCGACTACGTGGGCGCCCCCGACGCCACCAAAGTCGTGGTCGTGATGGCCTCCGGCGCGGATGTGCTGGAAGACACCGTCAACTACCTCGTCTCCAAGGGCGAGAAGGTCGGCGTGGTGAAAGTGCGCCTCTACAGGCCCTACTCCGAGGCCGACTTCATCAAGGCCCTCCCCAAGTCCGTCAAGCAGATCGCCGTGCTGGACCGCACCAAGGAAGCCGGTTCCCTGGGCGAGCCGCTCTACCAGGACGTGATCACCGTCTGCGCCAACGCCTTCAAGGCCGGCGCCATGAAGGAGCTCCCCGTAATAGTCGGCGGCCGCTACGGCCTCGGCTCCAAGGAGTTCACCCCGGCCATGGCCAAGGCCGTGTTCGATAACCTCTCCGCCGCCAAGCCCGTCAACAGCTTCACCGTGGGCATCAACGACGACGTGACCAACCTCTCGCTCAAGTACGACGAGAACTTCTCCACCGAGCCGGCCGATACCTTCCGCGCGCTGTTCTTCGGCCTGGGTTCCGACGGCACCATCGGCGCCAACAAGAACACCATCAAGATCATCAGCGAGGAGACAGGCCAGTTCGCGCAGGGCTACTTCGTCTATGACTCCAAGAAGGCCGGTTCCATGACCGCCAGCCACCTGCGCTTCGGCAAGACCTATATCCGGGCGCCGTACCTGGTCAGCAAGGCCCGCTTCATCGGCTGCCACCAGTTCAGCTTCCTCGAGAAATACGAGATGCTCAACCGCGCCGAGCAGGGCGGCATCTTCCTCCTGAACAGCCCCTTCCCGGCCGACAAGGTCTGGGACCAGCTGCCCGTGGAAGTGCAGGAAGACATCGTCAAGAAGGGGCTGAAGATGTACGTCATCGACGCCTCCAAGATCGCCCACGAGACCGGCATGGGCGCCCGCATCAACGTCATCATGCAGACCGCCTTCTTCGGCATCTCCGGCGTCCTCCCCAAGGACGAGGCGATCGCCGCCATCAAGGCCTCCATCAAGAAGACCTACTCCAAGAAGGGCGAGGAAGTGGTCAACAAGAACTACGCCGCCGTGGACCAGACCCTGGCGGCCATCCAGGAAGTGAAGCCCGGAAAGGCGAACTCCAAGATCAGGCGCACCTGCAACGTGGAGGGCTTCCCCAAGTTCGTCCGCGAAACGCTGTGCGAGATGATCGCCTTCCGCGGCGACCAGCTGCCCGTGAGCGCCATGCCCGTGGACGGCACCTTCCCCACGGCCACCAGCCAGTACGAGAAGCGCAATATCGCCCTGGAGACCCCGGCCTGGGAGAACCACCTGTGCATACAGTGCGGCTTCTGCTCGCTCGTGTGCCCGCACGCCGCCATCCGCATCAAGGCCTATGACGGCGCCGAGCTCGCCAAGGCTCCCAAGACCTTCAAGAGCATGGACGCCAAGGCCCCGGCCCTGAAAGGCCTGAAGTTCACCGTGCAGGTCGCGGTGGAAGACTGCACCGGCTGCGGCGCCTGCGTCTACAACTGCCCCGCCAAGGAGCGCAAGGACGGCAAGGAGACCGGCAGGAAGGCCATCAACATGACGCCGCAGTTCCCGCTGCGCGAGACCGAGCGCGAGAACTTCAAGTACTTCCTGTCGCTGAAGGACCAGGGTTCTTCCAAGGTCAACCGGGCCACCGTGCAGGGCTCCCAGCTGGTGCGCCCGCTGTTCGAGTTCAGCGGCGCCTGCGCCGGCTGCGGCGAGACCCCCTACGTTAAGCTGATGACCCAGCTGTTCGGCGACCACCTGAGCGTGGCCAACGCCACCGGCTGCTCGTCCATCTACGGCGGCAACCTGCCCACCACGCCCTACTGCGTGCGCGAGGACGGCAAGGGCCCGGCCTGGAGCAATTCGCTGTTCGAAGACAACGCCGAGTTCGGCCTGGGCATGCGCGTGGCCTACGACAAGATGTCCGGCGAAGCCCGCGAACTGCTGACCGCCATGAAGGCGGGGCCGCTCAAGGCGCAGGCCAAGCTCGCAGACGACATCCTTAACGCCGACCAGAGCGAGTGGACCGGCATAGAGCAGCAGCGCGGCCGCATAGAAGACCTGAAGAAGGCCCTCGCGGCGGCCGGCGGCGAGCAGGCGGCCCGCATGGGCACCCTGGCCGACTACCTGATCAAGAAGAGCGTCTGGATACTCGGCGGCGACGGCTGGGCCTACGACATCGGCTACGGCGGCCTCGACCACGTGCTCGCGAGCGGCAAGAAGGTCCGCGTGCTGGTGCTCGACACCGAGGTGTACTCCAACACCGGCGGCCAGATGTCCAAGTCTACCCCGATGGGCGCCGTGGCTCTGTTCGCGGCCGGCGGCAAGCCCCTGCCCAAGAAGGACCTCGCGATGATCAGCATGACCTACGGCAACATCTACGTGGCCCAGGTCGCTATGGGCGCGGACTACAACCAGGCCGTGAAAGCCTTCGCCGAAGCGGAAGCCTACGACGGTCCGTCCATCATCGTGGCCTACAGCCACTGCATAGCCCACGGCATCGACATGGGCTCGGGCATGAACGAGCAGAAGAAGGCGGTGCAGTCCGGCCGCTGGCCGCTGTTCCGCTACAACCCGGCGCTCAAGTGCCAGGGCAAGAACCCGCTGACCCTCGACAGCAAGGAGCCGACCATCTCCGTGGCCGACTTCATGAACGGCGAGAACCGCTTCAGGACGCTCCAGAAGAGTAACCCGGAAGTGGCCGCGCGCCTGGCCAAGCTGGCGGCGGAGGAGTTCAAGTGGCGCCTGAGCGTCTACAAGCAGATAGCCGCCATGAGCTGCGACACCCCGGCCTCCTGTAAGGAAGGGGAGAAAGTCCCGGCCTAAACCAGGGACTTCCCAACGCGAAGGGCGGACCACCTGGTCCGCCCTTCTGCTTTTGTAAGGCTTGCCTTGATGGCAGGTGCTCCAAAACCGGCGTCGGGCACACCGTGCCCGCGCCTGTTTACCTCGGCCCTCGCGCTTACGCAAGCTCGGGGCGAGTTGTGTCGTCCGCTTTGCGGACTCCACCCCGGAAACTTTTTCCGCACCTGCCATCAAGGCAAACCATTGACAGGCGCTTTACATGTCAAGGGCGATCTGGGTCCAAAGGCCCAGAAAGGGCTGGGTCCAAATATCATGCCGGCCTGGGCCTTTGGCCGCTGAAGGGTTATGCCGCAGGGTTATATACTAGTAGTGTAACAGGTCGGACAGGAGTCTACGGCAAATGAAAAACTACTTCTCCTCCTTCCCCGCGGTACTGCTGGCGCTCTTCTGCGCCTTCCCGTCTTTGGCCGGCGCGCAGGACATTCTCGAGCGCAAGGCCACTACGGAGGAAGCCCGGGATTTCACGAGGTCGGAAAAAGATTACGCCGCGGCCCAGCCCGACTATTTCACCATCAACAAGGATTCGATTCGCCTCGTACTACTGAAAACGGCCGAAGAGCCCAGCACCGATTATGTCCGTGTGCGCGAGGAGCAGGCCCCCAAGGACCTGGCCGGCCTCCTGGTCACCATAGAGAAGGTAGTTAATATCGGCACCAAGCTCTGGGACATAGTGAAGGACAATAAGCCGGTGCTCAACCTGGACACCAAGTACGCCACCGCCTACCCGCAGGGGGTAACGGCCGCCTCGCAGCTGAGCCAGTGGAGCAGGCCCAAGTCCTACCAGTACGGCTTTTACGCGGAGAACCTTTACGGCGGCGTGATGATAGACTCCAAGCACAAGGTCGCCTTCTCCTACGGCGGCGCCTACAAGGGCCAGGGGAAATACCTTACCGCCGTGGCCGTGATCCCCACCGTGGCCAGCGTGGCCTGGGGCTACCGCTTCCAGATAGTGGCCGCGGTGCCGGACTCCACCGTGGTCAATGTCGGCACCGACGCCAATCCCGTGGCGGCCATGCAGCTGAAGCTTACCTGGCGCATGTCCAGCCCGCTCAAGGTGGTAGAGGGCACCAGCGTCTACTACATACAGGGCGACGGTTATTTCGAGGAGATCGCCAGCCCCTGGCGCAAGGACTGGAAGAAAGTCGAGGACGTCAACGCCGCCGCGCCGCTGCTGACGGACCCGGCCCTGGTATTCTGAATTCGCAGTACCCGCCCCGAGGGGGGCGGCATGAAGGAAAGGAGGACGTAACAATGAAGAAGCTGCTCGCACTGACCGCCGCCATCGCGGCTCTTGCTACGGGCCGGGTGTCGGCCGCCGACGCCACGGACCTGAAGTACTTCACCGTCGACGAGTCGTCCGTGATGATCGAAGAGGTCGCCATGGACTCCCGCGGCGGCACGATACCGCTCAACCCCGGCAGCGGCCCGACCATCCCCGGTCCCGACGCCCTGCCCAAGCCGCCCTCGGGTCCGCAGATCAACCCGCCGGCCAACCCCGGCACCCCCGGCGCCCCGGCCGCTCCCGGCACGCCCGACCCCATGGCCGGATTCAATAACACGATGACCCAGATCAACGGCACCGTGGACGCGCTCGACAAGATCGTGAACCTGGTGGAGAAGATCTGGAACATCATCGAGAAGAACCAGCCGGTGGTCAACATCACCACCAACTACGCCAACGCGGTTCCTTTCGGGACCAGCCACTGGAGCCAGCTGCAGGGCTGGAGCCGGCCTTCCACCAAGCGCTACGCCTTCTCCATGAAGAACGGCTACGGTTCCGAGGTGGTCAAGGTCATCTACCAGGTGCACTGGACCCACAGCGGCAACTTCCAGGGCAAGGGCAAGTTCCTCACCGGCGTCACCGTGGAGCCCATCAGCGTGACCACGGCCTGGGGCTACAAAGTGACCCTGGTCTCCGAGGTCCCGGATTCCACCATCGCCAACGTGGGCACGCATGACGACCCCAAGGCCGCCATGCAGCTGCAGCTGCGCTGGACCGTCCACACCGCGATCAAGGACATCACCGACAAGGCGATCTACTACATCGAGGGAGACGGCTTCATGAAGGAGATCGGTTCTCCCTTCGCCAACGGCATGAAGGTGGAAGCGCAGAAGAAGATAGACAACGCCTCCGCCCAGCTGACGCAGCCGCAGTTCAACTAAGAGAACCGCAGCCGCGGTCCTCCTTTCCGCCCCGGCCGCCCTTCTAAAGGGCGCCGGGGCTTCGTCTTTTAGGGGAGCGTCAGGAAAGCTCTTTGAGTTTACGGAAGAGTTCGAGCTGCTGGGGGGAAAGCTTATCGGGCAGCGCCAGCGAGACCACGGCGTAAAGGTCGCCGTGCCCGCCGTCCTTGCGGGGCAGGCCGCGGCCGGCCAGGCGCAGACGCCGGCCTGCGCCTGAGCCGGGCGGCAGTTTTACGGTAACTGCGCCGCCGGGGGCCGGGACGCGCACTTCGGCGCCCAGGGCGGCGTCCCAGGGGGCCACTTCCACGCGGGCTATTATGTCGTCGCCGTCGAGTTCGAAACGGGGGTCCGGAGCGAGGCGGATCTTCAGGTAGAGGTCGCCGCAGCGGCCGTTCTCTTCCTTGCCCTGGCCGCGCAGCCTTATGGTGGCGCCGTCGCGCAGGCCCTTGGGGAGTTTAACGTTGATGTCGCGGGAGGCCGTGCGCCGCCCCGCGCGGTAAGAAAAGGAAAGTTGTTTCTGCCCGCCGCGGAGCAGCTCTTCCAGCGACAATTGCAGCTCCGCTTCCATATCCAGGCGGCCGGGGCCGGGGCCCTCCTCCATGCCGCCGAAACCGCCAAAGCCGCCGCCGCCGAACATGGATTTGAAGAAATCGCTGAACTCCCCGAACTGGGAAAAGTCCGGGCCGCCCTGGCCCGACTGGTAATGGTACTGGAAGCCGCCGGGGCCCTGGCGCTGGTGGCGCGACCCGCCGGGCGGGGGGCGGTAGCCCTGCTGTGAACCCTCGCGGCCGAACTGGTCGTAAAGCTTGCGCTTCTGGGGATCGGAGAGCACCTCGTAGGCCTCGTTGATCTCCTTGAACTTGGTTTCGGCCGCCTTATTGCCCTGGTTGCGGTCCGGGTGGTGTTTGAGCGCCAGCTTGCGGTAAGCCGATTTGATCTCGGCCTCGCCGGCGGACCTGGGCACGCCCAGGAGGGCGTAATAATCGATATACTCCGCCATAGGGAGGGCCTACCTGATCTTGTAGAGGAAGAAGGCCAGGAAGGCCGCGAAGGCCAGCATGATCCAGCGCTCGATAACGCGTTCAGGGACCGCGGGCAGCGCCGCGTCCAGGGCCCGGGCGGCCACCAGGGCGGCGGCAACGGCGCCCCAGAAGGTCCAGATCATGGCCCTGGGGACGGGCGGCCTGGCTTCCTGAAGCCGGGCGGGCGCGGGGGCGGGCTGCTCCGGCGCCGGGGCGGGGATATCCTGCTGCTGGTTCTTGTTCTTCTTGCTCATAGTCCTACTTCTTGTTGACGAAGGAAATGTCCTGGAACACTACGGTGACCCCGAGTTCCTTGCCTGCCGGGTTCTTTACCAGCATGGTGCTGTAGCCGATGATAAGGGGGGTATTGGCGTGCATGACCGATATCTCGGCGCGGCGTACGCATTTGCCGGTCTCTATGGTCTCCTTGATGACGCCCTGCAGGGCGGGGAAACCTTCGAACATCCTCTGGTAGCCGATATCGTGGCAGCAGGTCTCGGGCGGCATGTGCAGTATCTTGCCGGCCATGGGGTTCACATAGACGACCTTGCCATTGAGGTCCACGCTGATCAGGCCGCCGGTCAGGTTATCCAGTATGCACTGGTAATATTCCTGGATATTCTCGATCATGGGGATATTCTACTAAAAATGGGGGGGATTGCCGGGCTGGACGCTGCGCCGGGCTGGACACTGCAGTAATAGTTTCGCTCTGCGAAACTCTTACCCGAACCAAAGAAATCACTTCG
>CAYSYJ010000128.1:0-7108 GCA_964435105.1 uncultured Elusimicrobiaceae bacterium
CCCGGTTCGCCGTCTGGAACCTGGCCCATAACGTGGGCGGCGGCGTGGTGGCCCCCATCATCAACTGGG
Source organism: uncultured Elusimicrobiaceae bacterium (assembly GCA_964435105.1). Taxonomy (GTDB): domain Bacteria; phylum Elusimicrobiota; class Elusimicrobia; order Elusimicrobiales; family UBA9959; genus UBA9959. Next base: position 70 of record CAYSYJ010000128.1, read on the forward strand.
CGCTGGCCCTGGCCGCGGCCGCGGGGCTCGCCGCCGCGATGGGCGGCAACCTGGCCTTCCACCTCATCTTCTATGTGCCGGCCTTCATGGCCATAGCCATGGGCGTGATCCTGATAATGGCGCTGCGCGACACGCCGCAGAGCTGCGGCCTGCCCTCCATCGAGGAATACTCCGGCGAGAACCCGGACACCGGCGTGGCCGACCCCGAAAAGGAGATGACGGCCAGGGAGATACTCTTCGAGCATGTGCTCAACAATAAGCCGCTGTGGATCATCGCCTTCGCCAATATCTTCGTCTATGTCATCCGCTACGGCGTGCTGGACTGGGCGCCCACCTACCTGACCCAGGCCAAGGGCGCGGGGCAGGATATGGCGCGCTGGCAGTTCTTCCTCTACGAATGGGCCGGCATCCCGGGGACGCTCCTGGCCGGCTGGGCCTCGGACAAGTTCTTCCACGGCCGGCGCGGCCCGGTGTCGGTCATCTTCATGCTCTTCGTGACCGTGGCCGTCTGGGTGTACTGGACCAATCCCGCCGGGCGTTTCTGGGTGGATTCGCTGGCGCTCTTCGTTATCGGCTTCCTCATCTATGGCCCGGTAATGCTCATCGGCGTTAGCGCCGTGGACATGGTGCCCAAGAAGGCGGCCGGCACGGCGGCGGGCTTCACCGGTTTCTTCGGCTACATGTTCGGCGCGGTCATCGCCGAGGTCGGCATAGGCCGCGTGGTGGACCGCTGGGGCTGGGACGGGGGCTTCCGGCTGCTGCTCGCGAGCTGCGTGCTCGCGATACTGCTGCTGGCGCTTACCTGGAAGAAGCACCACGAGAAGGACTAAGGGGGAACCATGCGCTTTTTACTGACGCTGCTGCTAGCCGCCTGCCCGGCGGCCCTGCAGGCACAGCAGAAGAAGGTGAACTTCGACTCGGCCGACAAATGCCGGCTGGAAGCTTTTTACCTGGCGCCGTCTTCTGGCCCGCTCATTTTCATCAACATCCACGGGCTCGGCTCTTCCAAGAACGAATGGGCGCCTTTCCAGGAGGAGTTGAAGAAGGCCGGTTACGGCTACCTGTCGCTGGACCTGCGCGGCCACAATAACAGCCGCAGCTGCGCCGGCAAGGCGGCCGATTACAAGAAATTCACCAAGGAGAATTGGCTGGCCGCCTCGGCGGATATAGAGGCCGCGGGCGGCTGGCTTATTTCCAAGGGCATGCCTCCGGGAAACATCGTTTATTGCGGGGCGAGCATAGGCGCCAACCTGGCCATTAAGGCCGCGGCCGAAGGCGCAGTAAAACCCGGCGCCCTGATACTGCTCTCGCCGGGGCTGGACTATGCGGGCGTGCGGGCCGAGGAATATTTTTTCGCCGCCGGCGCGCCGCGCGCGCTGGTAGTGGCGGCCGGCAACGATCCCTACGCCTGGGAAAGTTCCACGCAGCTGGTAAAAGCGGCGCGCAACCGCGCCCGCCAGGCTGATTTCCTCACCGGCGGCAGCGGCCACGGCGTCGACATGTTAAAAAACCCGCGCGTTAGCGCGGGCATCTTGAGGTGGGCGGGTAAGCGCTGATGCCCTGGCACCGGCGCCGCATCTGCGGGCCCGGCCGGCGCCGGGCCCTGCTCTGCGCGCTGGGCGCGGCCCTGGCCGCTGGCGCCCTGGCCTGCCTTATAGGGACGGCAATCCAGTTTACTTACAGCAATGCCAGCGGGAAACACAAACGCGCCAAGGACCCCTTGAGCGGCTATTCCCCGGAAACCATAAAGCGTCCGTCGGAAAAATTCGGCAAGTCCGGCCGTTAAAAACCTATAAACCGTTTATGAAGGCGCGGCCATTGGCGGCCGTGAGTTCCGCCGTCTCTTCGAGGGTCAGGCCCAGCAGGTCGGCCGCGGCGGCGGCGACTTCGGCCACGCCGGCGGGGCCGCGCCGCCACGGCGGGGCGCCCGGCTCCGGCGATTCGGTCTCCAGGAGCAGGCGCTCGCGCGGCACGGCCTTGAGCGCGGCGCGCAGGCGCTGCCGTTGCGGGTCCATTATCTCGCCGCCAAAAGAAAAGTAGCCGCCCAGCGTCGCCAGTTCCCGCACTACCTCGGCCGAACCGCTATAAGAATGCAGCATGAAGCGCGGCGGCAGCGCCTTTCGCAGCAGCTCGCCCAGCCGGCCCCAGCTCTTCACGCAATGTATCACCGCCGGGCGGCCCATTTTTTTGGCCAGCTCCAGCTGCGCCAGGAAATCCTCTTCATGGCCGGGCGCGCCGTTCTGGCCGTCCAACCCTATCTCCCCCACGCAGGAGGGCGCGCGGCGCAGGAATTCTCCCAGCTTCTCCAGCCAGCCCTCTTCGGCCTTATGCCAGGGGTGCAGGCCGAAGCAAGGCGTCACCGCCGGCTGCCGGGCCGCCAGCTCCAGCACCGCGCCCCAGTCCTCCGGCGAGGTGCCGCAGACCAGCATGCCCTCCACGCCGGCCGCGGCGCCTTCGCGCAGGGCCGCGTCCGCCTCCGCGGCGGTGCCGAAATTCTGCAGATGATTGTGCGCGTCGAACAGCCTCATCGCCATCTATAATACCAAACCTTGAGAGGCGCCGGCCCTCCCCGGCCGCGGGTTTTTTGTATCATGGAAGGAGGAGGCAATATGAAACTTTTCGCTTTTATCGTTCTGTTCTGCGCGGGGACGGCCCAGGCCGCCGGCCCGCTGGTGCACGGCCACCGCGGCAGCCGCGGCACCGCGCCCGAGAATACCCTGCCCGCTTTCGAGGCGGCCCTGCTGGCCGGCGCCGACGTGCTGGAGCTGGACCTGGGCGTCACCAAGGACAATGTGGTGATAGTCTCGCATGAGCCCAAGGTCACGCCGGAGCGCTGCCTGGGGCCGGAAGGCGCCAAAGTTGAGAAGCCGCTGCCCATCCGCGAGCTGACGCTGGCCGAGCTGCGCAAGTACGACTGCGGCGCGCTCGCCAATGCCAAGTTCCCACGCCAGATAGCCGTGCCCGGCACGCCCATGCCCACGCTCGACGAGGTCTTCGCCTTCGTAGCCAAGTCCGGTTTCGAGAACGCTGACAAGGTGGAATACAATATCGAGACCAAGCTATACCCCTCCGAGCCGGAGCTCGCCCCGGCTCCGGCGGAATTCGCCCGCCTGGTGGTGGAGGTGATAAAGAAGCATAAGTTGGAGAAGCGCGTGATGGTGCAGTCCTTCGACGTGCGCTCGCTAAAGGCGGTCAAGAAGCTGGCCCCCGCCGTGCGCACCTCGCAGCTCACCTACGAGGAACTGCTGGACATCGTGCCGGCCCTCAAGGCCGCCGGCACCGATATCTGGAGCCCCAATTATAAATGGATCACGCCCGAGGCGGTGAAAGAGGCTCAGGCGGCCGGCCTCAAGGTGGCCCCCTGGACCATCAACGACAAGCGGGCCTGGGACCTGGCCATCGCGGCCGGCGTGGACGCCATTATAACCGACTACCCCGCCGACCTGGTGGACTACCTGCAGGAGAGGAAACTGCGCTGATTCTTTCGGGCCGTATAAAAGAAGGGCCGCGCCCCAGTGGGCGCGGCCTTTTTCACGGCACTGGTCTGAAGCTTAGGGCTTGCCCTTGAAGCTCTTGGCCACTTTCTCGAAGACGGCCAGGTTGGCCTTGAAGGCCTTCTTTTCGGCGCTGAAGCGCAGGGCATAGAAGCCGTCCTTGGCGGGCAGCACGTAGATCTTCTCTTTTATCGGCACTTTCTCGTCTGACTTGCTCTCGGGGTGCAGGTACTCCTGCACTTCGCTCGAGAGCTCGAAAGCCTTACGGCCATTAAGCGATGTCTCTTTTACCGGCGCGTAGGATTCGCGGCTGTTGCGCTGTTCGCCCAGCGCGTTGCGGGAATTGCGCTCCACGAAATCCTGATAATCCTTGAAATCCGGATTGCCGGCCGAGAAGAAAGAGAGCTGGATGGAGGTTGGCACCTTGCCGGCCTTGGGGGCCAGCAGCTGCACCTCGTAGATCTTGTACTCCTCGTCCTTGTCCTTGTCGCGCTCCAGGCCCCAACCCGAGGGCACCTGGCAGCTGAAATAGCCGCCCTCCATGGCATAGGCCTTGAAAGCCCCGCCCTTGGCCTGGGCGCCGGCGCAGGCCGAACCCCCGGCCAGGGCCAGCATCATCGCGGTAAGCAGAAGTTTCTTCATAAAGCCGGCGGCGCGGAACCTTTGGCCGGTTTAGGCTTGGCCCCGGTCAAAGCCCCGCGCGTCTCCTCCTCGGCGGCCCTGTAGCCGCTCCTGTAAAAGTTCATGTCCGACAGATCGCGCTGTATGCGCTGCAGCGCCGAAGTGCGCACGTCGCAGGCCGCCCCGGCGAGCTCCTCGGGCGACATCTCCAGGGCCTGCTCCAGCGTGAGGCCGGCGGCGTCTATCTCGCCCCTTTCGGCGGCGGTCAGGCTTTCGCGGCGGGTAAGCTCGGCCGCTACGGCCGAGCGGACCTGGGCGGCCGCGCCGTCCAGCGAGGGCAGGCCAGAGGCGTAGAGCTGGCGCACCGTGGTGGCGAAGCCCTTGGCGCCGGTCTTGGCGTAGCGGGTGGCCACGGCCACGCGCTTGTCCGCGTAGGAAGAATAGTCGCGCGCCCCGCTGAAGAGCTGCCTGAAAGCCGGGTCCGCGGCGAATTTCTCGCTCATGAAGAGGCCCTCGAGCGACATGGCCTCTATCTCGTCCTCCTGCACGCGCGGCATATAGCGCCCGGCATTGCGGGCGGCCTGAGCGCGGTGGGCGGATTCATAGACCACGGCCGGCGACATGTACCGGGCGATCTCGGCCACCTGGGCCGGATCGCGCAGCACGGAATCGGCCGTGTAGCCCTTCATGCGCATGAACTGCTGTATGGTCTGGGCGTCGAGGGCGATGCGGCCGGTGGCCGGATCGTAGGCGGAGTACTTGCCGCCGCAGGAACGCACTTCGACGTTGAGCGGGCCGGAGGCCAGGGCGCGGTCGCCGGCGCGGCTGCCGGCCAGTTCTTTAGGCAGCGCGCTCGTGAGCATGCCCCCCAGCAGCTGCAGCTGCTCGGGGCGCAGCACCTCGTTGGGCGCGGCGCCGCGGGCCGCGGTGATGCGTGCCCGCAGCTCCGGGTCCACGGCCACGGAGCCGCCGTCGAAAAATTGACCCAGCAGGGCCAGCTGCTCCTGCACGCGCTGCTCGCGCGGGATGCCGCTGAGCGCGCCGAGGCGGTCCAGCTCCAGCTGCTGCGCGGGTGAAAGCTTGGCCCGGGCCGCGGCGATATCGGCCGAATAGGCGTCCTCGTCTTTCCTGAACTTGGAAGCCTGTTCGCTGTAAGGCAGGAAGGTATTATCCTGCATGGCCAGCTTGTGCAGCACGGCATTGCGCTTGGCGATGGTCATGCCCAGCCAGTTCTCGCGGGTAAGATTCACGTCGCGGCCGCTCATCCAGCTGGCGCTGCCCCATTCCATATTCTGAGTGGGAGCGGCGGTGCCGAACACCACCTCCCATTTGCGCACGGCCTTCTCCAGGACTTTCTTCTTGCTCTCGGGATAATCTTTGCGGTAGCGCTCCACCCAGGCCAGCACTTTCTCCGGCTCGGGGCCCACCCCGGCGGCGACGAGCGGGCGGCCGGCGTCCACGCGCACGGCCAGGGATTCGCTGAGGTTATTGGCCCGGGCCTCGTCCCAGGGCAGGGCCAGGAGGTCGCGCAGGTCTTTAACGGCCTCGGCCTTTGCCCTTATCGCCTCCCCGTCGCGGGTGGTCGAGGCGAGCGCCAGCACGGGCTCGTCGGCGAGCAAGGCGGAGGCGGCCTCGGGGTCGCCCTGCTCGAGCGCGCGGCCGTAGGCGACCAGCCGCTCCGCGGGGGTAGCCGCGGCGGCGGGCGCCGCGCAAAGCGCCACGGCGGCGGCGAGCAGGAGCAGGCGGGAGGCGCTCATAAGCTCACGGCTTGCGCCGCGCCTCCAGTACTTCCAGCAGGAAGTCGTCCCACTGCGAGTCGCGCGCGAAGGCCAGGCCCGCGTAGTGATCGGAATTGAAGCTCTGCTCGGGGATATAGATGGCCAGGCCGCGCGCCTTGGGGACATTCGGGGCGGCGGCCTTCAGCGTCAGGTCATGGAGCACGAAATTCTTGACGGCGGCGGAGGCGTTCTTGACCGCCGGGCTGGCCGGCAGGGCGGCGTCCACATTGTCGAGGTAATCCACCAGGTCGCGCGATTCGCGCATGGCAAAGCGCTGCGCCCTGTCCACCACGGCGCGTGAGGCGGCCGCTTTGAAAGCGTCGGGGTCCGAGCGCACCGCGGCCACCCACTGGCCCAGCACCGCGGGCAGCATGGCCGCGCGCCCGGCGCGCAGCGCGGAGAGCGTCACGCGCCTGGAAGGGTAGCTCGCGGCATAGGCGTCCACCAGCAGGATGCCCAGGCGCTCCGCGTCCATGCCGGGCTCGGCCGCGAGGCCGCCCAGCACGGCGTCGTAAGGGTAGCCGTTATTAGGGATATTCTCCTGCGAGCCCACCAGCACCTCTACGGAGTCGCGGAACTCGTAGGCTACGCCGGCCATCTGCATAAGGCAGGCGTCGGTGGCGAACAGGTCCAGCTTGCGGCCCAGGCCCTGCCGGATCTGGCCCAGGGCCCGGCCCAGTTGGGGCACGGCCATGTAATTGCCGGTGAGGTCGTCGAAAGCTATGCCAAGGTGGCCGGCGCCGTGGTTCCACACCACGAGGGCGATCTTTTTGGCCGGGTATTTGCGCACCGCCCTCTGGACGAAACGCACCAGGGTATTGGCGCTGCCCATGTCGGCGTTGGGCGAGGAGAAGAAGGGGCGGGAAGTGATGGCGTTGGCGTCCTCGTCCCTGGTGACATAGATGGTGTCGGAGCCCTGCTGGAAGGTAAAGTTGCGGGAAGCCGGGTCCGCGGTCATGCGGCTGTACTCCACGACCACGGCCACCCTGTCCGTGGAGCCCACGCGCTCCATTTCGTTGATGTCCTTGTCGGCGCCGCCCAGCAGGCCCAGGTCGTTGACGCCGTTAATGAAGACCAGGAACAGCCACTCGCGCTCGGCGGCGGCCGCGGGAGCCGCGGCTGCGGGCTGCGGCGCGGCCGGCACGG
>CAYSYJ010000129.1:0-7079 GCA_964435105.1 uncultured Elusimicrobiaceae bacterium
GCGGGCAGCAGCAGCAGCGGAACGAGGAGCTTTTTCATGGCTTCATAATTTACCATTTTTAGTATACTTTCCCAATGAAATCAGCCCTGCTGACCCTCCTTTTTTCGCTCTCTCCCGCGCTGCTTTGCGCCGGCCCGGCCGACACCAAGATAAAGGAGCTGGCCGCCCTGCCGGGAGTGCGCAACGCCTCCTGGGGCCTGAGCGTCAAGGACTCCTCCGGCAGGACCGTGGCCGCCCTGAACCCCCGCCTGAACCTGACCCCGGCCAGCATCCTCAAGGTGCTGCCCGCCGCGGCCGCCCTGGACAAGTTCGGCCCCGGCAAGGCCTTCCCCACCGGGCTTTACTATGACGGGAAGGTGTCCAACGGCTTCCTGAACGGCAACCTTTATATCAAGGGTGCGGGCGACCCTTCGCTGGGCTCGCAGCTCCTGGCCGGGGCCGTCCCGCTGGAAGAGGTTTTCCGCGGCTGGGCCGGGGCCTTAAAGGCGGCCGGCGTCAAGGTGATCAACGGCGCGGTGCTGGGCGACGAGACCGCTTTCGAAAGCGTGCAGCCCGGTTCCTGGGCCTGGGAGGATATCGGCAATTACTATGCCGCGCAGCCTTCGGCCCTGACGGTGAACGACGGGCTCTACAAACTTTATTTCAAGCCCGCCGCGGCCGCGGGCGGCGAGGCCGCCGTGCTGCGCACGGAGCCTTACGTGGAAGGCCTGGAGTTCGAGAATTACATGCGGACCGGCGCGCCCGGTTCCGGGGACAACGGCTATATCTTCGCCTTCCCGGGACAGTACCGGGCCGTGCTGCGCGGCACCGTGCCGCAGGGGCCGGCCGAATTCGCCATCAATGGGGCCCTGCCGGACCCAGCCCTGTTCGCCGCGCAAAGCTTGGGCCGCTACCTGGCGAAGGCCGGGATAAACGCCAACAAGAAGCCGGGCAAGGGCGCGACCCCGCCCGGCGCGGCGCTGCTCGCGGAGGCCCCCGCCGTGCCGCTCGGGGAGGTCGTCCGCCTCACCAATAAGCGCAGCTTCAACCTTTACGCCGAGCTGCTGCTGCGCCAGCTGGGTGGCGGCAAGCCCGGCGCCGGCGCCGCGGCGGTAAGGGACTTCCTCGCGGGGGCGGGGGTGGAAGTTTCGGAGCTGAAGCTCGCCGACGCCTGCGGCCTGTCCTGGCGCAACATGGTCAAGGCCGAGACCTTCACCGACCTGCTGCTGGCCCTGCGCGCCAAGCCCTACTTCGCCGATTTCGAGGCCTCGCTGGTCTTCCCCGGCGACCCCGACGCCACCGGCCACGTGCGCAACCTTGGCAAGGGCACGCCGCTGGAGAAGTCCCTGCGCCTGAAATCCGGCTCCCTGAACGGGGTGCGCTCCTACACAGGGTACCTTAAGACGAAAAAAGGCCGGACGCTGGCCTTCACTTCGATACTCAACAACTATTCCATGCCGGGCTCGGCCTCGGACAAAATGCACGAGGACCTGCTGCTGGCGCTTTACAACTCTTATTGAGTCTCTTTCCCGGGGAAAAGAGAAGGCCCGCCTTGAAGCGGGCCTCTTCTTTTTGCGGGTAAGGTTTCAGAACCTGGCCTGGTTGCCGAAGGGGTCCTTGAATTCCACGGTCCTGTCGAAGTTGAACTTCTTCTTGCCGCGCTTGCCCAGGTATTTGCCCAGCTCCAGGTCCAGCTTGGCCGGGGCGGGAGCGCCGGCCTCGGCGAGCAGCTGCCGCAGCAGGGCCTCGGACTTGCCGGCGAAATAGGCGGCGTCGCCCAGCACGCGCAGCGTCTCGGGCGGGTTGTGGAAGCCCATGGAGTTCTCCGCTCCGATGAAGGTGACGCGGTAGAAGGCCTCCTCGTAATAATCCCTGGCCTGTGCGTACAGGGCCTGGTCCAGCCGGCGCCCGGACTTGGCCGCGTTATTGGCCCGCTCGAAGAGCTTGGCCGCGGCGGCGGTGGCGTAGCCGGCGCGCAGCTGCAGCGAGGCGGTGCGGTCCTGTATGGACTTGACCCGCTCCTTGAGCCACTCGGCGCCCTCGGTGTGGCACTGTATGCAGGCCTTCATGTCCTTCTTGAGAGGGCTCATCACCCGGTGGTCGGAGATCTTCTTGGAACCGGAGCGGGTATAGGGCATGTGGCAGTCCGCGCAGGCCACGCCGGCCTTCCAGTGGGTGCTGCCGTTGGAGAACAGCTCGAACTCCGGGTGGCGCACGAAGCCCAGCTTGAAGCCGGTCACGGCCTGGGTCCACTCCAGGTGGGCGGGGTCGCTCTTGATCTTCTTTATTATGTCCTCTATGGAGATGCGGCCGTACTTGGAATTCTGCCAGGGGAAGAAGACCAGGTCGGACTTCATCTCCTTGTCCTTGCGGACCACGTAGGTGACGTGGCACTGGGCGCAGACCAGGCTGCGCAGGTCCTGGGTGGTGAGCTTGCCTGTGTCCACGCCCATGTCCTTCAGGGCCCGGGTGAGGGTGAACTCGTTCTTGATGCGCAGCGAGGCGTCCGACTCGTCGTGGCAGCTGATGCAGGCCACGCCCAGCTCCCGGTGGTTCTTGGGGATGAGGGCGTGCACCTCGTCGAAGGGCTTGGAGAAATAGTCCTTGCCGTGCTTGGCCTGCAGTTCCTGCGCGTAGGGGGTCTTGCAGGTCAGGCAGGCGCCGCCGGCCTTGCGCCGGGACGGGTCCACGTCCAGCACGTCGGCCAGCATCCACATGTGGCCGCGCGGTTCGTTGTACTCTATGCCGAAGCCCCAGCCGCTGAACAGCAGCGGCATGTAGGGGAACTCGGAGAGCTTGTCGTAGATCTTACCGTCGGAGTCCCAGCCCTTCTTGTAGTAGCTCTTGCCCGCGGGGGTGGGGTTGGCGGTGGCTTCCCAGCCCTCGTGTTCGAGCGGCCAGTTCTTGGCCCATTCCTTGGGCTCGTATTCGCCGGGCTTTACCTCGGCTATCTTTATCGGGTCCGCGTTCTTGGTGCAGGCCGCCAGGATCAGCAGCAGCGGGGCCGCGAGCAGTATTTTCTTCATGCCTTTTCTCCTATCTGAGCGCCAGCTCGCCCTGCCGCTTATGCCCGATGGTGCGGTGGCAGTCTATGCAGGCGCGCTTCTGGTCTATATGCGCTACGAAACCCTCGTGGCAGCGGATGCAGTTCGCCTGCAGGACCCGGTGCCCGTGGGGGGAAAGCTTTATCTCGTCGTGCTCGCGCAGGCCGGAGAACTCGTAGAAGACGTCCTTGTTGCCGTCTATCGTTTTCCAGAAATAGTGGTTCACCGCGTTGTCGTTGGGCAGGTGGCAGTCTATGCAGCGGGCCGTGCGGTGCGCGGAATGCTCCCAGGCGGAGTGCTGTGGCTTCATGGAGTGGCACAGGCCGCAGAATTGCGGCGTCTCGGTATGCTCGATGAGGTGCGGCGGGCCGAAGAGCAGGAAAAAGACGGCGAGGCCGGCCGCGCCGACGCCGAAGGCGGCCTTCAGCAGCAGGGGCTTATGCGCGGCGGCATAGGCGAGGGCTTTTTCCTTTACTCTCTTTATCATCACGCGTAACTGTGCAGGCCCGCCAGCAGGAAGTTCACCCCGAAATAGGTGAACAGCACCAGCGCGAAGCAGGCCAGCAGTATTATCGCAAATTTTTTGCCGGAAACTCCCCGGCGCCGCAGGTGGATGGCGGCCGCGTAGGCCAGCCAGGTCAGCAGCGACCAGGTCTCCTTGGGGTCCCAGCTCCACCAGCTGCCCCAGGCGGTTTCCGCCCAGACCGAACCGGTGGCGATGCCCAGCGTAAGGAAGGCGAAGCCGGCGCGCGTCAGCCGCAGCAGGAACTCCTCCAGCTGCGGCAGGGCGGAGCCGCGCAGCAGGCCCCAGGCGGAGACTGCCGCGGCCAGGGCGAAGGCCGCGTAGGCCGCCATCGAGGAGAGCACGTGGAAGATGAGCCAGTCGGAGCGCAGGGCGGGCATCAGCGGCCGGGCGGTGCGGTCCAGCAGGGCCGCCGCGCCGAAAAGCAGGGCCGCCGCGGCCGCGGCCGCCGGGACTATCTCGGCCCGGCCGGAGCGGCGGCGGAAATAGAAGGCGAAGGGGAACAGGAACCACAGCAGGGTCAGCAGCGATTCGTACTGGTTGGAGAGCGGCGGCCGGCCCAGCAGGGCCCAGAGCAGGGCGAGGGCGGCCGTCAGGGCGGCCCAGGAGGCGGCGAGCCACCGCTCCGGCCGCCAGAGGACGCGGCGGCGGAAAACGTACTCGCCCGCGGCCGCGAGCAGCGAGAGCAGCGAGAGGCCGAAGGCCAGGTTCACGAGGAGGTTCACTTTCTCAGCCATAAAAGGATGCCGCCCAGCAGGAGGGCGAAACCGGCGTAGACCACCCAGGCGCCGCGGTCGCGCGTCACGGTCAGCAGGGTGTACCTGGCGTCGGCCGGGTCATAGCTGGTCTGGTACAGGGTGTAGCCGGCCGCGCGCAGCGGGCTGTTCACGGCCACCTCGCCGGCCTTCTCGCCGCCCTGGTGGGTTACCGTGACCGAGCTGACGAAATTCTTTATCTCCGCCTGCTCCAGGGAATACAGGAGCCGGAAGGGGAAGGCGTCCTCGTGCATGCCGGGGAAATTGGCGAAGACCCAGACTTTGCGGGCCTTGCCGCCGGCGGAGACCTCCACCTGTACCGCCGGGTTGAGCCAGTACGGGGACTTATCCGTGACCTCTTTCTTCGCCGTGAGCCCGAAGTCCCGGGCCAGGCGCAGGACCCTGAGGGTGTACCCGGGGAGCTCTATCACGGAGCCCGGCTTCGCCTCGAAATCCCTGCGGCCGCCCTCGCCGTCCACGGTGAGCAGGCCGGCGGGCTCGGAATAGTACTCCAGCCGGAAATCGTCCAGCCGGACCGTGAAGGGCAGGCGCCAGGCCTGCCTGCCGGTATAGGCCTTGTCCGAGGCCTGCCCGACCCGCAGCGGCAGCTCCGCCTCGAAGCGGAAAAAGCGGGTCACGAAGGCGCCCGCCACCACGACCACCAGCCCGGCGTGGATGAGCAGGTAATGCGCCGGGGCGCCTTTGCGGCGGAAGGCGCACGCGGCGATGTTGGCCGCGGCCAGCACCCCCAGCGCCGCGAACCACCAGCTGCAGTAAACCGGGGCGCCGCGGTTGAAGAGCGTCTGGTAGACGAAAGCCGCCGCCAGCGCCAGGCAGAGAGCGAAGAAGAGGCGCAGCGAGGCGAGGGCTTTGAGCATAGGTCAGCCGAGTATGCGCTTGAGGAAGCCGCCGGCCTTCTTTATCCTGGCCGCGGCGGCCGCCCGGTCCAGGCCCAGGCGGGCCATCACGATGGCGGTCTTCACGTCGTTGCCGGTCAGGTCCAGCAGGCGCCGGGCCTCGGCCTGGTCCACGCCGCCCACGGTGGCGGTGATGCGCTCGGCGCGCAGCACCAGCTTTTTGGAAGTGGTCTTTACGTCGACCATCCAGTTGCGGTAGACCTTGCCGGAAACGATCATGGAGGAGGTGGAGAGCATGTTGAGGGCCAGCTTGGTGGCGGTGCCGGACTTCATGCGGGTGGAGCCTGAAACCGGCTCGGGCCCCACGTCGATAGAGATGCGGACCTTCGCCTCGGGGGCTTTCTCCCTGGGGTTGCAGGTCAGGAGCACCGTGACCGCCCCGGCCTCGCGGCCGGCGGCGAGCCCGCCTTTGACGTAAGGGGTGATGCCGCTGGCGGCGATGCCCACCACGGTGTCGCCGCGCCGGGCGAGCTTCTTTATCTCCCGGAAGCCGTTCTCGTAGACGTCCTCCGCGCCTTCCTTGGAGAGGAAGACGGCCATCTGTCCCCCGGCCATCAGCGCGGTAAAGGCGCCGGGCGCGACGCCGTAGGTGGGGGGGATCTCGGCGGCCTCGAGCACGCCCAGGCGGCCGCTGGTGCCGGCGCCGATGAAGTAGATCTTCCGGCCGGCCAGGTAGCTTTTGGAAATGGCGCGGGCGCCCTTTTCGATCTGCGGTATGGCTTTAGCCACGGCTTTGGGCACGAGCGTGTCCTCGTGATTCAGCTTTTCGAGGACCCGGCGCAGCGGCACCCGGTCGAGGTCGCGCGTGCGCGGGTTGTTCTGCTCGGTGGGCAGGCGGGAGTAGCGGGCGAAGGCGTCCGTTCTTTTCATAAAGGTCCTGTTCAGTCTCCTGAGTGCTCGTCCATGGTTACCGGCTCCCCGGGCGGGGGTTCCCCGGGTTCCGGGACGCCGTCCGCCTGCTGGACGGGGGCGGTGGAAAGTTCCACCAGGTCGGGCAGGCGGGGGTTCCTGACCCACTCGAGCACGCGGCGGACATTGTACTTGTTCACCAGGCCCGGCCCGAAGCCGCCGCCCTCCACGATCACGGTGACGTTGCGCTTGCCGCAGGCGATCTGGGCGGTGTGGTTGAGGATCTGGAATTCCGCGTACTGGCGCGCCCTGTCGGCGCCCGCTATCAGCAGCAGGGGCCGCTGGCCGTAGGCGCGCAGCGGGTTCACCGAGAGCACGCCGTTGACGTTGAGCACCGGGGAGATGGCGATGACCATCCCTATCTCGGGGCGTATGGCGGCGGCCTTGATGGCCAGGTTGGCGCCCAGCACCGAGCCGGCCAGGACGATATCCTGGCCGCTGACCGAATTGGTGGAGAGGAAGGCGATGGCCGCCTCCACGTCGCGCAGCATCTTGTTGTACTCGTTGTCCTGGCCGTCCACCGCGAAGGCGCGCCAGGTGGCGGTGGAACCGGAAGGGGTCACGAAACTGTTGCCGTGGCCGCGCAGGTCGAAGGCCAGGTAACCGAAGCCGTAGCGCTTGAGCGGCTTGAACAGCGGCTCCCACTCGGTCAGGTCGCTCTTCTGCGTATGGATGAGCACCAGCGTGGGGGCGCCCTCGGCGGCCGGCAGCCAGCGCGCGTTAAGGTCCCAGCCGTCCTCGGCGTCGAAGGCGCATGTTGCGAGCGTCTCGCCCGAGGCGGTGAACTCGCAATCCTCGACGAGCATGTTGCGCATGGCGGACTGCGCGAGGCCGACCGCGCGGCGCACCGCGTGATCGCGGCGCGGTTGCGCGAAACGGGACTGCCCCTGCTCTCGGAGGAGGGCGCGCAGGTTCCGCCCGCGGAACGGGCGCGCTGGCGGACGCTGTGGCT
>CAYSYJ010000130.1:0-7070 GCA_964435105.1 uncultured Elusimicrobiaceae bacterium
TGGCGCATCGAAGAAATTTTACTAAATAATTCCCGCGGCGGTAAGCCGTAAAAAGCCGGCCCGTCCGCGGCCGCAGTTAGATGCGCGAAATGTCGGAAAGTTTCATAGAATACGGGGTATGAAGATACTGATCGCCGGGGCAGGGGGATTCGTGGGCGGGGCGCTTTTAAAGCGCCTGCGTGGCCATTCCCTCGTGTTGCCGTCCCGGTCGCCGGAGAAGTTCCGCGGCGCCGGCCTGGAAGGGGTCTTTCCCCCCTTCACGGAGGACCTGGAGGGCCTGGTGCGTGAGCACAAACCCGAGGCGGTCGTGAACCTGCTGGGCATCATCCGGGAGAAAGGCGAGGAAACTTTCGAAAAGGTGCACCTGGAGTATACCCGGCGTCTCCTGGCCGGGGCGAAGGCGGCCGGCGCGCGGCGCTTCGTGCAGATGTCCGCCCTGGGGGCCGCGCCGGGTTCCCGCTCCCGCTACCAGGCCAGCAAGGCCGCGGCCGAGGCGGAGGTCCTGGCTTCCGGCCTGGAAACCGTCGTTTTCCGTCCCTCGGTCATCGCCGGCCCCGGTCAGAAGTTTTTTTCGGACCTGGCCCGCCTGGCTCGCTTCGCGCCGGTGCTCGCCGCCCCTTCGGACGCCGAGGCGGCGCCCGTGCACATAGACGACGTGGCGGAATGCTTCGCGGGGGCCGCCCTCGGCGGCGTCAAGGCCGGCGCCTATGAGCTGGCCGGCGGGGAGAGGATGGATTTCGCGGAACTTGCCAGGCGCGGGCTGGCCGCCGCCGGGGTGCGGCGCCCCGTGCTGGGCTTGCCGCGGGCTTTTTTCCTGCCGCTGCTGCCTTTCATGGCGCTGCTGCCCGAACCGCCGATGACCATGGAGCAGTACCGGATGCTCGGGTCCCCCAATGTCCCGTCCGGGGCTTACCCCGGCGTCAGGGAGATCCTCGGGTCGGTCCGCCCGGCCTTCTAATCCTTCAAAAGCAGTTTCAGGGCGTTCATGGCGTCCTTGGTCAGCCGCGCGTCGGTGAGGCCGCGCCGGATGGCGCGCTCCTGCGCCCCGCCTTCCCAGTGCGGCCCGCCCTTCGCCCGCAGTCTGGCCATGATCTCGCCGGTGAGGCGGTCCAGCTCCGCCGGCGGCAGGGCCGGCGCGGCCCCGCGGGCCGCCAGCGGTGCTTCCCCCCGGCGGCCGGACAGTTCGTAGGCGGCCACCGCCACCGCCTGGCCGAGGTTCATGGAGGGCTGGCGCGGCAGCGTGGGAATGTTGATCATCGCCGAACAATAGGAAAGGTCCTGCTTGGTCAGGCCGGTCTTTTCCGGGCCGAAGAGCAGCCCCGCCTTGCCGCCGCATCCGGCGAGCAGCGCCGGGGCGTCCTTAAGGGCGATCACGTCGCGGTCCGGCTTGAGGCGGTGCAGCGAAGCCGTGCCGAAGAGGGCCGCGCAGTCCGCGGCGGCCGAAGGGATATCGGGATAGAGCCGGGCCGACTCTATTATGTCCATCGAATCTATGGCCGAGACCGAGGCCTCTTCGCGCCAGCGCGCGGCCGCTTCCCCCCAGTCCGAGTCGAAAGCCCCGGCGAGGGCCAGCTCGCCCAGCCCGAAATTGGCCATGGCCCTGGCCGCCGCGCCTATATTATCGGGGTTGCGCGGCCGCACCAGGATGATCTTCAAAGCCGGGCTTTTCAAGCGGCCTTCCCGCCCCTTTTCGCGAAGTCCGCCAGGCCTTCCGCGCTCAGCCCGCGGCCGAGCTGCCCGTCCAGGCGGGCGGCCAGTTTCCCGCCGCTGAAGAACAGCACGGTGGGCACCACCTCTACGGAGAAAAGGTCCTCCAGCTCGGGCAGGTCGTCGGTGCAGACCTCCAGGTAACGCCCATCCGCCCCGGCCTGCTTCTCATAAGCCGGCAGGAAGGCCGAGCAGAAGGGGCAATAAGCCGAATAAAACAGCGCGAACCTGTCCCCCGATCCGAGTTCGAGGTCGAAAGCCGCGCGGTCCCTGGGTCTTTTCATGCGAGTTCCCCTATTCCAGTTTTATTCCCAGCCCCCGCAGCAGCGCCACCGCTTCCGGCAGGGAGAAGCGCGCCCCTTTAAGGCGGTTGTCGCCGGGGTTGAGGGAGTAGCCGCGGGCCCCGGCGAAGTCCGCCCCCTCCAGGTTGGTGCCGCCGAAAAGGGCCCCGGACAGGTCCGCGCGCCGCAGGTCGGCGCCGGCCAGGTCGGCGTCGCGGAAATCGGCCCCGCGGGCCTGGCAGCCGGAGAAGCGGGTCTTGGGCAGGGCCAGGCCCAGGAAGACGGAATCGTTCATTAGGCAGTTGTCGAAGGAGACCGGCGCCGCCAGCCTGATGCGGGGCCAGTGGGCCTCGGTCCAGTTGACCCCGACGAGCTTCGAGTCCTTGAAGGCCGTCCCGGTGAAAACGGAGGAGCCGAGGCGGGCCAGGCTCAGGTTGCAGCCGCGGAAAGAGCAGTTCTCGAACCTGCAGAGGCTGAATTCCGCCCTGGTGAAGTCGCACCCGTCGAAGGCGCAGTCGCGGAATTCCTTGGAGGTGAAACGGCCTTCGCGCAGGAAGAGGGCCTTGAAAGCCTCGCCAGCGTATTCCTGCCGGTCCGTTTTCATGGGGCGGTTCAGATCTCGCCGGGAGCGAGGTCGTGGGTGGCGAGGTAGTCCAGGGCGTTGCGGGCGGCGGCCTGCTGGGCTTCCTTCTTGTTCTTGCCGGTGCCGAGGCCCAGCGTCTTCCTGCCGAGGTATACCCGCACGGTGAAGACCTTCTCGTGCTCCGGCCCGGTCTCCGAGGTGATCTCGTAATCCGGCGGCCGCTTGTGGCGCTTCTGGATGAACTCCTGGAGGGCGCTCTTGTGGTCTATGTCCAGGCGCTCGGCGGACTGCCCTTCCAGCCAGGGGAGCACGAGCTTCTCCGCGCAGGCCAGGCCGCCGTCGAGGTAAACCGCGCCCAGCACGGCCTCCATGGCGTTGGCGAGGATGCTGTGGCGGCTGGTGCCGCCGCTCAGCTGCTCGCCGGCCCCGAGGTTCAGGTGCCGCCCCAGGCCCAGCGCCTCCGCCCAGCGGGCGAGGTTGGCGCGGGATACCAGGGCCGATTTGGTCTTTGAAAGGAACCCCTCGTCCTGCGAGGGGTTCTTAAGGAAAAGATAATAGGATACGATCAGGCCCAGCACGCTGTCGCCCAAAAACTCCAGGCGCTCGTTGCAGCGGGAGCCTCCGTGCTCGGTAGAGTGCGACTTATGAGTCAGCGCCTCTTCCAGCAGCTCCCTGTCCCTGAATCCGTACCCTATTACCTCTTCGAGAGAAGACATCGCCGTTTCCGGGTCAGTCTTTCTTGCCGGCCTTTTCCTTGATGTAGCTGACGGCCTCGCCGACGGTCTTGATCTTCTCGGCGTCCTCGTCGGGGATCTCGATGTCGAACTCCTCCTCGAGCGCCATTACGAGCTCGACGGTGTCCAGGGAGTCGGCGCCGAGGTCCTGCACGAACTGGGCCTGCGGGGTGACTTCGCCCGCGTCCACGGCCAGCTGCTCGACGATGATCTTCTTGACTCTCTCTTCCAGGTTTTCGGTGACTGCCATTGCGTTGCCCTCCTGCTTAGTTTGAATCCTCTGAATCTACATGTACAGCCCGCCGTTGACGGCGAGCACCTGTCCGGTGACGTAGGCGGAATCCTCTCCCGCCAGAAAGAGCGCGGCTTTCGCCACTTCCCCCGCCTCGCCCATGCGGCCCAGCGGTATCATTTCCGAGATCTTGGCCTTGGCCTCGTCCTTGAGGCCCTCGGTCATGCGCGTGCGGATGAAGCCGGGCGCCACCGCGTTGACCAGCACCCCGCGCGGCGCGAATTCGCGCGCCAGGGACTTGGTGAGCCCTATCAGGCCCGCCTTGGAGGCCGAGTAGTTGGCCTGCCCGGCCTGGCCGGTCTGCCCCACCACGGAGGCGATATTTACGATGCGGCCGGTCCTGGCCTTCAGCATCAGTTTCGAAACGGCCTTGCTCATCAGGAAGGCGCCCTTCAGGTTCACGTCGATAACTGCGGAAAAATCCGTCTCCTTCATGCGCAGGACCAGGTTGTCCTTCGTAATGCCGGCGTTGTTCACCAGGATGTCCAGCCGGCCGAAGGCGGCGGCGGCCTCTTCCACGGCCTTTTCGCAATCCGCTTCCTTTGAAACGTCCAGCCCCAGGCCCAGGGTCCTGGCGCCGGTCCTGGCCGCGATGTCCGCGGCCGCCGCTTCGGAGTCGGCCCTGGACAGGTCCGCCACGGCCACCATTGCGCCTTCGGCCGCGAAAGCCAGGGCTATCTCGCAGCCTATGCCGCGCGCGGCGCCAGTGACCAGGGCGGCCTTGCCTTCCAGCCGCTTCACGCTTCGGCCTCCTTGGCCTCGGCGATGCGGTCCTTGACCTGCTCCATCTGTTTCTTGATGTGGCCTACCATGCCGGCCGCGGCCAGCTCGCCGCTGACGCGGATGGCGTTGTAGATGGCGTTGGCGGTGACGCGGCCGTGGCAGACTATGGCCACGCCGTTTACGCCCAGCAGCGGCGCGCCGCCGTACACGTCCACGCTCATCTTGGTCTTCATCTCGGTAAAGACGCGGCGCATCAGCATGGCGCCGATCTTGTAGGTGAAACCGCCCATGATGCGGTCCTTGAGCATTTTGAAGACGGCCTTGGCGGTGCCCTCGTAGAGCTTCAGGGCCACGTTGCCGGTGAAGCCGTCGGCCACGACCACGTCGGTCAGGCCTTCGGGGATGTCGCGGCCTTCCACCGGGCCGGTGAAATTCACGCCCATGTTCTTGATGAGCGGCAGGGCTTCCTGCACGAGCGAGTTGCCCTTGGTCTCCTCCTCGCCGATGGAGAGGAGGCCCACGGTGGGGTTCTCTATGCCGAAGAGCGAGCGCATGTAGATGGAACCCATCACGGCGAACTGGGCCAGGTGCCAGGGCTTGCAGTCCATGTTGGCGCCGGCGTCGAGCAGGACCGTGGTCCCCTTGTAGGTGGGCAGCGGGGCGGCGATGGCCGGGCGGATCACGCCAGGGATGCGCCGCATCTTAAGCAGGGAGGCCACCATGATGGCGCCGGAATTGCCGGCCGACACGAAGGCGTCGGCCTTCCCCTCGTGCACCAGCCCGGCCGCCACCATCAGCGAGGAGTCGGGCTTGGCCTTGCACTCCTCGACGGGCTCGGCGGCCATCCCCACGATCTGCGGGGCGTGGACGATGCTGATCCGCTCGGGAGCCTCGGCGCCGTGGCGGCGCAGCTCCTCGCGGATCTCGGGGTCCCGGCCCACGAGGATGACCTCGTGGCCGAGCTTCTTGGCGGCGAGCAGGGCGCCCTCTATGTTGGGCTTAAGTCCGAAATCTCCGCCGTGGGCGTCAAGCGCTATTCGCATGCTTGCCCCGCTTTATTTCTGGTCCTTGCCCTCTTCGCCCTTGGCGGCCTTCTGGGCCACTTCTATCTTGCCGTTGTAGGCGCCGCAGGACGGGCAGACGCGGTGGGGCAGGCGGAGCGCGCCGCACTGGCTGCAGGAGGCCAGGGACTTCACTTCCAGCTTCCAGTTCTGCGCCCGGCGGGAATCCCTGCGGGACGGTGAGTGTTTGCGTTTAGGATTAGGCATCGTAGCACCTCGTTGTTTTACTTCGAATTCTTGCCGCCGGACTTGTCGGGCCGGTCCAGTTTAAGGTCCTTGAGGGCCTCGAAAGGGCTGGCCTTGTCGGCGCGGCACCCGCAGGGCTTGCTGTTGCGGTTGGCTCCGCAGACCAGGCAGCGGCCCTTGCAGGCTTCCGAGCACAAGATCTTCATCGGCGCGAGCAGGGCCACGGTCTCCCTGATTATTTCGCGCGTATCTATATATTCTAGCGAATCCGGGTAGACCTCGTCAAAAGAGTCTTCAAGCGCGCGGGCCAGAGGTTCGCCGCAGCGGGCGCAGAAAAGCATCAGTTCGGCCTTTACGTTCCCCTCCAGCAGGATGGAGTCCCCGCCCACGGAGAAAGCCAGTTCCACGCCCAGCTTGCGCAGGGTGTCCGGCGAGTCGAAGGCGTCCGCGAAGAGGGCCGGGGAGGGTGCCAGGCTGACGTTGAGCCCGCCCGCCTCCCTGATGTCGGCGTACTTGAATACGAAGGGGTCCTTCTCTGCCATAGGTCCAATACGATATCAACTATGCGCCGGTTAGTCAACGCGGCCCAGGCGGCGCGCCACGGTCCAGGGCGGCCGGCGGTTGGCGCTGTGGTAGGTGCGGATGAGGACCTCGGCCAGCAGCCCCATCGAGGCGAACTGCACCGCTACCAGGGCGACGAAGATCGCCACCAGGAAGAGCGGCTGGTCCTTCACGAAGATGGCGTTGGCGAACTTGTTGTAGAGGGTCCAGCCGGCCATCAGGACGGCGGCGCCCAGCAGCGCCAGGCTGACGCCGCCGAAAAGGTAGATGGGTTTGGTGATGAAGTCCCCCATGAACTTCACGGTGAGCAGGTCCAGCACCACTTTGAAGGTGCGGGCCAGGCCGTACTTGGAGGCGCCGCGCAGCCTGGGGCGGTGGTTTACCTCGAGTTCCGTCACGGCCGCGCCGGCGTAGGAGAGTATGGCCGGGAGGAAACGGTGCATCTCGCCGTAGAGGTCGGCCGCCTTGAGCAGTCCGGCGCGGTAGACCTTGAGGGTGCAGCCGAAATCGTGGAGCGGGACGCCGGTCACGGCGGCGATGACCCAGTTGGCGGCCCTGGACGGGAGTACCCTGGAGAAGAAGGGGTCCCTGCGCGCGCGCCGCCAGCCGCTGACCACGTCGGCGCCGCCCGCGGCGGCGGCGAAAAGCCTCGGGATATCCTCGGGATCGTTCTGTCCGTCCGCGTCCAGGGGGACGATCCATTCCCCCCCGGCCTCGGCGATGGCCGCGGCGAGGGCCGCGGTCTGGCCGTAGTTCTTGGCCAGCTTCACCGCCCGGTGCCCCGGAGATTTGCAGAAACCCTCGATGAGCGCGAAGGAACCGTCGGTGCTGCCGTCGTCCGCCCAGATCACCTCGAAAGGGACCCCGGTCCGGGCGAGGCCCGCCTCGAGCTCGGCTTTGAAGGCCGGCAGGTTTTCCGCCTCGTTGAAGACGGGGACTACG
>CAYSYJ010000131.1:0-7030 GCA_964435105.1 uncultured Elusimicrobiaceae bacterium
CCTCCAGGTCGTTCTTGCCGTTCATATAGACCAGCACGGTCCACTCTTTCACCGGCTGCGGCTTGGACTCGCCGCCGCCGAACAGGCCCTTGGCCTGCGCCGGGGCGCCGACGCCGGCGACTTCGATGCCGGCCAGCGAGGCCCGGATATCGGCGAAACCGCGGTCGAAATCGGTCTGGCCGGCGACAGGGCCGGCCAGCGAGGCGCAGAGGGTGAAAATAATACCGAGCAGGGGCTTCTTCATCAGTTCTCCTTAATTAACGCACTATGTCCAGGCGGATGAAAGTGGTGTAATGGTCGGGCGTGTAGAACACCTCGCGGCCGCCGCCTATGAGCAGGCGCTCGGGGCCGCGGGGGCTAAGCACCGCGCCGGTCATGTAGGTGACGCCGCCTATGTTCACGGCCTCCGGGCCTTCGCCGGTATCGCGGCCGGGCACGATCAGCGTGTATTCCAGGTAGTAGCCGGAAGGCTTGCCGGGCAGGCCGGCGTGCGGCTTGCTGTGCACGTTGCCGTCATTACCGTAGGGCATGGGGCGGCAGACGGCTATGCGGGCCAGCAGGTCGTTGATGGCGCGCACGCGGCGCTCGTCGCTAACCCTGGGCACGAAGGTCTTGCCCGGCAGTATGGCGTCGCTGGGCTTGCAGGGCGGGTTCTCATAGGCGCGGTCGCCGGCCGCGGAAACGGAAGGCGTGGAGAGCTGTATCGCCGGCAGGGTACCGAGGTCCGCCAGCAGGTCATAGCTGGGGGTTACCGGGTCGAGTATGGGAGGAGCTGAAAAAACGGGGGCGGAAGCGGCGAGCAGCAGCAGTGAGAGCAGGAAGCGGGTCGTCGGTTTCTTCATGGTTATATTATGCGAAGAAACCGCGGAAATCGTAAGGGCAGAAGGGCCCAGCCGGCGGCGGGCTTTGGACCCACCGATCCTGCCCTAAAGGCGGGCGGCCTGTCCGCCCTAGTCCGATCCGGCCGCCGAGAGAGCGCGCGCGGCGCAATCCGCCAGGACTTTGTCGCCGCCGGCGGCGGCGGGCTTGAGAGCGTGGCGCGCGCCGCGGGCGCCCGCGCCCAGGGACGCCATGGCGCAGGCCGCGTTGCGCCTGGCCTCCGGAGAGCCGGCAAGCAGCGTCTCCAGCAGCCCGGGCAGGGGGTCCGGTGCTATCCCGGCATAAGCCGCCGCGGCCGCGGCGCCGACCCCGGAATCCAGGGCGTCGTCGCCGATAAGCGCCAGCAGGTCAGGAGCGGCGCCGGCCGCGGCGGGTCCCAGGGCGCCCAGCGCGGCGGCGGCCCGGTAGCGTACTCGGGGATCGCGGTCCTTCAGCGCCCGGGCCACGGCGCCCGCCAGCCTGGCCCGCTCCGGCGCGCCCATGCCCGGCACTTCCAGCAGGGCCGCCTCGCGGATCCCTTCATCCAGCGAGACCAGCCTGTCGGCCGCACTGAACTTCCCGTAGAGGAAGAAGCCCAGCGTAGCTGTGACGGCGAATATTCCCACGAAAGTCCGGGCCCTGTGTTCGGCGATGTCCATACTGGTCCTCCGGCTTAAAGATAGGTGACCGCGTCCTTGCGGCGGGGCAGGGCGCGGGAGGGCCTGTGCCCCTTTCGGCCCAGCGCCACGGCATAGCAGGGCTCGTAGCCGGCGGGCAGGCCCAGCGCCTTCACTTCCCCGGGCAGGGAGAACCAGAACTTGGCCAGCCCTATCCAGCAGGAACCTATGTCCAGGGATTCAGCCGCCAGCAGCATGTTCTGTATCGCGGCCGAGCAGTCCACCAGCGGCGACAGCGCGTCCTTGCGCAGGGAGACTATCACCACCGCCGGGGCGTGGTAGAAGATGTGGAACTGCTCTTTCGCCCCCATCTCGCGCATCCAATCCAGCTCGCTCTTGAGCATCAGCTCCTTGGAGACGCGGCTGATGCGGTCCTGCAGCTCCCGGTCCCGGATCACGGTGAAATGCCAGGGCTGGTCGTTATGCGCGCTCGGCGCGTAAAGCCCGGCCTCCAGGATGGCGTCCAGTTCCTCCTGCCGGAGCGGGTCCGGCAGGTAGCGGCGTATGCTGCGCCGGCTTTTTATAGTTTCCATTACCTTGTTCATGCTCACCTCAGTACGGATTTTACAAAAAGGGCCGCCGGGCCTCCCCGGCGGCCGCCTTTCAGCCGCCGCGCAGGCGCCGCTTCTCTTCGCCGATGTCGCGCACCAGCTTGCCGAAGTTCTTCAGCCGGCGCTTGGCCGCGAGCCGCTTCTTCAGGTCGCCGCCCAGCTCCTGGCGCTCGGTCTCGCGGCGCAGCTTGTGGTAGCTCTTCAGCCGCTCCGGCGCGAGCCGCCCCGCCTCCACGGCGGCGGTTACCGCGCAGCCGGGCTCCCCGGCGTGGGCGCAGTCGTGGAAGCGGCAGCCGGCCGCCAGCTCGGCGATATCCGCGAAGGAGCTGTCCAGCCCGCCGGCGGAGAACTCCACGCCGAACTCCCTCACGCCGGGGGTGTCTATCACCTGCGCGCCGCCCGGCAGGAAGTACAGCTGCCGGGCCGTGGTGGTATGCCGCCCGCGCGAGTCGTCCTCGCGCACCTCGCCGGTCTGCGCGGCCTCGCGGCCGGCCAGCCGGTTGAGCAGCGTGCTCTTGCCCGCGCCCGAAGAGCCCACGAAACAGCACCTCACGCCGCCGGCAAGCTCCGCTTCCAGCTCGGGTATCCCTTCGCCCGTGACGGAGGAGACCGTCAGCACCGCCGCGCCCGGCGCCGCGGCGCGCGCGGCCTCGATCTTGCCGGGGAGCTCCGCCGGCGGACACAGGTCCGCCTTGGTCAGCGCCACTACCGGCACGGCCCCGCTGTCCCAGGCCGCGACCAGCAGCCGCTCCAGCCGGGCTATGTTGTAATTGCCGTCGAGCCCCATCACTATGAACACCTTGCCGATATTGGCCGCCAGGGGCTGCGCGTCGCGGCTGCCGCCCAGGCCTTTCCTGAGCAGCAGCGAGGAGCGCGGCCGCACGGCGTGCAGCACCGCCTTGGCGCCGCCGTCCAGCACGGCCGCGTCCGCCTCGTCGCCCACCACGGGCAGGTCCAGCCGGGAGACGGCGTCCCCCAGCAGGCGGCCCGTCAGCACGGCCGGCACCTCGCGGCCGTCCAGCAGCACCGTGTACAGGCCTTTCTGTTCTTCGATGACCAGCACTGTCACCAGTTTTTTGTCGTCCATGATGATCCCCGTATAAAACGCCGACAGGCGCGCAAGCGCGCGGGCCTACTGAAGCCGTGGCGTCCCGGGGTGCCTGAAAACTTTAGGAAAGACGGGAGGCCCGGCTGTCGAACTCGTTAACAATCTCCGCCATACAATGCCTCCCGTTATTTAGAATGGTACCGCTAAGGATATTATACACTACCGCGGCCGGAACGCAAGCCCCGTTTTCCCCGACGGCGGCCAATAAGTTAAACTAGTACCATGCCCCGCTGGACCACCCATCCGCTAGACCGTGAGATCTTCGGCATAGCCCTGCCGGCCTTCCTGGGTTCCCTCGGCTTCGTCCTGTTCGACGCGGTCAATATTTTCTGGGTCGGCCGGCTCGGCACCCCGGTGATAGCCGGCGTGGCCTCGGCCGCCTTCCTGACCTGGGCAGTCTACGCGGCCATGAACGCCACCACCGTGGGCGCCAATACGCTGGTGGCCCAGTTCTACGGCGCCGGCCGCCGGGAGGAAGCCCTGCGCGTCGCGGTCGAAGCCGCCTGGCTGAGCGTGGGGGCGAGCCTGCTCATAATGGCGGCCGTCCTGCCCTCCACCGGGGCCATATTCCGCCTGATGGGCCTGCAGCCCGAGACCGCCGTGCACGCGCGCCAGTACCTGACGGTCTATGTCTGCGCCCTGCCGCTCTACTACCTCTGCAACCTGGCCGGCAATATCTTCAACGCCTACGGCGACACCCGCACCAACGTGGTCATCATGTCCGCCTCGGTGGCCGTCAACATGGTCCTGGACCCGGTGCTGATACTGGGCTGGGGCACGGGGCGTCCCTTCGGCGTCATCGGGGCGGCCTCCGCCTCGGTGATCGCCACCGCCTGCGCGCTCGCCGTCCAGGTTATCTACCTGCGCCGGCGCGGCTTCCTTCCCCCGCTGCGCGAACTGCTGCGCCGCCCGGCCTTCGCCTACGCCGGGCGCATCCTGCGCATCGGCGTGCCTTCCGCCTCGGTGAACCTGGTCTGGTCCATGGTCTACCCCGCCCTCACCGTCATCATCACCCGTTTCGGCGAGGCGCCGCTGGCCGCGCTGAGCGTGTGCTTCCGCTGGGAGGGCATACCCTATTACCTCGCCATGGGCTTCTCCACGGCCATGGCCACGCTGATCGGCCAGGCCTACGGCCGCGGCGACAGGGACCGCGTAAGGCGCATAGCCGCCAGGGGCCGCCTCCTGATCACCGTCCTCCTGGCGCCGGTGGCGCTGGCCTTCATACTCGCGCCGGAATTCCTGGTGCGGCCGCTCACCTCCGACCCGGAGGTGGTGGCCCACGCCGCGCATTACCTGCGCATCATAGGCTATTTCGAGATCTTCCTCGGGTGGGAGATGATGTTCCAGGGCGCCTTCAACGGCCTGGGGCATACGCGGGACTATATGCTGGTGGCCGTGCCGCTCACCGTGGCGCGCTGGCCCCTGGCCTGGCTGCTTGCGGTGACGCTGGGGCTGGGCACCGGCGGCATCTGGTGGGCCATCAGCCTCTCCACTTTCGCCAAGGGCGCCTGGCTGGCCTGGCTGTTCCGCCGGGGCCGCGGCGCCGCCCGCCTGCTCGAGCCGCTGCCGGCGCGCGGCTGACCCGACCCATAAAAAAAACCGCCGGGAGGCTGCTCCCGGCGGTCCCTAGAACCGGTCCCGGCCTAATTCCTGATCGCGGCCGGCGCGTAGACCAGCCGCGTGCGGTAAGCCGCCACCGAAGTGTCCTTGAGGCACTTCACCCAGATATCCCAGGTGTCGCGGTTGCGGTCCTCGGCCGCCATCCTGGCCGCGTCCTCCATGCCGGCCGGCGGGCCCTGGAATTTCTTGTTGCTCTGGGCCAGCGCCATCATGCCGGCGATATCCCCCTGCGCCTTGAGCTCCTTCATCTTGCGCTTGAGCTCCTTGGCCTCGGCCTTATCGCCCTCGGACACCTTGTGATTCTTTCCGGCGGCCTTAAGCTTATCGCCGTCCGGGTGGGCCGCCTTGTGCGCCCGTTCCAGGATCAGGTCCGCCTCGCTGCCCTTGCCCGGCGCGCCGGCGGCGCGCCTGAAATAGGCGCTTTCTATGCCGGCATGCTCGTTCTGCAGGAGCTTGAACTCGGCCTCGCTGTGCCGCCCCATCCGCACCTGGTTTGAAAGCTCGCCGAAGGCCTGGTGCGGCGCGGCCTTATCGGCCCTGGCCGTTACGGTCACCTGGGTGACCCGCAGTTCCTTTTTCCCGACTTTCTTGGCGTAAACCACGCTGAATCCTTCCTCGTCGTCCCGGCTGAACTCCTCGATCCTGTCGCCGGGCTGGAGCCGGCTTTTGAAATGGGCGCGCAGCATACCCAGGCTGTCCTTGCTGAGGCGCACGTTGTCGACTCCGCCCTTCTCGGGCACGCTGGCCTGGTAAACGGCCATGGGGTGCGGCGCAAGGATCTCCTGGTCCCCGTCGGCCGAGGCCGGCAGCGGCAGCGCCGCGGCCAAGGCCAGGCAGAAAGCCGCGCGGGCGGCAAGATCTATTTTTTTCATTTTAAAGTTCCTCCCCTTATCCAATTAAAATTCGGCGAAAACCGGCCGTGAAGTTTCATGCCTTAACCCGGGCTTTTATTTTACCAAAAGAAAACCGCCGGGATTCCTCCCGGCGGTTAAACTGGCGCGCGGACGCTCAGATCTTCTTCACATAGCAGACATAGAAGACCGGGTGGTCGAAAGGCGGCTCGGCGCCGCTTATCTTGATCCCGGAATGCTTCACGATCACGTAATTGCCCTGCTTCCTGAAGGCGATCTTGTTGCCGCCTTTCTTCCACTCGCCGGTCGGGAAGCCGACCACTACCGGGGACTTCTCCAGGCCTGAATTCAGCGACTCCAGCATTTTAGGCGTCACCGGCGTCTCCAGGTCGAAGCCCGTAGGATAGGTCATATGGAGGGTGCGCACCCATTTGCGGGCGTCCCCGTCGTCGGCCAGCGCGCCGCCGCTGACCCCGAAGAAGGACTTCTCCGGGCTCCTGGCCACCAGCGTGTAATGCCAGCCTATAACCTCGTCCGCCCCGGCCGGCGAGGCCTTGTCGAAAAGGTCCGCCAGCGTCTCAAAAGGCGTGTCCCCGGCGGCGCCCGTATCGGCCGAGACCTTTGCGAAGGCCTGGGCGAGCTTGTCTTCGGCGGCGACAGGAGCCGCCTCGCCGGGCTGGGGCGCCGGCATGTCCGCGCCGGCGCTGTCCGCTCCCAGCTGCGCTATGGCGCCGTTATCGGCCACCGCGTCGCGCAGGCCGGAAGGGCCCTGGCCTGGCCAGCGGCTGACCACCGCATAGCCGGTCAGCGCCAGCAGCGCGGTCAGGAAAAAGTATTTTTTCAAGTTCATGATCCCCCCGTTAACTTCGGCCAAAGGCCTTAATAAGGCCTTAATATAGAGTATAGCCCGCCGCGGTCAATTGTCAAGGCCGGGTCAGTCCCCGCCGCCGCCCTGCTGGGCCTGCTTCATCAGGTTGGAGATATCCGGCATGCCCTGCCCGGCGCCTCCCGGCGTGACGCCGGTAGGCTTTACGCCGCCGAAACCGGACGGCTTCATGCGCGGTATCACGGTAGACCTGGCCTTGGCTTTCGGTACCGCCGTTTTTTTGGCGGGCGGCGCCGCTTTGGGCGCGGCGGGGCCGGCCTGGGGCGCCTCGGCCGTGCCGGTGGATTCTTCTTCCCCGTAATAGCCGGCATTGGTCTTGCTGAACATGTCCAGCCCGCCGCTGCTGCCGGTCTCGGACCGCGCGGCCGGGTTCAGGGCCCTGGGCTGTTCCGATCCCTTGAAAATTTCCTGCCCCGCGGCCGGCGCGGCCGCGGCGGGGCCGTCCTCTTTCATGAAGAACCAGATGCCCCCCACCAGCA
>CAYSYJ010000132.1:0-6938 GCA_964435105.1 uncultured Elusimicrobiaceae bacterium
CCCGCTCGGCAAGACCATAGTGCCGGCGCTGCGCGGCGTGGACCTGGAAGTGCCGGAAGGGGAGTTCATGAGCGTCATCGGCCCTTCCGGCAGCGGCAAGACCACGCTGCTCAACGTGATAGGCTGCATCGACCACGCCACGGCCGGCAGCGTGCGCATAGCCGGCAGCGAGATCACCGCGCTGGGCGACAGGGACGTGACCAATATCCGCCTGCACAAGATCGGTTTCATCTTCCAGACCTTCAACCTGATCCCCGTGCTGGACGTGCTGGAGAACATAGAGTTCCCGCTGCTGCTCATGAAGCGCCCCGCCGCCGAGGCCCGCAAGCGAGCCGAAAAGCTGGCGGGCGAGGTGGGGCTGACCGAATACGTCCGCCACCGCCCGGCCGAACTCTCCGGCGGACAGCGCCAGCGCGTGGCCATAGCCCGCGCCCTCGTGACCGGCCCGGACATAGTCCTGGCCGACGAGCCCACCGCCAACCTGGATTCCGTCACCGGCGCGGCCATCCTGGAGCTGATGCGCGAGATGAACGAGGTGGAGAAGACCACCTTCGTCTTCTCCACGCACGACGCGGCCGTGCTCAAGTACGCCCGCCGCATAGTGCGCATCAAGGACGGCCTCATCGAGAAGGAGCCCGCCGCCGCGTGAAGCTCGTCCTCACCATAGCCTGGCGCAATATCCTGCGTCACCGGGGCAAGAGCCTGGTGATAGGAGCCATCCTTTTCACCGGCGCCTTCCTGATGACGCTCGGCAACGGCGTGGTGAGCGGCATGGCCCGCGGCATAGAGAAGAACGTGATAAACGGCTTCATGGGCGACGTCGTCATAATAAGCGCCAAGCAGAAGTCGGACAATATGCTGCTCAACATGATGGGCACCAGCATCGAGCCCCTCACGGATCACAAGCTGGTCCGCCCGGTCCTGGCCGCGAGCCCGCTGGTGGCGCGCTTCCTGCCGGTGGGCAAGAACATGGCCATGCTGCTCGACGAGAATTCCGAGGCGCCCGGCTTCGCCTACCTGCTGGGGGTGGATTTCGCCGAGTACCGCAAAATGTTCCCCGGCAATTTCGAGGTGCTGGAGGGCTCCTACCCGGCGCCGGGCGAGAGGGCCCTGCTGATCCCCTCTTTCGCCCGCGACGAATTCTACAACTATTACGATATCTGGTACCTGCCCGAGGGCGGGCGGCTGGTGAAGGCGAACCTCAAGAAGGAGGCGCTGGAGCGGCTGGACTCGCTGGTGGTCAGCAGCAGCGTGGTGATGATGGGCATGAGCGGCGGCATGAACACCACCAGCGATATCCGCTTCCCGGTGCGGGGTATCGTGCGCTACGGCGCGCTGAACCAGGTCTTCGGCCATTTCTGCCTGGTGGACATCGAGTCCTACCGCGAATGCCTAGGCTATTTCACCTCGGCCGACATGGCCGCGCAGGTGACCGGGGAGGAGAAAAAACTGCTCTCGCTCGAAGGCGGCGACCTGGATTCGCTGTTCGGCGGGGAAGAGCTGGTGGGCGCGGCCCCCAGGGCGGCGCCCCGCCGGCTTACCGAGCGCGGCCCGGCCGCGGACCCGGCCGACGGCGTCTATAACGCCGTCTTCGTCAAGCTCAAGCCCGGCGTTCCCTATAAGAAGGCGGTGAGGGAGCTTAACGCCGCGCTCAAGGCCGCCGGCGCCGACGCCCGCGCCGTGACCTGGAACCAGGCCGCCGGCCCCATGGGCAGCATGGCGCTCATCATCAGGAGCGCCCTGTTCATCTTCGTGCTGCTGCTGTTCTCGGTGGCGGTCATCATCATAGTGAACACGCTGACCATGGCCGCCATGGAGCGCGCCTCCGAGATAGGGATGATGCGGGCGGTGGGCGCGCAGAAGCCCTTTATAGGCGGGATGTTCCTGGGCGAGACGGCCCTGCTGTCCGCGGTCTTCGGCGGCGCGGGGATACTCGCCGGCGTGCTGGCCGTGGAGCTGATACCGCTGCTCAAAATTTCCACCTCCAACGACATGCTGCAGCTGCTCTACGGCGGGGATATCTTCCGCCCCATGCTGGACCTTTACGGCGTGGCGCTGGCGGCTTTGCAGCTCGCGGTGGTCACGGTGCTGGCGGCGCTCTACCCCATGAAGGTGGCGGCCGGCATAACGCCGCTGGAAGCGATAGCGAGGGATTGACGATGGGACTGCTTATCCGCCTGAGCCTGAGGAACCTGCTGCGGCAGAAGCGGCGCAACCTGCTGCTGGGTTCCGCCATGGCCATAGGCGTGGCCATCCTGGTGACGGCCAATTCCTTCTCGGCCGGCATCTCCGACATCATGTTCAACCGCATCATGCGCTACGTCACCGGCCACGTGTCGGTGCGCTTCAACGAGCGCGGCGGCGTGATGCGCGAGATCTTCCGCGACAGGCGGCGCGCCCTGGCGGCCGTGAGCGGCTTGCCCGGCGTGGAGAAGGTAGAGGAGGGCGTGGGCTATTTCATGCGCGCCATTGGCAACGGCAAGTCCGACAATATCATCCTGGTCGGGGCAGATATGTCGGCGGAGCTCTCGGAGGAGGAGCGCCGCGAACTGAAGGAGTCCTTCCGCGTGGTGGAGGGCAGTTGGGAAGGCGCGCGCGATTCCAAGGCTGAGAACCCGGTGGTCATCTCCGCCGAGAAGGCCCGGTACCTCAACGTGGGCATGGGCGACACGGTGCGGGTGCGCTTCCGCGACATGTTCGGCCAGGACCAGGCGGCCCGCCTGACCGTGGCCGCCGTGATGCGCAACGACAACATCTTCATGCAGCCGGTGGTGTTCCTGGAGCGCGAGCGCGCCAAGGTACTGCTGGGCTACCGGCCCTGGGAGACCGGCAGCTTCGTCCTCACCCTGGAAAACCCGCAGCGCGACGCCCGGGCCGTGGCCGACGCCATCCACGCGCGCCTCAAGCCCGGCCCCGCCTCCATCGAGGCCTCCGTGAACGGCCGCCGGGCCGCGCTGTTCGGCGTAAAGACCGACGCCGCCTCCCGCGAGGCGCTGGCCGCGCGGCTCAAGCTCTCCCCGGCCGTCCTGGAGGCGGCCCTGCGCCGCGACGGCGCCCTGCTGGACTCGCGCACCGCGCGCGCGCTGGGCGTGAAGGCGGGCGGCGAGTTCCGCGCCTCCTGGGCGCGCAAGTTCGCGCCCGGCCGGGCCGAAGTGAAACTCAAGGCCGCCCTGCTCTTCCCCGGCGAAGGTCCCGGCGGCGTGCTGGTGAACGAGGGCAGGTTCTACGCGGCCTATTACCAGGACCTGCCGGCCGCCGGCGCGGCGCCCGCCCCCGGCTGGGAGGCGCTGGTCGCGCCGGAATGGACGCTGCTGCCGCGCACCTATACCACCGAGGATTACAAGAAGAAGTACCAGGAGATAGCCCGCGGCCGCGGCAAAGGCACCACCGCCGACATCTCCACCATGTACGAGACCGCGAGCGACATCCTGAAGCTGCAGGGCGTGCTTAACATCATCACCGTGTCGGCGATGCTGGTGCTGTTCTTCATCATCCTGCTCGGCGTGGTGAACACCCTGCGCATGACCATCCGCGAGCGCACAAGGGAGATCGGCACCGTGCGCGCCATCGGCATGCGCGCGGAGGACGTGCGCGACACCTTCCTGCTGGAGACCTTTTTCCTCACGCTCTTCTCCTCGGCCGCCGGCACGGCGCTGGGCTTCCTGGCCATGCGGCTCATCTCGCTGCCGGTCTTCCACCCGCAGGATAACCCGCTCGGCATGCTGCTGGTGGACGGGCGCGTCTATTTCCTGACGACTTTCTGGGGCGTGGCGGGCAGCGCGCTGCTGATCCTGGTCATCTCGCTCGCCACGGCCTGGTTCCCGGCGCGCCGCGCCGCCGCCATGAGCCCGGCGCAGGCCCTGCGCCACTACGATTGAGGAAGGACTATGCTTGAACGACTCGCATTGCTCGCCCTGTTCTGCGGCCCGGCCCTCGCGGCCGACAGCCGCGTGACGCCGATACTCAAGGCCATCGACCATAACTACCGGCTGAAGAGCGACGTGAAGGCCGACGTGGTCCTGACCCAGCAGAAAGCGGGGCAGGGCACCAAGATCATAGACATGGCCTATTTCCGGCGCGACGCGGACGACGCTTTCCTGATAGCCATAAGGGCGCCCGAGAACGAGAAGGGCAACGGCTACCTGCGGGTGGGCGACAATTTCTGGATGTACCGCAAGAACACGCGCACCTTCCAGCACGTCAACCGCGACGAGAGCATAGCCGGCACCGACGCGCGCGGCGACGATTTCGAGACGCGCAAACTGGAGGAGCTCTACGCCCCGGCCGCCGGCCCCGACGGCAAGGAGCTCTTCTCGGAGGAGACGCTGGGCAAGGTGCCGGTGTACAAGTTCGAGCTGAAGGCCAGGGTGACCGACGTGGACTACCCGCGCCAGGTCTACTGGACCCGCCGCGACAATAACCTGCTGCTCAAGCAGGAGAGCTATTCCGGCTCGGGCACGCTGATGCAGACCGCCTATTTCCTTAAGTTCACCGAGGTGGAGGGCCGCTATGTGCCGGTAAAGCAGCTCTTCATCGACGAGTTCGAGAAAGGCAACCGCACCATAGTGGAGATCTCCTCCATCGTTCCCGGCAAGCTGGCCGACTCCATCTTCACCAAGGCCTACCTGGAGAACCTGAGCAAATGAAGGCGCTCCACATCTTTTTAACTGAACGTGTATCTCCCGTCCGGCTCTTGGCAATTCTTGCGATCCTCGGCCGCATATCCGCCTTTGCCATGGAAGGGCAGGCTTTCCCGTCAGAAAAAGAAGTCAGACAAAAAATAGAGGCGGCGATGCTGGATCAGGAGGCCAGGCGCCAAATCGATGGGGTGGTACTGTTCCAGGAGGAGCCAACGGAGTTCCGTATAAAAACGCTGAGCATCACAAAAAGCAGGTCCACCAGCGAGCCGCTTATCCTGTTCTGCGGCACTTCGGCTGCCGGGAACCGGCCTGATATCGAAGAGGGTGGGTCCGAAGACATCTGTGGCGTATTCGACATGAAGCGGCTTTTTGTATATATTTTGAGTGATAAGGCGCGGCCTGGAATCTCGATCCGCCCTTTACCGCTGAGCAAAACGACCGACCTGATCATTCTGGACGGTGCCTGCGGGGAATACTCATGCGATCATTATGGCGTATCTGTCCTATTCGAGTATAACGCCTCTGCCGGCGCTCTCGGCAAAATATGGAGCGTAAACACATATTCACATGTTTCCGCGGACGGACCCGACGGTTCTTCTGAGTACATTGATAGAGGAGTATTGTCGGAGGGCGTCCGCGGGTCTGAAAATATGCGGGAGATAATACTTACCACAACCCGCGAGGATATACGGAGCGAGCCGCCGGAAAAGATCAAGGAAATAAAGGAATGGTACAGCTGGCGGAGCGGCCGCCCATATTTGGTTCAACGCAACGAGAACGGGCGCCTGGTTCTGGATAGGGCCGCCGGAGAAAGGCTTTACTCGATATCCAGGATCGATGTCTCGACATCCTCTCCTGGAAGGATGGGGTTGATAGGGTATTTGGCGGATGAAAATCAGGTGGTGGCCGCGGCGGCGCGCCAGGCCATCTTTTCGCATGTATATGACACTGAGAAGGCTGGGGCGATAGACCGCCAGATGATCAGCGAATTGATCCGCAGGTATCTGGATAAGACTTCTCCCTGTCGTTCGGGAGCTTGGACCATGCTGTCACATTTCCGGTCTTTTGCCGGGTTCTCTCTTGCGATGGAGGAGAGGGACCTGTTATGGAAAGAGTATAGCGGCGGATATCAGGATGATTTGACTCTCCAGCTGCTTGTCAGTGTCGGTGATGAACGCGCACTCTCGCCCTTGCTCGAGCAATTTAAAGCGGCGGTTGCCAAGAATGACGCCTGCGCGGCCTCCGACGCCTCCGGCTACATGAGGATCCTGGCCGGCAAAGGCGTGTCGATTGGGGCGGAAGAGCGGGCTATTCTGGCTAACGGCGCACGGGCCGATCTTACCTGCAACAATGGCTGCGCCGAATGGAACGTCTCGATAGGTATCGCAAAATGGCTGGACCCCGAGCCTGGCAAGTTGCCGGCGGGTTGTGCCCCACGGGAGAATTTCCCCGAACCGATACGGCGATTGTTTCCCGAGAAGGACGGCTTCTCCGGTATACGCTATCTGGGGAATACGGCGAGATCGTATTGTCGGGATAAGAGTATGTGTAAGATATTTTCCAAAAAAGAGATTTATCGGTTGCAGTTGGATAATCTGGCGGAGTCAGGGCGTTGGGTGGACGCCGGCTTGGATAACTTTACCGATGAGGCGACATTCGGGATCCAATACTGCCGGCTAAGATCGAATCAGCCCTGATGCCGTTGCCGGTACTGTTTGTCAAGCTTTACCTGGAGAACCTGAGCAAATGAAGACCTTACTGATACTGGCGCTGGCCGCCTCGCCCGCCCTGGCGGGGGAAGTCTCCGAGGCGGAGCTGTTCTCCGGCGAGGACATGATAACGGCCTCGGCCGCCGCCGCGGCGCCGGCGGAGGAGAAGAAGACGCTGGGGTTCTCCGGCGAACTCACCGCCGTGGCCGAGGACCTGTTCTACAGCACCGGGACTTCCGGCGCCTTCACGTCCTACATGAAGGCCAACCTGTTCATGGACGCCCGCCTGAAGAACGGCGTGAAAGCTTTCGCCAACCTGGAGGCCACCTACACCCGCGGCGCCGACGAGACCGAGAGCGGCCTGCGGGAGCTGTTCCTGGATTTCAATATAGACCGGAAGGTGTATTTCAGGGCCGGCAAGCAGGTGCTGCAGTGGGGGCGCTGCAATTTCTGGAACCCCACCGACCTCATCAACGTGGAGAAGAACCCTTTCATCCGGCGCATCGGCTACCGCGAGGGGGCCTACGGCCTGAAGGCGCATATGCCCTTCGGCGCGGCCTATAACCTCTACGCCTTCGCCGACCTCGAC
>CAYSYJ010000133.1:0-6912 GCA_964435105.1 uncultured Elusimicrobiaceae bacterium
GCCAAAAAGCGGAGAGGAACCGGGACTTTCGGGCCTATCGGCCGGGAGCGCTTTTTCATAGTATATGCTTACGGGGGTATCGGCGCAGAGAGAGAGGACGGCTATGGCGATAACGTGCAACTTCGAGAAAGACGACCGCGAGGAACTCCGCAAAGGGGAGCGCCTCATCGTCCGTATCCCCCCGGGGCATTCGGTAGGTACCGATACGCCGGGCCTCAAGCCCTGTAAGAACGGCGCCTACCTGTGGGTGATGGGGCCCCGCCGCCGCTCCGGCAAGGGCTGGCGCGAGGAATCCGTCAACTGAACCCGCTTAGACCTTGAAGAGCCGCGCCTTCCGGCGCGGCTTTTTTATTGCCTGCCGGGGATATTAGTGGTAATATCATCTGGAGGGCCGGGTTTATGGAAGCGTCCTTTCTTAAAGACCTTATCTACAATATCTGCCTTCTCCTCGGGGTGGGGGTGGTCTATTCCGAGTTCAATCTGAGGCCCGCCAAGCCGGCCAGGTACAGGGATATCTTCACCGGGCTGCTGCTTGGCTGCGTCGGGCTGGCCGTGATGCTGAACCCGTGGGTGATGCGCCCGGGGCTGGTCTTCGACGTCAGGTCCATTCTCCTGAGCGTGGGCACGCTCTTTTTCGGGCCGGTGTCGGGTCTGCTGGCCGCGGCCATGGCCGGCCTTTTCCGCTACCAGATCGGCGGCGACGGGATAGTGATGGGGATCGCCGTCATCGCATGTTCCTACGGCATAGGCGCCGCCTGGCGGCGGTGGAGGCCGCAGGCCACAGTGAGCGCCGGGCCCGCCGAGGCGCTGCTCTTCGGCCTGGCGGTGCACCTGGCCATGCTCGCCTGCACGTTTTTGCTTCCGGATGGTGCGGCCGCGGAAACGCTGCGCCGCATCGCCCTGCCGGTGCTGGTCGTGTACCCCGCGGCTACCGCCCTTTTTTACCTGCTGCTGCTGCGCCAGACCGAGCGCGCCCGCGTCCGCCTGGAGCTGATAGAGAGCGAGGAGCGCTACAAGGCGGTTTCCGAGTACTCTCATAACGCCATCTGCATACTCGACGAGGCCGGGCGGATGTTGTGGGTCAACAGGCGGCTCATAGAGATAGGCGGGTTTCCCAAGGAAGAGTATCTCTCGGCCGAATCCTTCGCGCGCTTCCTGGCGCCGGAGTCCAAGGAGCAGGTGCTCGCCAATTTCAGGAAGTTCGTCGCGGGCGCCGGGTACGAGCGCTCGATGACGTTCGGCTTTATCCGCGCCGACGGCGCCAGGCGCACGGGCGAGGCCAGCCTGGCGGATTTCCGGGACAGGTACGGCCGGCCGCGGCTGGTGGTCGGCATCACCGATACCACCGAGATAAGGGCCGCCGAGGCGGAAGAGGAAAAACTGCTGCGGGCCATAGAGCAGGCGGGCGACGCCATAGTCATTACCGACCCGGCCGGCGTGATACAGTACGTGAACCCGGCTTTCGAAAAGGTCACCGGCTACTCCAAGGCCGAGGTGCTCGGGCGGAACCCCAATTTGCTCAAAAGCGGTCAGCACGACGCGGAGTTCTACCGCCGAATGTGGGAGGCCATCTCTTCCGGCAAGACCTGGGAGAGCCGGATGGTCAACCGCCGCAAGGACGGCGCCCTCTACACCGAACAGGCCGTGGTCTCGGCGGTGCGGGACCAGGAAGGCCGGATCGTTAATTACGTGGCCGTGACGCGCGATATTACCGGGGCGCTTAAGCTGGAAGAGCAGTTCCACCAGGCCCAGAAGATGGAGGCCATAGGCCACCTGGCCGGAGGCGTCGCGCACGACTTTAATAACCTGCTGACCGCGATCAAGGGCTACTGTTCGCTGGCCGCCAAAACCCTGCCGGCGGGCACTCAGGCCAGGGACGACCTGGGGGAGATAATGGCCGCGGCCGACAAGGCTTCGTCGCTGACTGCGCAGCTGCTGGCCTTCAGCCGGCGGCAGATCATGGAGCCGAAGGTCGTGGACCTCAACCAGGTTATCGGCGGCATGACCAAGCTGCTCCTGCGCCTGATCGGGGAGGAGGTCAAGCTTTCCACGCGGCTGGTTAACGCGCCCTGCCTTGCCAAGGTGGACCCCGGTCAGATAGAGCAGGTCATCCTCAACCTGGTCGTGAACGCCAGGGACGCGCTGCACGGCCCGGGGGAGATAGTCCTTGAGACCTGCCTTTGCGAAGGCGCCGTGGACCTGCCGCCGGACCGCAGCTTGCGCAACGCCGGCCGCCTGGCCTGCGTCAGGGTGCGCGACAACGGCTGCGGCATGACGGAGACGGTGAGGGGAAATATCTTCGACCCTTTCTTCACCACCAAGCCGGAAGGCAAGGGAACCGGGCTGGGGCTGTCTGTGGTTTTCGGAATAGTCAAGCAGAGCGGCGGAGATATAGTGGTGGAAAGTTCCCCCGGCAAGGGCAGCGTTTTTTCCGTCTGCTTCCCCTTGGCCCCCGCCCCTGCCCGGCCCGCGCCCGTCACCGAGTCCAGGCCGCTGACCGGAGGCACCGAGACGGTGCTCCTGGCCGAGGACGAAGAAAGCCTGCGCCGCCTGGGCGAGCGGATACTGAAGGCTGCCGGCTATACCGTGCTGGCGGCCGCTTCCGGCAAGGAGGCCCTGGAGTTGGCGGAGAAGCGCGGCAGGCGGGTGGACCTGCTGCTGACCGACGTGGTCATGCCCGGCATGACCGGCCCGGAACTTTCCAAGGAGCTGGCCGACAGGGAGATCTGCTCGAAGACGCTCTTCATGTCCGGCTATACGGACGAGGCCATAGTCAAGCACGGCGTTCTGGAGCCCGGCGTGGCCTTCATTTACAAGCCTTTCGCGGCCGACGCCCTGGCCGACAAGGTGAGGCAGGTGCTGGACGGACCCGCAGAACAGGCTAAGCCCTGAACTCTTTATGAACAACTACGAACATACCGAGACCGGCTGGGTTATAATCTCCGTGACCGGAGCCGCCTGCCTTGTCCTGGCGCTGACGGCCCTGATCGCGCCGCCATGCGGGGGCGCGTCGGGGCTCTGGCTTGGCGCGGGAGTGCTGGCGGTTTCGCTGCCCCTCTTTTATAACCTGACCGTGACCGTGGACCAGGGCAGCCTGACGCTGCGCTTCGGGGCCGGGCTTATCCGCAGGACGGTGCCTTTGTCTGATATCGTTTCCGTCGGGGCGGCCAAGAGCGGCCGGCTCTGCGGCTGGGGTATTCACTACGCCGGCGGCGGCTGGCTTTACAATGTCAACAGCAGGGAACTGGTGGAGCTGCGCCTGCGCTCCGGCGGGCGCCTGCTGATCGGCACCGACGACCAGGCCGGCCTCCTGGCCGCCCTGGCCGGCCTGCCCCGTCACGATCTCCCCGCGGCCGGGAAATAGATCAAAGGGCGCGGCCTTGACAAAAGCGCGCCCGTGCTTTATATTATATATCCGGGTTAGGCTTAATGGATCATACACCGCTACATACGCGTTCGAGGATGCTCTCCAAGCACTTCAAGCGCAACGAACATCTCCTGGATACCTGCCGCCGGCGAAAGCCGTCGCCGCTGCGGACCTTCCTTTGCTGGGCCGGCCTGGTGCCCCTGCTGCTGGGCGCGGCCCTGCTGCTGTACTGCGCCGGGGTGGTGGTGAAGGCGCGGCGGGCCACCCCCGCCATAATGGCGGCGGCCCTCAGCCCCGAAAAAGCGCTCATAAAACCCGGAGAGCTTCCCCGCCGGCGCCTGGACCAGCTGTTGAAAGTGGAGGACCCCGATTTCCTGGGCCACAAGGGCGTGGACCTGAAAACGCCGGGCGCCGGGCTCACCACTATAACCCAGGCCGTGGTCAAGATCTTCTATTTCGACGATTTTAAACCGGGCCTGGCCAAGCTCAAGCAGACCCTGATAGCCCGCTTCGCAGTGCACCCGCTGGTCTCCAAGCAGGACCAACTGACCCTGCTGCTCAACTACGCCTACCTGGGCAACTGCCGCGGCGTCCCGGTGCGCGGCTTCGCCGCCGCCGCGGAGTGTTATTACGGGCGCAGGTTCGACCGGCTCAGGGAGGACGAATACCTTTCGCTGGTGGCCCTGCTGGTGGCCCCGGACACCTTCAGCCCGGTCCTGAATCCCCAGGCCAACAAGGACCGGGTCGAGCGGATCAAGAAGCTGGTGGCCGGGGAGTACACCCCCAGGCACCACATGGATATTTACTACGGCCCGCTGGACCCGCGGACGCAGACCGCCCTGGCCCCCGCCTCCTACCTCCCCGGCATCTACGAGAACTGAAACGGCCGCTCCACAAAAAGAAGAAGGCGGAGCCTCGCTCCGCCTTCTTCTTTTGGGCCGCGCGCCTAGCGGTTGAGCTTGGGCGGCGGGGGAGGGGGGTTATACTGCACCGGCCGGGCCGGAGGCGGCGGGGGCGGCGGCGGCGCGGCCTGAGCGGCGGCGGGCTTGGCCGCGAGCCACTTCTGCACCTCGGCCATCAGCGCCTCGGGCGCCGTGGGCTTGCGCAGCACCGAGACGTTCTTCATGGCGCCGATATTGCCTATGGTCTCCGGCTTCCCGGTGGAGAAGATGATGGGGACAAGGTCGCCCGCGGCGCGCAGGGTTTCGTAAACGTGGATGCCGCCGCCTTCCGGGATGTTGAGGTCCTGCAGGATGACGTCCGCGTTGAATTCCCGCTGGGCCGCGATCGCGCCCGTGGCGGTATCCGCGGTGCGCACCTCGTGCCCGAAATCCTCGAAGAATTCCTTGGAGAAATCCACTATCTCCTTGATATCGTCCACCACCAGTATCTTTGCCATGTCGAAACCTCCGCTGCTTAAATTATAGACGATAGAGGGAGGAAAGTAAAAGGCGCGCCGGCCGCGGCGCGGCTCAATCGGCCCCGCCGGCGGGCGTGAAAGTGTAGCCCGGGACCTTTCTCGGTTTGCAGCCGTCCTTGCCGATCTCGAAAAGCGCCGGCAGGAACCCGGCCGGGTCGGCCTGTACGCCCGCCACCGGGTCGGGCTTGCCTTCCGGCAGGCCTTCGATCTCGTAGGCGCAGGCCAGCTTCCCGCTTTCCAGCGCGTAAAGCTCTATGAGCAGGCGGGTGGTCTCGTCCGAGTAGTCGGTGAAGGCGGCGGCGAAGAAGCCCGCGGCGCCGAGTTGCACGACCTTCCTGTTCCTTCCGCACGAGACCTGGCGCCCGTCCTTGAAAACCCAGTCCTGGGCGTCGGTCACCCGGAACTGCCCCTGGACGCCGGCGGGGGAATAATCCCGGAAGTAAGAATAGGCCTCGTAGCCGGGCGGGGCCTTGGCCGGCCGGGCCAGCGCGGCGATCTTCTCGCGGCTCCAGGAGCAGGAGGGCACGACTCCCGCTTTAGCGACCGCCCGGTCCAGGATCTTCTGCAGGGCCTTCCGGGTGAGCTTCGGGTCGGGGTTGGCCGGCGAGAAATAATGGGCCCCCCGGTGGCCGTCGTCTTCCGGCTTGGCCGGGTCCTGGAAGAAGGAGCCCTCGTTCACGGTCTCGCCCCGGCTGAGCCAGACCAGCAGCGCCCAAGGTTCGCCGGAGTCCTTTTCGGCCAGGTTGCCCGCCGCCATCAGCGCGTTGTAGACGAACCTGTGGGCGTGACACCCCGCAGGCTTCGCGGGGGCGCCGGCGCATTCCAGCTCCTTTTTCAGCAGCGAGGCGACCTCGCCGGCCTCGGCGCCTGGCCGTGCGGCGGACAGGTCCTTTACCGCCTTGGCGCGGACCTGGAAATCGGGAGAGTACAGGGCTTTGACCGCGGGCTTGCGATCTTCCGCGCGGGCCAAAGCGAAATGGGTCAGCAGGAGGAGGGGCAGGAGTTTCAGGCTGGCTTTCATATAAGTCGCAGTATATAAAATAGACGGGGCGCCATGACAAAAAAAGAGGGGCGCCCCGGGGGGCGCCCCTCTTCTGAAGGACCTCGGTACTTTAGACCAGGCCCTGGGCCATCATCGCTTCGGCGACTTTCTTGAAGCCGGCGATGTTAGCGCCCATCACGTAGTTGCCGGGGTGGCCGGCTTCCTTCGCGGCGGTGACGCAGGCGCTGTGGATGTTCACCATGATGTTGTGCAGGTGCTTGTCCACTTCCTCGCGGCTCCAGCTCATGCGCATGCTGTTCTGGCTCATCTCGAGGCCCGAGGTGGCCACGCCGCCGGCGTTGGAGGCCTTGCCGGGGGCGAACAGTATGCCCGCCTTCTGGAAGGCCTCGACGGCCTCGGGGGTGCAGGGCATGTTGGCGCCTTCGGTGACGCACATCACGCCGTTATTCAGCAGGTTCTTGGCGTCGGTCTCGCCCAGCTCGTTCTGGGTGGCGCAGGGCAGGGCCACGTCGACCTTGACTTCCCAGGGGCGCTTGCCGGCGAAGAACTTGCCGCTCTTGAACTTCTGCGCGTACGGGGCCACGATGTCCTGGCCGCTGGCGCGCAGCTGCAGCATGTACTCCCACTTCTCGCCCTTGATGCCCTCGGGGTCGTGGATGTAGCCGTCGGGGCCGGAGATGGTGACCACCTTGCCGCCCAGGTCGTCTACCTTCTTGACGGCGCCCCAGGCCACGTTGCCGAAGCCCGATACCGCCACGGTCTTGCCCTTGAGGCTGGTGCCCTTGCTCTTGAGCTGCTCCTCGCAGAAATAGACCACGCCGAAGCCGGTGGCCTCGGGGCGTATCAGCGAGCCGCCCCAGGTGATGCCCTTGCCGGTCAGCACGCCGGTGAACTCGTTCTTGAGGCGCTTGTACTGGCCGTACATGTAGCCGATCTCGCGGCCGCCCACTCCGATGTCGCCGGCCGGCACGTCCGTGTCGGGGCCGATGTGGCGGAACAGCTCGGTCATGAAGCTCTGGCAGAAGCGCATCACTTCGGCGTCGGACTTGCCCTTGGGGTCGAAGTCGGAGCCGCCCTTGCCGCCGCCCATCGGCAGCGTGGTCAGGGAGTTCTTGAAGATCT
>CAYSYJ010000134.1:0-6780 GCA_964435105.1 uncultured Elusimicrobiaceae bacterium
GACGAGATCCAGTTCGATTATATCCGCTATCCCACCGAGGGGGACACCTCGCTGTGCCGCTATTCCAAGCCCCACAACCGCCAGACCTCCACCCGCAACCTGGGCGAGTTCCTGGCCTACGCCCGCAAGCGGCTGGCCCCCTACAAGGTCAAGATCTCGGCGGACGTCTTCGGCCTGACCACCACGGTGAAGGACGACATGGGCATAGGGCAGGACATCTCCACGCTGGCGGACGGCGCCGACTATGTCTACCCGATGATGTACCCCTCCCATTACTACACCGGCGAGTACAACCTGAAGAACCCCAACAAGGAGCCCTACAAGGTCATCAACCGCGGCCTGAAGGACGCCATGGGCAAGCTCGGGACCGACTACGCCAAGCTGCGCCCCTACCTGCAGGACTTCTCGCTGTTCGGGGTCTCCTACGGCGCGCCCGAGGTGCGGGCGCAGATCGTGGCCACCCGCCTGAACCACCTCGAGAGCTGGGTGCTGTGGAACGCGGCCAACCGCTACAGCTGGGCGGCGCTCACGCCGCAGTCCTACCGCGCCTTCGTCGACCCCGACTACCAGCACTGACCAGCCTGGACGAAGGCACGCCTCTGAGAGCCAGGAAGATTTCCCGTTTCGTCTGCCATGCGCAGGGTGCTGTCTTCGGGCACGCAGTCGCGCACACCGTGCGCGCTGCTTGACACTCGAGCTTGAACGATGAATTGTGTCGCGTGCTTCGCACGCTCCACCCGGCGCTTACGCAAGCCTCGGTCTCCGTGACATCCCTCAGAAAGCACCCTGCGCACGGCTTTTAGCATAACCACACAATGAAGAAAGGCCGGGGAGAGCCCCGGCCTTTCGCTTTCCCCGCGCAGGCTTAGCGCAGCTTCACGATCTTCTTGTAGTCTTCGGCCAGGCCGAAGAACTGCGCGAACACGTTGCCGATGTCCAGCAGCCCGGGCATGGCCCCCGTCTTAAGCCCCCCCAGCCGCCGGTCGGCGCCCTTGCGCCAGGCCAGGAAAGGCAGCGGCTCATTGTTGTGGTAGCCGTAATCCTCGCGGTGCAGCATGCCGTGGTCCGCCGTGATGCCCAGCAGGTCGCCCTTGGCCAGGTTCTTCTCTATCAGGGGCAGGCAGCGGTCGATCTCCTCGAGCGACTTCAGCGCGCCGGCCACGTCGCGGGTATGCCCGTAGACGCTGTCGGTGTCGACCAGGTTGGTGAAGACGAAGGTCCCCTTCGGGCGGTACACCGCGTGAGCCGCCTGCAGGGCGTTGATGGTCCCCTGGATGGAGAAAGGGTTGGTGTCCTTCTTCTTCGGGTGCACGAAGCGCAGCTTCAGCGCCGGGTCCAGGTACACCTCGTGGCTGAGCTTGACCTTGGCGCGGTAGACCGTGTTCACCAGGTCCGCGGTCTTGCCCACGGCCACGGTCCACACCGCTCCCTCGTTCAGCACGTCCACCAGGGTCTTCTGCCCGATGGGCAGCACCGCGTCGTGGCGGTTGGAGGTGCGGATGATCTCCCCCTGCGCGTTCTTTATATAGGAGCGGGCGATGGCCCGGGTTATCGGGATCTTCATCTCCATGGCCAGCGCGAAGGCCGTATCGGCGATCTTGTGCTGCTCGTGCACCGGGATCACGGCCTCGTTCATGGCCAGCTGTATCAGAGGGTCGCATTTGCTCGCGTAGGCGATAGGCTTCCCCGTCCGCTCGTGTTCCGCGGCGTTGAGCTCTATGGCCTCCATGCCGCCGGCCATCTTGTTGAAGAAGGTCTTGCGCCCGATGCGGCGCTCCAGCTCTTCGAGGTAATCCCGCCTGAACCCGTTATCGAACAGGTCGTAGGTACGGCGATCCACCACGCCCATCATCTCGCGGTGGCCCACCAGGCTGTCGGCCGTGGCCGAGACCTGCTCCACGGCGGCCGCGTAGGCCTTGCCGCCGTACTTGCCGCCAAGGCGCCCGGCGAGCGGCCGCGGCAGGACCTCCCCCAGCCCAAGCCGGGCCAGGTTCGGCAGCTTCAGCTTGCCGGGGTAATTCTTAAGCAGGTACTCCAGCGTGGACAGCCCGACGGCGTCTATCACCAGCAGCAGGCCTGTTTTTTGCGCGTGTTTCATGGTTCTCTCCGTGGCGGCCGGGGCCGGCCCCGCCGCTAAAAGTTGTAGTATATTGTATTAATTTTACGGCAGCGGGGAACCCATGAAGAACCTGTACTTTATCGCCTTGTTATTCTGCTGCGGCGCGGCCGCGGCCGGGCCGGTGCGCCACGAGCTGAAGATCTCCATAGACCCGGAGGGCGGGACCCTTAAGGCGGAAGACCGGGTCAAGCTGGACGGGAAGCGCCCCGAGTTCTTCTTCACCCTCCACCCGGGCCTCTCCCCCTCCTCCCCCGACGGCGAAGTGACGGAACTGCCCGCCGCCGAGGCCGCCCGCCACGGGATCAACTTCTCCACCGGTTCCCTGCCCGTCGCGGCCTACCGCCTGGCGCTGCGCCGGCCGGCCGGCTCTTTCCGGCTCGCCTACTCCGGGCGCATCAGCCATCCGCTCGGCGAAACGGCCGAGGACTATGC
This sequence comes from uncultured Elusimicrobiaceae bacterium, assembly GCA_964435105.1. GTDB lineage: Bacteria > Elusimicrobiota > Elusimicrobia > Elusimicrobiales > UBA9959 > UBA9959. The sequence goes on from CAYSYJ010000134.1 coordinate 2,552, forward strand.
CCGCTCCTTCTCCGAAACCCCGGGCACCATCTCCCCCGACGGCTGCTATCTGGCGGGCTCCTCGGGCTGGTACCCGCATTTCGAGGGCGCGCTGGTGACCTACCGGGTAGAGGCCTCCCTGCCGCCGCCCTACCAGGCCGTGGCCGGCGGCCTGCGCTCGGGCCACCGGGCCGAGCCGGGGGCCAATATCTCCGCCTGGGAGAGTTCCGACCCGCACGACGAGATAACCCTGGTCTGCGGCCGCTACACGGAATACTCCGTGCAGGACGGGCCCCGGCGCTATTACGCCTTCCTGCGCTCTCCGGACAAACCCCTGGCGGACAAGTACTTGGACGCCACCGCTCGCTATATCAGGATGTATTCGGAACTGTTGGGAGACTATCCCTACCCGAAGTTCGCCCTGGTAGAGAATTTCTGGGAGACCGGCTACGGGCTGCCTTCTTTCACGCTGCTCGGCTCCAAGGTCGTCCGCCTGCCCTTCATCCTCAACTCCTCCTACCCCCACGAGATATTGCATAACTGGTGGGGCAACGGCGTGTTCGTGGACTACGCCTCGGGCAACTGGTGCGAGGGCCTTACCGCCTACCTGGCCGATTACCTGATCTCCGAGGGGCGCGGCAAAGGGCGCGAGTACCGTATGGCCGCCCTGCAGAAATACTCCGACTATGTCCGCGGCGGGGCCGACTTCCCCCTTACCGCTTTCCGCTCGCGCCACTCCTCGGCCTCGGAGGCCGTGGGCTACGGCAAGGCCATGATGGTCTACCACATGCTCAGGCGGGCGCTGTGGGACGAGGGATTCATAAAGGGCCTGCGGGCCTTTTACGCCGGCAACCGGCACAGGGCGGCCTCTTTCGCCGACCTGCGCGCCGCCTTCGAGAAGGTCTCCGGCCCGGGCCGGCTCGCGCCTTTCTTCTCGCAGTGGGTGGAGCGCGCCGGCGCCCCCGAGCTGGCGCTTTCCGGCGTTAAGGTCTCCAAGGCCCTGGAAGGCTATGACCTGGAATTCACGCTTTCCCAGAAACAGCCCGGCGAGCCTTATGCGCTGGAAGTCCCGGTGGCGGTATACCTGGAAGGTCTGAAGGAACCCCGCTTCAGGACCCTGCGCCTGACCGGCAGGCGGGAGACCTACCATTACGCGGCCCCGGCGCGCCCGGCCCGACTGGAGGTCGACCCGGAATTCGACGTTTTCCGCAAACTGAGCCCGCTAGAAACCCCGCCCACCCTGTCGCGCGTGCTGGGCGCCGAGCGCCCCGCCCTGCTGCTGCCGGCCGGCGCGGCCGGCGACCCCTGGCAGGCCCTGGCCGAACGCTGGACCAAGGACAAGAGCAACCTGCCGCGGCTGCTCGACGACAGCGCGCCCCCGCCGGAGAAGTCGGCCTATTGGCTTTTCGGCGCCGAGAACCTGCACGCCCCGGACTTCGAGGCCGGCCTGGCGGCCTACGGCGCCAGGTTCACGCCCGAGGCCGTGACGATAGGGAACCGCCGCTTCGACAGGGCGGGGCACACCTTCGTCTTCGCCGCCTTCGACCAGGAAGATCCCGCCTTCTCCGCCGCCCTGGTGGAATCCGGCACTCCCGACAGGCTGCCGCTGCTGGCCGCCAAGCTGCCGCATTACGGCAAGTACTCCTGGCTGGTCTTCGACGCAGGCATGAATTCGGTGGCCTCCGGCGTCTGGGAAGTTTCCCGGTCGCCGCTCGCGGCCGATCTCCCCGGACCGGCCAAAGCCTCGCCGGGCCGCTACCCGGCCCGCCGACCGCTGGCCTATCCCCCTTCCGACTTCTCCGCGGAGCGCGTCGCGGCCGACGTCTCCGCGCTGGCCGCCGCGCCCGGAGGGCGGGCCCCCGGCGCCCGGGGGCATTCCCGGGCCAGGGAGCTGCTGCGCAGGGCGTTTACCAAGGCCGGGCTGAGCCCTTTCCCCGGCGCCGCAAGGGCTGCCGGCGAGGTCTGGCTGCTGCCCGGGACTTCACGCAAGGACGAGTATCTGACGCTCGCCGCCCATTACGACCACCTGCCGGCGGCGGGCGGCGCGGTATTTCCCGGCGCGGACGACAACGCCTCCGGCGTGGGGCTGCTGCTGGAGCTGGCCCGGTACTATGGCCAGCGCAGGCCGGAGCGCTCCGTGATCTTCGCGGCTTTCGACGGTGAAGAACTGGGACGGCTGGGGTCAAAAGCCTTCCTGGCCGGCCTGCCCCCGGAACTCAAGGGCAAGGTGAACGCGGCCCTGAACTTCGACACAATAGGCCGCCTGGGCTCCGGAAAGCTGCTTGTGCTGGGCTCGAATTCCTCCGACAAATGGGTGCACATCTTCCGCGGTGCCGGTTTCGTGACCGGCACGGACTATGACCTGGTGAAGGAAGACCTGGATTCCAGCGACCAGCAGAGCTTCATCGAGGCGGGTATCCCCGCCGTGCAGTTCTTTACCGGTCCCCATTCGGACTATCACAAACCTTCTGATACGGCGGACAAGGTGGACGCGGCCGGCATAGTGAAGCAGGCGGAGTTCGCGAAGGAGATAATAGATTACCTTGCCGGCGGTTCCGAATTCCTTACCCGCCCTTCCGGCCGGCCAGCGGCGGCCGGGCCGGCGGGCGAGCGCAAGGCCTCTACCGGGCTGGTGCCGGATTTCTCTTTCCCCGGCCCCGGCGTCAGGGCCCAGGACGTCGCCCCGGGTTCGCCGCTGGACGCGGCCGGCGTGAAGGCCGGGGACGTGCTGCTGTCCCTGAACGGGGAAGCCACGCCGGACCTGCGCGCCTATTCGGCGGCGCTGAAAAAGCTGAACCCCGGGCAGAAGACAGGTATCACCTATCTTTCAGCCGGGGCCGAGCGGACGGCGGAAATAACCCTCGCCGAGCGTTAATCCCCTTGAGGGACGTAGATGAATATATTCCTAAATTGACGCCTATTGGAATCGCCAATTAGAAACAATTCATATTTTCATCTACGTCCCTAATCCACTTTGCAGGTGTTGACGCCGAGCAGCGCGTAGAGGCCGCAGTAGCCTACCAGGCCGGTTATCACGGCGGCGGCGGCGGCCACGGCCAGTATCCACATGGCGGGGCCTTCGGCCTTATAGGCCCCGAAGGCCAGGGCCAGGCCGGCCACGAAGCGTATTACCCTGTCCAGTTTACCGACGTTCTTGATGAACATAGTCTCTCCTATACGGCCGCTTCCAGCACGGCCTTGAGCATGGCGGATTCCGGCTGGGCCCCCACCAGGTGCACTTTCTCGTTGACCACTATCTTCGGCACGCCTTCCACGCCGTACTTGTCGGCGAGCTGCGGGAACTCGGTGGCTTCCACCATCTCCCCCGTGACCTGGGCCGAGGCCAGCGCGAACTTATGCGCCAGCACCACCGCCGAGGGGCAGTAGGGGCAGGTGGGCGTGACGAAAACCTTGATATTCACCGGGGCCTTGAGGCCGGCCAGGGCGGCCAGGGTGTCCGGCTGCAGGTCGCTCGCGGCGGCGGCCGAGTTCTTCAGGGCCTCCAGCAGGGAGACGAACTCGTAGCCGGCCGGTATGCCGAAAAAGCGGACTCGCGAACCCTTGGGGCCTTCGATCACGGCGGCGGGGCTCAGTGTTATGCCGTAGGCTGCGGCCTTCTCGGTGTCGGTGACGCGGTTATAGACTTCCAACTTCACCTTGGGCGAAAGCGCCGCTACTTCCTTCAGGAAATCCTCAGCCGGGCCGCAGGTCTGGCAGAGCAGCGTCTCCTTGAAGAACACTATCTTCACCTCGGTTTCCAAAGCGTCGAGCCGCTTCTTAACCTCGTCCGAAGTCTGCTGGTCCATGAAAGCCATAACCGTCACTCTCCTTTTCCCTACCACTATTAGATGCCCGCCCCCCTCCAAAAGTTTCACTATCAAGTCAGCCAAGTGGTATGCCTTCTTCGGGCACGCGGTCGGCAACACCGTTGCCGCCGCTTGCCACTCGGGCTCGGCGCTTACGTAAGCCTCGCCCTGCGCGACATCCCTCCGAAGGCATACCACTTGGCCGACATAAGTCCGGACCGCCGGCAGGGGCGAAAAAGGACTCCGGGGTGGAGTCCGCGAAGCGGACGACACAACCTGCCCGAGGCTTGCGTAAGCGCCGGGTGGAGCGTGCGAAGCACGCGACACAACTCGTCCGAGGTAGTCAGGCGCGCGCACGGTGTGCGCGACGCCGGCTTTGGAGCCCCTGCCGGCGGTACGGACCCGATCCGCTTGGCGGCACAAGCAAAAAGGCACCCGGCGGGG
>CAYSYJ010000135.1:0-6771 GCA_964435105.1 uncultured Elusimicrobiaceae bacterium
GCAGTCTATTGTCAAGACTGCTAGTTATTAATATTTCCTTAAGGGAGGATCACCAGAGGGCGCCCTGAGCCACCAGCCAGTAACGCAGGAAGCGCCCGGCGGCCGAGAAAGCGGCTACGGAGATCCAGTTCACCCTCGCCCAGCCTGCGGCCAGGCAGAAGCCGTCCCCCACCACCGGCAGCCAGGCCAGGGCCAGCAGGGGAGCGCCGTAGCGGCTCACGCGCTCGAGCTGAGGCAGCGGCTTGCGGCTGCCGGCATAGCGGCCTATCAGGTAGGTGGTCAGGCCGCCGGCGGTATTGCCCAGGGTGGCCACGCCGAGAGCGGGCCAGAAGAGGGCCGGGTCCAGTTTCAGCACGGCGAATAGGGCCGCCTCGGAACTGACGGGCAGGAGGGTAGAAGCGAGGAAGCTGGCCCCCAGCAGGCCGGCGAGCGGCAGCAGGACGCCGGTCACGCCGCCGCCCCCCGCCTTCCGGCGCCATTCTTATCGGTAATTACCATAACTCAGGACTGAACTCCCGGCCCGGTCGCCCGAGCATTAAAAAGGCCCCGGCTTGCGGCCGGGGCCTTTTTGCAGGCGGCCGGACTCAATCCGCCGAGGGGGCCAGGCTCCGCAGCATGGCGAAGGCCGGCGCCGGGCGGGCGGGTCCGCCCGCCGGGGCGGCGGCCAGGGACTTCACGAAGAAGGCGGTGACCGCGGACAGCTTGGTCACGTCCTCGCCGCGGCAGCCGTCGGAAGCGCAGACATTGGAGAGGCCGCAGCCGTTCTGGTAGACATAGTCCTGCGCGCCGCGCACGAGTATTCCCTCCACCACGCCGGTGCGCGCGTTAAAGACCGCGCTGCCCGAATTGCCGCCGTAGGTGTCCAGGTTGGCGACATAGTAGCCCTTGGGCGAGGCGTCGCGCACGGTGGCGCCGCCGGCGATCTTGGTGGGCAGGCCGGCAGGGTGGCCGATGACCACCAGGGGGTCGCCGTTCTTAACGGTGTCGGCGGTATTGTACTTGAGCGGGGCGTGGTTGGCCACGGGGCGGTCCAGCTTGACCAGCGCCCAGTCGGCGCCGGAACCCACCTGCTCGCGGCCCAGCAGCTGGGCGCAGCCGTAAACCTCGGAGGCGGGCACCTGCAGGGGCATCACGCCCTTCTGCTTGACGGCGAAGCCGAACACGAACTTGGTATTGCGGCAGGCGTCCTCGGTCTTCACGCAGTGCCCGGCCGTCATGATGACGTCGGGCGCCACCAGCGAGCCGGAGCAGAAGGCGCCGGTGACCTGGTCGTAGAAAGGCTCTTCCTTGCACAGGCCGTAGCCGTCCGCGTAGGATTCGGTGGCGAGCTTCGCCACCTGGCCCTCTAGGCTTATATCATAGGAATTGAACAGGCCCACGGTGGAATCGGCCAGCTTCAGCAGGCGGGCGTCGGTGACCTGGTAAATATCCAGGCGGTCGTCGCTGCCGTAAATGACCTTGTCCTCTCCGGCGAAAGCCGCCCCGGCCAGCAGCGCGAGGACCGCGAAACAGAATAAACTCTTCTTCATGCTCACACCTCCGATCGGTTGATCTCCGTCAATTGAACCTAAATTATACGCAGATTGCAAGCCCGCGGCGGCCGGCGGCGGCAAGGCGCCCCCCCCGCTAGGAACGGCCGGGATAAAGCTTACGGGAAGAAGATGTCCTGGATGTTTTCGGGGCCGGTCTCGCGGCCGCGGCAGGCCTTCGCTGCGGGGCGGCCTTGGCGGCCGGGGCGGCGCGGCGCTGCTGCGCCACGCGGCCGGCATGTTTGGCGCGGCGGTGTATGCGCTTCTTGCGCGGCGGCCGGCTGACGGCCCAGTAGCGGGCTTTGCCCACGTCGAGGTGCACGAAGCCCTTGTAAGGATAGTAGCCCACGCCGCCAACCCACTTCTTGCGGGCGAAGCTGCGCACGCGGGTGGAACTGTAGCCCGGTATGCGGATATCGGCGGCCCAGCCCAGCATATGCAGGCTGCGCTTGGCGGCCCCGGAGGTCTTGCCGTTGTTCTTGGGCGTGCGGTAACCGCTGAGCAGCACCAGGCCGCGCTTGCCGAACCTGTCCTCCACGGCGTCCAGCAGCTCCAGGAGTTTCACGGACATATGCGTCTGCTTGCCGGTGAGGCTGCAGCGCATGTGGTAGTCCAGCTTTATCAGCGCGTCGGCGTCGTAGGTGCCGTCCTTGCGGCGGTAGCGCACGGTCACTTTCTCCCCGTTATCATAGCGGGTCAAGGTCAGGCTGCCATTGCCGCCGAGGTTCACCGGGTCGGGCGCCTGGGCCGCGGCGCTGCTGATGAAAAGATAGGTCTCGAGGTCCTCGCCATCCTCCAGCTCCAGCAGGTCCGCCTCGGTCACCGGGATGGTGTCCTGGACCACGGAGTAATCCGGGATGGAGGAGAGCTGCTCTATAAGGGCCTCGGGCGTGACGCCGCCCGGGTTGCCCGCCAGCGGGCCAAGGCGCGAGGGCCCGGCGCAAAGGCCGGGCGCGGCTAAGCCGAGGAGCAGCAGGGAGAGTTTGACTTTCGTCATGCGCAAGAGTGGTATATTCTACCAAAATGCGCGGCCGTTCGGCGGCGGCGTCAGCCGCGGCCCGCGACCGGGCCGCCGAGAGAAGGCGGCTTTTCCAGGCTGGCCGCGGCCAGCAGCGCGTCGTCCGCGAGCACCTTGGCCGCGGGCCCGTCGGCGATGACCCTGCCGCGGTGCAGCAGCACGGCGCGCCCGCAGACCTCCAGGGCGAAGTCCAGGTCATGGGTGGCTATGATCCTGGTATGCTTGAAAGTGCGCAGCAGGTTTATCAGGCGCCGGCGCGAGGCCGGGTCCAGGTTGGAGGTGGGTTCGTCCATAATCAGTATATCAGGCCGCATGGCCAGCACCCCGGCGATGGCCACGGCCCTCTTCTCGCCCTGCGAGAGGCGGTAGGGCGGGCGCGCGCGCAGGTGGGCGGCCCCTACGGTGGCGAGGGCTTCCATAACTCGCCCCTCCAGCTCGGCCGCCGGGATCCCCAGGTTGAGCAGCCCGAAAGCCACGTCCTCGAAAACGGTGGGCATAAAAAGCTGGTCGTCCGGGTTCTGGAAGACCATCCCCACCGCCCGCCGGACCTCCGCCAGGTTTTTCTTCTCCACCGGCAGCCCCCCTATGACCAGCCCGCCGGAGGAAGCGAACAGACAGCCGGTAAAATGGCGCAGCAGGGTGGACTTGCCCGCCCCGTTCTCCCCCACCAGCGCCACGGCCTCGCCGTGTTCCACGCGCAGGCGGATATCTTCCAGCGCGGGAGTACCGTCGGGGTAAGAATAACCGAGGCCCTGCGCTTCAACGATGTGATGGCTCATTTTAATAGTCCTGTCGCGGCCTGGCCCAGGAACACAGGCAGATTCACCAGCCTGAAAAGCAGGAACAGCGCGGTCCAGGCCGCGCAGAACAGCAGTTCCGGGCGGCCGAAGCGGGACAAGCGCGCCACGCGTATATGCCCGTCGAAACCGCGGCAGAGCATGGCCCGGTAGACCCGCTCGGCGCGGTCGAGCGTCTTGAGCAGCAGGTGGCCCAGGATCTGTATGAAGACGCCGAAACGCATTCCGCCGCGCCCGCCGGAGCGCAGGGCCCGCGCGCGTGACATGCTCTCCGCCTCAGCCGTCAGCGTAAAGATATAGCGGTTCAGGAACAGCAGCTGCACCACGAAGGCCCGCGGCACGCCGAGCTTCAGCAGCGCCTCGCAGATGGCGTTCATGCCGGTCAGCGCCAGCAGCAGCAGCGCCGCGGAAACCGTCAGGAAGAAGCGCAGCAGGATGGAGGCGAAGGAAAGCCAGCCGCCGGACACGCCGAGGTCACCCGCGCGCAGCAGCACGGCAGTATCTAAAAAAGGATTGAAGATACCTACTATCACCGCGAAAGGGGACACCAGCAGGACCTTCCTCAGCAGGTAGCCGGCGGGCAGGCGCCCTTCCGCGGCGAGGTAGACCGGGTAAAGCAGGAAGGGCAGCAGCGCGGACACTTCGTACTTGCCAAAGGAGACAACGGCTACGATGAAGAGCGCGGTTGCGAGGAGTTTAGCGCGCGGGTCCAGCCTGTGCAGCGGGGTTGAGCCGGCCGCCAGCGTATCCATATAGCCGATGTCGGTAAGGTTCTGCGCGAGTTGTCCCATGTTAAAAATAACCGCCGGCGCCCAAGCCGCCGGCGGTTATTATACCAAGTGCGCCCAGGAGCTAGGCCGCGGCGTTGCGGCGGCGCAGCGCGAAGCCGACCAGGGCCGCCAGGGCCAGGGTCAGCAGGCCGCCGACGATACCCGCCACCGAAGTGCCGGCGTCCACGGCGGGCCAGGCGGCGGCTTCTTCGGCCGAGGTCTTTTCGGACTGTTCCACCGCTCCCGGGACGGCTTCGACCGCCGCGGTTTCGACAGCAGCGGGCTCCGCCTCAGTCTTGTGGAAGCCGTAATCAGGGAGGAAAGCGGTCTTCTCCTGCAGCGACGCCAGCAGGCCGTGCACTTTCGCGCCGCTTTCCAGTTCCTCTTTGCCGGAGGTGCGCAGCATGGCCCATTCCAGCCCGTCGGGGTTGGCCGAGGCGAACCAGCTGAGAGCAACGCCCGTGAAGACGGCCGCGGCGGCCAGGCCCAGGGCCGCTTTTTTAACGCTGACCCCGATAGGGGTCCGCTCGACCGCGGCGGTCAATATTTCGGGGCGGGCTTTCAGGATGAAGGACACTACGCCCGCCGTCACCAGGCCCTCCACCAGGCCTATGGCCAGGTGTATGGGCTGCATCAGCAGCACGAAGGTCTTAAAGGGCAGTTCGGAGATCCCCGACGCCAGCGTTTGCAGCACCACGCCGAAGGCCCCGAACTGCAGGCCGGCTATGCCGGCGAGAGTGGCGCCCAGCATTATCCGCCGGCCGTCCAGGCTGTTGCCGACTATCTTTTTATAGACGAGCGGATAGGCGACGAAGCAGGTAAAGAAGCCCAGGTTGAAGATATTGCACCCCAGGGCCAGCAGCCCGCCGTCGGCGAAGAACAGCGACTGCACGGTAAGCACCGAGGCCATCACCAGGAAAGCCGACCAGGGCCCGAGCAGGATGGCCAGGATCATGCCGCCGCCCAGGTGGCCGCTGGAGCCGGTACCGGGGATGGTGAAGTTTATCATCTGCGCCGCGAAGATGAACGCGCCCAGCACGCCCATCAGCGGGACCTTCCTGTCGTCGGCCTCCTCGCGGACCTTCTTGGCGCTGTAAGCCAGCAGCCCGCCGGAAACCGCCCACATAGTGCCCCCCACCGCCGGGGAGATCAAAGCGTCGGCCATATGCATAATGTTTTCTCCTTAAGTCCTTACGCCGGCTCAGAACCGGAAAGTCGCGCCTACCAGCAGGCCCAGGTCGTCGGCGGCGTCGTTAAGCCCCAGTTTCACGCCGGCGTCCAGGTCCAGCGTATCCCTGGGGGACCAGACCACGCCGAAGACGGAGGACAGCGGGTGGGAGGCCGCGGCCGGGTCGGCATTGGTCTCGGCGGAGAGGTCGGCCGTGAGCAGGGTTTTGGGCAGCACCTCGTAAGCGGCGGCGGCGGAAGCCTTGAGGATATCCTCTTTCTCCCCGCCCTTGTTCTTGTTGAGCAGGTAACCGGCGTTGAAGTAATACTGCCAGGCGCCAACGGTCTTGCCGGCCACCAGGGAAGCCCCGAAAGCGCTCTTGCCGGCGCCCAGGCCCTTCTCGTCGTCGCCGGAGGCCAGCGTGAAGCCGGGCTTAACGGCGAAGACCCAGCCGGCCGCCTGGAACTTCACGTCCAGCGCCAGGTCGCCCAGGCCGCTCTCGGACGCGCCCGCGGCCGTCCAACCCTGCCAGGGCACGGTAAAGAGCAGGTCGGCCTTGTCGGTGAGGCCGTAGGAGAATTCCGCGGCCAGCGAGCGCCCGTAGGAGTTTCCGCCCTCGGAGGCCTGAGAGTATTCGAAGCCGGCCTCCACCTGGCGCCCGCCCTTTCCTAAAAAGCCGGTATCCTCGCTTATCAGCGGGTGCATGGCCAAAGCAGGCCCCGCGCAAAAACCGCCCAACAGCGCCGCGAACAGAGTTTTTTTCATTGTTTCTCCTGGTTTTGTGTTATTAATTACAATTTCGTAACACTAAAAGCCAAAAAAAATATCACTTGCCCGCGCCGGTCACGCTCAGGGTGGCGTGCTTGACGCCTTTCACGGACTTCAGGGCGTCCGCCAGGGCCTTCACCTTGGCGCCGGGCCCCTTCACCGCCACGATCTCCAGGCAATTGTCGTAGTCGAGGTGCACGTGCTGGGCGGAGATGATGATGCCGCCGTGGTCGTGCTGGATGTCCAGCAGGCGGTTGACGACCTCGCGCTTGTGGTGGTCGTAGACTATGGTGACGGCGCCGGCCACGGCCCCGCCGTGCTCGAAGGCGTCGGAAACGAATTCCTTGCGGATCAGGGCGGCGATGGCCTGGGAGCGGTTGGAATACCCCTCCTTGGCGATGAAGGCGTCGAAACGCCGGAGGAGGTCCCCCTCCAGCGATACGCCGAACCTGACGAGTTTGTCCTTCATGTGTTACCTTTACAGAAATAGTAGCACAAATCCCAAGCCCCGGTCAACCGCGCCGTCACAGCCGCAGCGTTATGCCGCCCAGCAGGGCGTGATCGGCGGCCGCGCGCGTGAGCCCGAAGCTGGCCCCGATGTCCAGGTCCAGCGTGGGATAAGGGGACCAGATAAGGCCGAACACGGCCGAGAGCGGGTGGGAGACGCTCATTAGAGGTCTCCGCGTCAAGAGGCAAGACAAATCCTCCCACAGGTAGTGGT
>CAYSYJ010000136.1:0-6662 GCA_964435105.1 uncultured Elusimicrobiaceae bacterium
TCCGCCTGTATGATGGTGCCGTGCGCGGGATAGGTTATGGTGGAGGACGGGTTGGTGAAGTCGGCCTTGACGTTGGTAGCCGTGGCGTAGACCAGCTGGTAGTTGCCGGCCCTGTCCACCGCCCAGGCGTTGATCTCGTAAGACTCGTTGGTAAGCCAGGGAGCGGCGTTGAGCTGCCACCAGGTGGCGGACGGGCTCAGCGTGCCGTAGGACAGCACGCTGTTGCCTACGGCGGCCACGGCCCAGGAGGAACCGGCCACGCTCCAGTATTTGCCCACGTCGGCGGCGCCGGAAATTTTCTTGACGCGCACGCGGACGTCCTGCACGCGGCCGTTGGGGCGGTCGAAAGAGCCGCCCGTCACCTTGCCGGTGGCGCTGATGTAGCCGTTGTCGTACGGGTAGAAGATGGCCGCCGTCGGCCTGGAGACATCGTAGATGAAAGAGGTCTTGAGCCCGTAGCTTTCCTGGTTGGCCGCGCCGTCGAAAGCGTTGGTCTCCACGCGGAAGACGTTGCCGTCGTTGCCGCTGAACATGTTGTCGGAGACCGGCATGGTCCAGTTGGCCAGGGGCGGGTCGGCCAGGAACACGGTGGGGGTCAGGTTCCAGGAGGCGCCGTTCCAGTACCAGCCGTCCGAAGCGCGGGACAGGTAGACCCGGATCTGCGAGACATTGGAACCGCCGGGATCGTAGCTGGTGCCGTTGAGGACCACGGGCAGGGTATTGATATGGCCCTGGTCGGAGGGCACGGTCACGGTGGAGACCGGGGCCTCGTTGTCGTAGAGGAAGGTGGCCGTGGCGTAAACGACGTCGTAGTTGCCGGAGACGTCCAGCGACCGGGCCCGGACGCGGTAGGTGAAGCCGCTGGTCCAGGTGGAATCCTGTATGGCGTAGGTCCAGGCGGCGGAGGTAGTGTAGATGGTGGCCTGCGCGGGCAGCCAGGGCGCCAGGTTCTCGTCTTTGCCGGGGTCGGACCAGGGCGGGTTGAGCGAAGGGTCGTAGTAGCGGCCCTGGGCGGGCAGGTAGGCGGTGAAGCGCACGGAATTTATGGCGACATTATCGTCGGCGGTACCCTCGATGGTATTCATCAGCCTGTGGTTCACGGCGTTCGGCAGGGTGATGGCCGTGACCGGGCGCTCGGAGTCGAAAGTGACCACGCGGCCGGTACCGGGCGGGATATCGCCCTCTATGGGCTCGGAGCCCTGAGGGCCGAACTCGCGGTTCAGGGCCAGGTCATAGCCCCAGCTGACCAGCCAGTAGCTGCGGGGCGGGTCCTGGTTGCCGGGGTCCGTCATCCTGGAGACCAGGGCGCCGGGCAGGTTGTAGCGGAACTGGTTGGGGGAGGTGGTGGTGGAATTGACGGCCTCGTACCAGACCGGCACGCCGGAATCGAAGTTGCCGCTGGCGGAATCCCACCAGCCGACGTCGCCCACCAGGCTCTTCACGGCCACCTTCACCGTGTAGCTGGAAAGCTTGGCCTCCCACTGCCGGACGCCGTAGCGCTCGTCTATAGCGGTGCCGGCGATATAGGCGAAACCGGTGGTCAGGCCCGGCAGCGGGTAGGTGACCGCGGAGGTCGGCTTCTCGACGTCGTAGCGGAAGAAGCGGTTGTTGACCGCGGAGTCGTTGCCCGCGTAGTCCGTGGCCTTCACCTCCACCTGGTAGCGGTGGTCGTTGGCGAAGGCCATCGCGGCCCGTTCATAGCTCCAGTTGACCGTGTCCCCCCCGGCGGGCACCCACTGCGGGCAGCCGCCCCAGGCCGAGCCGGTCCAGCAGGCGGGACCGCCGTCCAGGTCGGTCACCTGCACAGCCACGGTGCTGACGCCGGTAAAGGCCGCGGTCTGCCCCGGCTGCGAAGCCGAGCCGGCCAGCGGCGTGGACACCTTGATGGCCGAGTAGGCGGTGTCGTTCAGCGGGAAGGTGACGAAAGCCGCCGGCGGCGTTATGTCGAAGGTGAAGACGGAGGTCGAGTAGACCGACGAGTAGTTGCCGGCGTAGTCCAGCGAGCGGGCGGACATCGTGTAGGCGACGTCGTCCTTGAGCATGTCCGGATCGGCCAGGCAATACCACGAGGTCGGCCCGAGCGTATTAGATATGTTCCAGGTCTCCGGGGAAGCCGTCCAGACGCCGCCGGTCTTATCCCAGTACCGGGTGCCTTCCACGCCGGAGGTGGAAACGCGGATCTCGGTCCATTTATGGCCGGCCAGGTCGGCGTTCACGTTGCCGTCGCCGCGGGTGAAGGCCTTCAGCGCGGCCACCGTGGGCGTGGTTATCGCCACGGAAGGCGGCGTGCCGTCGACTATGAAGCGCCGGGAAGCGTAGGGCCAGAGGTTCCAGTTGCCGACGCCGGAATCGTTGGACAGGCGGGAGTCGTCCATCGCCTTTACCTCGAGCAGGTATTCCGTGTCGCCCGCGGCCCAGACGATGTCGTTCATGTAGTCCCAGTTCCAGGAGGGGCCGGAACCGGACAGCGAGGTGTTCTGCCAGGCCGTCTCGGAGGAGATGGCGTTATTGAAGGCGCCGCCGTCCCAGTAGTAGGTTACGGTACCGCTCAGGTAGCCAAGGCGGATGCTGACCACGGCCACCGTGGAATGCACCAGGGCCGGCAGGTCGTAGGCCGTGCCCTTAAGTTGCGTGGAATTGGCTATCTTGCCGATGAGGGCGGGGCGGTAGCGGCCGCTGACCCCGTCGGAGGCGTCCTGCGGCATGGCCATCATGGGCACCGGCGCCGACTTGTCAATCTTGACCACCATCGAGGAGTAGCCCACGGTGAAGGCCGTCTGGGCGTTGGTGCCCACGTCCAGGGCGCGGACCAGGACCATGTAGCGGTAATCCTCGGCGAAAGCCGAGTCCAGGCCGGCCGGCGCGTAAACCCAGCTGGTGGCGTCGGGAGAAAGCACGCCGTTAACGCCGTCCACCACGTCTATCCACTGGGGAGGCTCGGCCGTCTGGGAGAAGGCCGCGCCGTCGAACCAGGTCTGGGTGGGCGCGAACTTGCGGATGGCCACCTGCACCCTGGAATTGCGGTGATTGTCGAAAGCGGTGCCGGAGACGGCCGCCAGCGCCCTGATGCCGCTGTTATTGGCGTCCAGCGGCGTCAGCAGCCTGGCGAGGGGCGCGGAGACGTCGTAGGTGAAGGTCTGCTCCGAGGCCGTGCCCAGGTTGCCGGCCTTGTCCGTGGAGAAGAACTGCGCCACGTAGGTGTGGTTGGGCTCCCAGGCGCGGCTGTCCTGGAAATAGTCGGTGGTGTAGGAGGCCAGGCCGGCTACCACGTCGGCCTGGAGGTCGGTATAGCCGCCGTCCAGGGCGGTGAAGGTGGAGGCCCGCCAGTTCCAGTACTCGTTGGCGCCCTGCCGCTTGACGCGGAAATAGGTGTTCTGCACCTGGCCCGGGACCAGGTCGGAGACGAGGCCCTCCAGGTACTGCACCGAGTTCATATAGGCCTGGGCCGGGTAAGAAATGGTCACGGCGGGCGCGGTGGAGTCGATGATGAACTCCCGGCCCACCTTGGGCGTTTCGTCGACTATGTTCAGCCAGGCCTTGGACCTGACGCGGTACTTCCTGTTGCCGTTCCAACCGCTTATGGGGACGGTGTACTGCCAGTTGGTGCCGTCGAAACTCTGCACGCCGATGTAGAGGTCGGGGTTGGCCGTGGCGGAAAGCCACGAGGCGCCGTCCCAGACCAGGTTGTCGGCCGTGGCCAGTTCGTTCAGGTCGCCGCCGTAGTCGGTTATCCTGACCTGCACCGTGCTGGAAAAGACCGCCGTACCGATGATAGGCTGGCTGGGGTTGGGCTTCCAGTGCGGGATGGTCACATCCGGCGTCAGGATCTCGCTCAGGGGCAGCGGGGTATGCAGCTTGAACTGCACCAGCGCGGTATTGTAGCCGGGGGAGCCGGGCTTGGACACCTCGTTGCCGGCCTTATCCACGGCCTTGGCGAAGATCTGGTAGTCTATGCCGGGGTCCGACGTTATCCACGTCGGGGTGGAAGCCCCGGTGGCCTGCCAGCGGTCGCCGGGCAGCACGGTGGCGTCGTAGAAAAGTTCGGAGGCGGAATTCCAGTTGCCGGCCGCCCTGTCCCAGTAGCCGGGCGGCACGCTGACCTTATAATAGGAGACCAGGACCCTGTCCACCTGGCCGGGAGCGGCGTCCGAGGCGGAGCCGGAGATCACGGTCAGGTCGGTGGTCAGGTCGTCGAGGTGGTTGGGGTAGGTGACGCTGGAGGACGGGGCCGTGAAGTCCGCCGCGATATTAGTGACCGTGGAATAGTTCAGCACCCAGTTGCCGGCCTTGTCGCGGCCGTTCGCCTCGACCGTGTAGATCTGGTTGGACTCCCAGGTGGCGGGATCCAGCTGCCACCAGGTGCCGTTGGGGCTCAGGGTGCCGTGCAGGGTGACGTCGTTCCAGACTTCGGGCGCGCCGGTATTGGTCCAGTTGGAGATGGAGCTGTTCCAGTACCAGCCGTCGGAATTGCGCTTGATGCGCACGTAGACCTTGTTCACTATGCCGGGCCAGTTGTCGGCGGCCGTGCCCTCCACCCTGCCGCCCGCGGAAACGTAGCCGTTGGTGACCGGGTAGGTGACGGTCACCGTCGGGTTCTGCACCTCGTAGACGAAGGAATGCGTGGTGCGGACATGCTCGTAGTTGCCGGCCTTGTCGCGGCATTCCGCGTAGATGTAGTAGACGATATTGTTCGTCCACATCACGTCGTCGTTGACATTGGGCAGGTTGTAGGTATAGGCCTCGGCGGAGGAATCGTAGCTCCCGTCGTTGGGATTGGCTTCCTGCCAGGCCGCGGCGTCGGCCGGCACGTCGCCGGCCGCCCAGGTGCCGCCGGTGAAGTAGGAGGTGGTCCCCCCCACTATCCTCTTGAAGGCCATGTACAGGGTGTGCACCTTGCCTATGGGCGGGTTGTCCTGCGCCGTACCGGTAACCTGGGCCAGCGTCGCGCGCGAGTTGGTATGGTAGCCGTCGTAAGGGAAGCCGATGAGGCTGTTGGGGGCCTCGTCGGGCATGGGCTGGTAGACGTCGTAAGTGAAGGTCTTGGTGTCCAGCCCGATCTCGTAGTTGCCGGCGGCGTCGTAGGTCTTGGGAATGACGCGGTACTCGTTGCCGTGCTGCCACTTGGCGTCGGTGATGGTATAGCTCCAGGTGCCGGAGGAGTAACCCACGAAAGTCGCGTTCACCCAGTGGTCGTCGTCGAACAGCACGTCCGTATTGTCCGAATCCCAGGCCAGGGTGTTCTTATTGAAGACGCGCTTGGCGCTGAGGTCGCGGATATGCAGCGTGACGCTGCTGATGCGCGGAATATAATTCACGCTGGCGTCGTAGTCGCTGGCGGTACCGGTGATGGTCGGCAGCGTATTGGTATAGGCCGTCGGCGGGATATTGGTCAGCCTGGAGACCGGGCGCTTGGGGTCGTAGGTGAAATCTATGTACGGCAGGTTGGCGTAAACCCCGCCTTTCTCGCGGTTGCCGGCGGGCGGAGGGGCGTTGCCCGGGGCGGCGGTGTCGCGGCCCTCGGTGCGGACGCGGAACACGCCGCCGTTGGACCACAGCCCCCCGCCGTTGACCCAGGGCACGCCGGCCACGGAGTACTCCCAGCCGGCGCCGATGCTGGCGGAATTGCGCACCGGGCAGATGTCGTTGCGCCAGACGCCGCCGGTGCCGTCCCAGCAGTAGGGGGTGCCGGCGGGGATATTATCCACCTTCTCTATATAGACGTAGACGCCGCCTACGCTGCCGTCGGGCGGGTTGGGCCAGTCCTGCACGGAACCCTTCAGGTTGGTGAGGTCCCGCAATATGTTCACCGGCGCGGTGGACAGCTCTATGCCGTCTTCCACCAGTTTACTGACGGACGAGGTCGGGAAGGACACGTCGTAACGGAACTGGCGCTCGTTGACGCCCAGCGTGAAGAGGGGGTCCAGGTTGCCGATATTGTCGCGGGCCCGGGCCTTGATGCGGTATTCGCGGCCTTCCTGCCAGTCGATGCCCACGGGAGTATAACTCCAGGACGGGTAACCTCCGGACACGTAGGTATAGGTGCTGAAATCCCCGGGGCTGGGGATCCAGGCGGAGCCGTCCCAGGCCATGGTGGGAGTATCGGCCGGGTAGACTATCTCTATCTCCACCCTGTTCACCTGCGAAGCCTGCGGCGCGTCCTGCGCGGTACCCTGTATGGATACCAGCTGGTTGCGGAAAGTGGTGACCGGGGTGCCTATGTAGGTGGAAGGCACCTCGTTATCGCAGATAAAGGTATTGGAAGAACCGCCCACCGTCCAGGCGTTCTGGTAATTACCCTCCCCCGCGGGGTTCCTGGCGCTGTCCATAGCCACCGAGACGATCAGGTACTGGTTGCCGCCGATGAGGGGCGGGGCGCTATAGGTCCAGGAGGACGCCCAGATACTGGCGGAGGGCATCTGGCTGTTGGAGGGCGGGGTAGTGCGCCAGTCGCCGCTGTAATACCAAAGCTTGTTGGTCCTGTCGTAGAGGTATATCTTGACCGTGCCTTCGGCCGGGCTGATACCGGAATGCTGGTCGTAATAGGTGCCGTACAACACAGGCAGGGTGCCCGCCACGCCGCCATCCATGGGGAATGCGACCGCGGAGGCGGGCGGCACCGTGTCCCAGTCGATAGTCATGGCGGAGCGGCATATTTCCTTATT
>CAYSYJ010000137.1:0-6637 GCA_964435105.1 uncultured Elusimicrobiaceae bacterium
CCACGGGCGTGCTGCTCACCCACCACAATATCCTGGAGAACGCCAAGTCGGCCATCACCGTCATCGACCCCAACCGGAAGGACGTGTTCATGGCGCTGCTGCCCATGTTCCATACCTTCTCCTGGACCGGCAACGTGATAGCGCCCATCCTGACCGGCTGCAAGACCATGATAGTCAAGAGCATCACCCCGCCCAAGCCCTGGCTGCAGGCCATGGGCCGCGAGGGCGTGACCATCATGATCGCCGTGCCGCAGATCTACGGCGTGCTGGCCAAGGAAGCCAAGGGCCTCAAGAAATTCTTCCTCAAGTTCTGGAGCCTCCGGAAGGTCCGCTTCTGCCTGTCCGGGGCGGCCCCGCTCAACAAGACCATCACCGGCCACTTCCACAAGGTCTTCGGCGTGCATATCCTGGAGGGCTACGGCCTCACCGAGACCGCTCCCGTGGTGACCATCAACCCGCCCAAGGGCCACAAGCACGGCTCCGTGGGCAAGGCCATACCCGGCGTGAAGATCCGCATAGTGGACGAGCACGGCAACCACCTCAAGCAGGGCGAGGAGGGAGAGATCTGCGTAATGGGCCCCAACATCACCCGCGGCTACCATTCCAACGAGCAGGCGACGAAGGAACTGTTCACCAACGACGGCTGGCTCAAGACCGGCGACATCGGCGTGCTGGACGAGGACGGCTTCCTGTTCATCCGCGACCGCAAGAAGGACATGGTCATAGTGAAGGGCCTCAAGGTGTTCCCGGCCCAGATCGAGCACGCCATCTGCGGCCACCCCAAGGTCCTGGAGAACGCCGTCATCGGAATCCCGGACGGCAGCGGCAACGAGACCATGAAATGCTTCGTCGTGGCCAAGCCCGACACGACGCTGGAGAAGGCCGAGATCCTCAAGTTCATCAGGGAGAATTTCGACGCCTACAAGCGCCCGCGCGACGTGGAGATAGTCAAGGCCCTCCCGAAGAACGCCATGCAGAAGGTGCTCAAGCGCGAACTGCTGCGCAAGGAGCTCGAAAAGCGCGCGGCGGCGGCGGAAGCCGTGCAGCGCCAGCACAAACCCGAGCACGCGGCGCAGCACTGACCCCGCCGCGGCCCATGGTAAGGCCACAAGATGAAACTCGCGGCTGAGATATTGCGCGTCTTCCCGGAGGCCTGGCTGGTAGGAGGGGCCCTGCGGGACGCCCTCCTGGGCAGGACCTTCAAGGACATAGACCTGGCCGTGCCCCCGTCGGCCGATTTCGGCGCGCGGGTGCGGCGCCTGGCGGACGCGCTGGACGCGGCCGCCTTTCCCCTGGACGAGGAGACCCAGGTCTGGCGCCTAACCGGCCGCAAGCCCCCGCATTTGCAGCTCGACCTCATGCCCTTCGTGGGCGGCTCGCTGGACGCCGACCTCGCCCGCCGCGATTTTACCGTCAACTCCATAGCCTGCCGCCTCTCGGCCAGGGACGCCTTCAAGTCCGACCGCCGCACCGGCGCCGTCTCTTTCAAGCCCGCCAAAAAGGCGCTCGTGGACCCTTTCAAGGGGCTCAAGGACCTGGCCGCCCGCCGCCTGCGCCCGGTCTCGCCGTCCGTTTTCAAGGAAGACCCTGTGCGCCTGCTGCGCGCCTTCCGCATAGCCGCCGCGCTGGACCTGGCCATAGCGCCCGCCGCGCTCAAGGAGATAAGGAAGCAGGCCGGCCTTATCGGGACCACCGCGCCGGAGCGCTCGCGCGAGGAACTGCTGCGCCTGCTGGAAAGCCCGGAGTCCGCCCGCTGGCTGGCCCTCATGCACCGGCACGGCCTGCTGACCGCCCTCTTCCCGGACCTGGCCGCCCAGGAGCGCTGCGCCGTGAATTACTACGGCAAGGGCGGCGTGCTCACCCACACCCTGCGGGTGGTGGAGCGGATGGACCTGCTTTTCCGCGACCCCGCCGCCTGGCTGCCGGAGTACCCCAAGGCCGCGGCCAAGCTGCCGGCCCCGCGCCTGCTGAAGCTCGCCGCCCTGCTGCACGACATTGCCAAACCGCCAAAGGCCGCCATGATCAAGGGCCGGCTGCGCTTCTTCGGCCACGAGGAGCACGGCGCCGTGATGGCCGGGAAAGTGCTGGAAGGCCTGCGCCTGCCCCGCGCCGATATACGCCTGGTCTGCGCCATAATAGGCGCCCACCTGCGCCCAGGCAACCTGGCCGCCAACGAGTCGGTCTCGGACAGGGCGATGTTCCGCTTCTTCCGCACGCTCGGCGACAATACCGCCTCGCTGCTGCTGCTCAGCTGGGCCGACCACGCCAGCTATGTCACCGAAAAACAGCTTAAGGCCTTTCGCCGCCGCCTGCACGCCCAACCCGCGCCGCTGCCGCCCGGCCTGCCCTACAATTCGCCCAAGAAAACCCTGCGCTACATGCAGGTGCTGTCGCTGCTGCTGCGCGCCTACGTGCGCCGCGACCTGAAGCTGGCGCAGAGCCGCCTGCTGGACGGCAACGACGTGATAAAGACGCTCAAGATAAAGGAAGGGCCCCGCATAGGCGAGCTCCTGGACAAGGTGCGCCTGCTGCAGTTCGAGGGCAAGGTCAAGACCAGGGAGCAGGCCCTTAAGGCGCTGAAAGGCATGCGCTAGAGGGGGAAAAATATTTTTTGCCCTTAAGGCCCACCCGAGAGTGGGCCCTTTTACTTTTAAATGGGCGGCCCGGGGCCCCATGCCCCCGCCGCCTGTTAAAGGTAAACTGGAAGTATGACCAAGAAACTCGCCCTCTCGGCAGCCCTTACCGTGCTCTCCGGTCTAGGCCTGGCTTTCGCCTCGGGGCAGCCGCAGGCCGCCGCCACGCAGCCCGGGGCCGCGGTACAGGAAGACCCCAAGGCCCGCGAGTTCAAGGATATCCTTTTCAAGCTGGTCCGCCAGGACGAGTACCTCGACGAGGCGCTGGAGACGCTGGACGCCTCCAACGGCCGCCTGAGCGCGCACGACATTTCCGCCATGGGCCTGAGCCTCAAGATGATCTCCAATAACCTGCGCTACGTGGCCTCCCGCAACAAGGCGGAGTTCCACTCCGTGCAGCCCGGCTCGCCCAACGCCAGGTACATCGCCACCATTTTCAGCTACAGCCGCAAGGTGGAGCGCAAGGCCGGCAAGGTCGGCGCCTTCGTAAGCCAGATCGCCGCCAGGAACAAGAAGTCCGCCATGCGCGACGCCGTGAGCTCCAGGAAGGGCTCCAAGAAGCGCGGCAAGAAGCTCACCCAGCTGCTCGAGGAGCAGAAGGCCATGGACGCCCTCGCCGCCGACGCGCGCGCGCTGCGCGCCTCCTCCCGCGGCCTGAGCGCCACCAGCAAGTGGCTCTACATCGCTTCCAAGTAAGCCCGGCCGGCCTCCCGGCAAGGACCCCCGCCCGCAAGGCGGGGGTTTTTTTGTAAAATTTAAGATATGAAAGACCCCATCGAAGCGGCGGCGCTGCAGATCCTGAAAGCCCTCGGCGAGGACCCCTCGCGCGAAGGCCTCAAGAAAACCCCGCGCCGCGTGGCCAACGCCCTGCGGGAGATCACCTCCGGCTACGGCGCCGACATGGACAAGGTCTTCAACGGCGCCTTCTTCAAGGCGGACTACAAGGAGATGGTGATCGTCAAGGATATCGCCTTCTACTCCCTTTGCGAGCACCACATGCTGCCCTTCTTCGGCAAGGCGCACGTCGCTTATATCCCGAACGGGCGCATCGTGGGCCTGTCCAAGCTGCCCCGCCTGGTGGAGGCCTATGCCCGCCGGCTGCAGGTGCAGGAGCGCCTGACGCAGCAGGTGGCCGGAACGCTTTTCGAATACCTGAAGCCCAAGGGCGTGGGCGTGGTGCTGGAGGCCGAGCATCTCTGCGTCAGCATGCGCGGCGTCAAGAACGAGACCTCTTTCGCCACCACCAGCGCCATGCTGGGCAGTTTCCGCACTGACGGCCGGATAAGGCAGGAATTCCTGAATCTTATCAAAAGGCCCTGAACCGTATTGAAATCAATATAAGTATTAAGTAGAATTTACGGGTCGTAAAAGCGGCGGGTTTTTCGCGGGTGTAGTTCAATGGTAGAACGAGTGCTTCCCAAGCATTAGACGTGGGTTCGATTCCCATCACCCGCTATTCAGTAAGTCGAGTTCGCGGAGAATTGTCGAGATCGCAGTTAAGTCAGAGATTCAAACTTTGGAGCAGGACGCGGGTGATGGGAATATTCCTTATGGCTGAGGCTCGCTGACGCTCGCCGTCACCCGCCACAAATCCCGCAAAGATTTACCTTCGCTCCCTAAAAAAATAATGACAAAATCCAAAACTTTCTGGGCCGCCGCGGCGCTAGCCTGCCTGGCGGTCATGGCTTTTTCCGGCTGGTCCATCTACGAGCGCCTGGCCCTGCACATGTCCGGCGACAGCATAGAGGTAAGGCCCGTGCCCATGCCCCCGGACAGCGCCGAGCCCACCGAGGTGGAGGAGGCAAAGGCCCCGGAAGAGGCCAAGGCGCAGCCCGCCGCCGAGCAGGCGGGGGAGAAGCCCGGCGAGCCCGAGAAGATCAAGGCCGTGAAGACCCTTTTCGAATACAAGGACGCCAAGGCCAAGTCGGTCAAGCTGGCCGGCAGCTTCACTTCCTGGCGGGACGTCAAAATGACCAAAAAGAACGGCGTCTGGCGCGCGGAAGTCTTCATCCTGCCCGGCACCTACCCGTACCACTTCAACGTGGACGGGAAAAAGAAGCTGGACCCGGGCAAACCCAAGGCTCCCACCGGGGACTCGCTGGTGGACGTGAACTAGGCGGGGGAGAAGTTTTCACTAAACCGTAACAAAGTTGTAACAGGCTTAAAGTAGACTATCCTCGGGCGCTTTTATGGATCTCAGAAAAGTCCCTCTTTTATCCCTGCTGACCCTGGCGCTCTGCGCGCAGGGAGCTTTCGCTCTCGCCACGGGCCGCCACGGCCACACCTCCACGCTGCTTCCCGACGGCAACTTCCTCTTCCTCGGCGGCACCACCGGCTCTGCCAACGCGGGCACCGCCTCCGGCGAGATCTATTTCACCTCGGCGGCCGCCTTCGGCGCCTCCGCCAGCATCCCGGCGGCAAAATCCTCCCACACCACCACCCTGATGGGCGACGGCCGCTTGCTGGTGGCCGGCGGCTTCGTCAACGGCGCGCCTACGGCCGCCTCCTACGTCTACTCCACCCTCGCCGGGACCTGGGACGGCCCCTATAACCTGGGCACCGCCCGCGGCGGCCACACCGCCACTCTCATAAATAAGGGCACCAACTCGGGCAAGGTGCTCGTCTGCGGCGGCCAGACCGGCGGGGCCACCGCCATCACCGACACCTGCGAGATCTTCACCCCCGGCACCAACTCTTTCGCCCCGGTTCAGAGCATGTCCAGCCAGCGGCTGGGCCATACCGCCAGCGCCATAGCGGGGGGGCGCGTCTTCGTTTCCGGCGGCCGGCGCTGGGACGCGGCCAATTCGACTTTCACCTACCTTTCCACCAACGAGATCTACGACCCCGAAAACGACCAGTGGCAGACCGTCACGGCCCTCACCACCGGCCGCGCGGGGCACTCAGCGGTGGTCCTGAACAACGGCACCATCCTCATCTCCGGCGGCTATAACGGCACCAACAGGCTCGACTCCCCCGAGGAGAGCTGGTACCGCACGGCAGAGGGCATCGAAGCCAACCACACCCCCGGCAACTGGGGCTACCTCGACAGCGCCGAGATCTTCGATTCTTACGGCGGCCGGGTCCCGGTCAGCGGGTCCGATTACGCCGTAATGCCCTACCGCAACTCCCGTCACGCGGCCGCGCTCACCGGCGACGGCCAGCAGCACATGTACGGCGGTTACGGGAATATCCCGCCCACCTATTTCACGCCCTCCATAGAGCTGGAGGGGGGGTCCACGCTGGTGCTGAACAAGACCGACATCACCACGGCCACCATCAACGCGGGCTCCAGCGCCCTGACCTTCTGGCTTGAGACGGAGCTGACCCGCCCGGTCAGCGGCAGGCTGGTGAACGCGGACATCTTTTTTTCAAAGCCGCCCGAGCGCGACGACCCCACGATCACGGTGGAGAACGCCTCCATCCACGTAAATTACAGCACCGTCGCGGTGGACGGTTCCCCGGTCGGCGCCTACGGCCAGCCTATCGATCCCGGTGAGTTCAGGGACCTGTTGACCATGCAGGCCCCCAGGGGCCCCGGGGGGAAGGTGTTCTTCGCGCCCCAGGACGTAGTCTCCGACGGGGACACGGCCGCGGCCGGATCCTCTCTCGCTTTCGCCGGCCCCCTCGCCGCCGAAAGCCCGCCCACGCAGCTGACCGCCGGCTCGCAGCTGGTCATGCCCATCGTCTTTAACGTCCCCTCGGTATACTTCGGCGGCGTGATCTCCGGCACGGTCACGCTGACCGCCGGCGCCATAATAGACGGCAACGGCTTCTGGTCCGTCACCCTGACCTCCGGCACGGGCAGCTTCACCAGCAACCCGGTCTACATAAACCCCATTACCGGCCAGGGCGTGGCTGAATGCCCCAGCGTGACCTTCCCCAGGATAGAGGGCACCATCCTTAATACCACGGTCACCGCCCTCGGCAGCCCGGTCAGCGCCTCCGGGGACGAAGTCTCTTCGCTTTCCATGCGCGCGCAGTACACCTCCACCCGCATAGACGTC
>CAYSYJ010000138.1:0-6529 GCA_964435105.1 uncultured Elusimicrobiaceae bacterium
GCATGGTGTTCTGCGCCTCGTCGAGGATGATGAAGGCGTCCTCCAGCGTGCGCCCGCGCATGTAGGCCAGGGGCACGGTCTCTATTACCTCGTCGGCGCGCAGGGCGCGGAACTTTTCGGGGCCCAGCAGGGCGTGGAAAGCGTCGTAAAGGGGGCGCAGGTAGGGGTGGACCTTTTCCGAAACGTCGCCGGGCAGGTAGCCCAGCTTCTCGCCGGCCTCGACTATCGGCCGGGTCAGGATGATGCGCTTCACTTCCTGCGCCCGCAGGGCCCGCAGGGCGCAGACGGCGGCCAGGTAGGTCTTGCCGGTGCCGGCGGGCCCCACGCCCACCACCAGGTCCTTGGCGAGGATGGCCTCGACGTATTTCTTCTGGTTGTCGGTGCGGGGTTTGACCAGCTCGCCGAAATGGGTGCGGTAGAGGGCGCCTTCGGGCGGCGGGGGTGGCTCCTGCGGTTTCGCCTCCTCGGGGCTCAGGCGGGCGGCGTAGAATTCCTCCAGGGCCTCGCGCAGGCGGCGCACCGCGCGCTCCACCGCGGCGGGGGAGCCCTTGATGGTCAGGTCCGCGCTCTCGGTCTCGGGGTGGTGGCGCACGTAGACCTGCACCTTCATGGAACGTTCCAGCTCGCGCAGGTCCTCGTCCTGGGTGCCCAGGATCACCAGGATCTCCTCCCGGTTCTTGAGGCGGAACTTGCGGCCGTTCATTGCCACTTCGAGATGCCGCGCGGTATCACTATGATGCCGTCCGGGTCGATGTAGTAATGCTGGGCGTCCTGGTCCTGGTTGTAGCCTATGGTGGTCTTCGCCTCGATGGTGTTGTAGCGGTCCATGATGACCTTCTTGAGGCGGGTGCCGGCCTTGATCTCGCAGGAATCCATGATGATGCAGTCCTCGAGCTGGCACTTCTCGTGTATGGTCACGTCGTTGCCGAGGATGCACCGCTTCAGGGAGGACTGCATGATCGTGCAGCCGTCCGAGACCAGGCAGTCCTGCAGGTTGGACTCGATGATCTTGGTGGGCGCCGTGGTCTTGCGCGCGTCCTGTATGGGCCAGAGCTTGTTGTTGAGGTCGAGCTTGGGCTTGGCGCCGAGCAGGTCCATGTGCGTCTGCCAGAAGGCCTCGAGCGTTCCCACGTCGCGCCAGTAGTTGTTTTCCTCGTAGGGCTTCGTCCCGGGGAGCTTCTGCTCGCCGTAATTGTAGGCGAACACGCGGTAGCGCTTGTGGATGTTCGGGAGTATCGTCTTGCCGAAGTCGAGCGCGGCGGTCTCGCCGGACTCCTCGTGCAGGATCTTCACCAGCGCGTCGTAGCTGAAGATGTAGTTGCCCATCGACGCGTAGGCGGCGTTGGGGTTGCCGGGGATCGGCTTGGGGTTCTTGGGTTTTTCCTCGAAGCCGCTCACCTTGTTCTTGGCGTCCACGACCACGGTGCCGAAGCGGCTGGCCTGCTTGAGGGGCACGGTCAGCGCCGAGATGGTGACGTCGGCCTTGTTGGCGACGTGGAAGTCTATCATCTGGCGGATGTCCATGCGGTAGATGTGGTCCGCGCCGAAGACGGCCACGAGGTCCGGCTTGTAGTCGGTGATCAGGTTGAGGTTCTGCTTGACCGCGTCGGCCGTGCCGCGGTACCACATCTCGCCCAGGCGCATCTGCGGGGGCACGACGGTGATGAAGTGCTCCTTCGTGATGCCGCCGAGGTTCCACGTCGAGCGCAGGTACTCGATGAGCGACTGCGACATGTACTGCACCAGCACGTAGTTGGAGTAGATGCCGGAGTTGATGAAGTTGGAGAGCACGAAGTCGATGATGCGGTACTTGCCGCCGAAAGGCACGGCCGGCTTGGAGCGTTCCTTGGTCAGCGGGTACAGGCGCTCGCCCTTGCCGCCGGCCATGATGATGCCTATCGTTTTCATTTTTAACCCCTTTCGCTTTCAGGCTGACTCAGCTTATAGCGTCCATTATCTCGCGCAGGTCCCGGCCGAGGCACAGGAACACGGGCTTGTCCTCGCAGGTGTAGCTCTTGATCCGCTGCTGCCGGAACTCGTGGGTGGCCGCGACCAGGTCCTCGAGGGACTTGGCCTCGCGCGCCACCAGCATGTCCGGCTCGTCCAGGCCGTAGGACAGGAAGAAATTCTCCTGGATGTCCCTGTACTTGCCGGCCACCGCGGCCCGCTCGGCTATGAGCTTGTCCCTTTCGGCGTCGGAAAGTTCGTACCAGGTGTGGCTCTTGACCACCGGGTGCAGCAGCAGGTAGCGGTGGCGCCCGAAGGTGTCCTTGGGCAGGAAGCCGAAATCCAGGTCCCGGCCCGCCCGGTCGCCTTCGGCGGCCTGGTGCAGGCCCAGGTAGGTGTAGGAGGGCGTCAGGTAGCGGCCGGCCCCGGCGGAGAAGGTGCGCGCGCAGACCTCCTGCAGGTAGGCGAGGTCGTCGGACATGCGCCAGAAGAGTATGTCCGAGTCCGAGCGCAGGCCCGAGACCATGTAGGTTCGCAGGAAGAGCTTCTCCTGGGCCGAGCCCACCATGTTCTCGAACTCCTGCTTGGCGGCGATCTTCTCGTTGGAGACGAGGCGGCGGAACTCGGGCTGCAGCTTCACGAACATGAAGCTGGAGTAGACGTCAGCGCTCTTTTTGTTTTTTTCCATCTTCCTTCCTCCGGGCCGGCGCCAGGTAGACCGGCGTGCGGTCCAGGATCTCCAGCTCTTCCCCGGTCTCCAGGCCGGTCTTGATCTCGACCAGCATGAAGCGCCTGCCGCCGTGCTCCAGCAGCTCCTCGCGGGGCAGCAGCATGGCCTTGCTGCTGCGGCCCACGGTCAGTTCGCCTTCGTAGGGCTCGCCTATGCGGATGCCTTCTTTGGTGTCGGGCACCTCCAGCCAGAGGCGGTTGAAGAGGGGGGAGCTCTTGTAGACCACGAAATCGGAGAGCACGGCGGGGTATTTCTCGTCCCTGTCGCGGCGGTTCTCTATGACGGCCGGCATCCCCTTGGCGAGCTTGGAGTAGAGCGGCTGGGTGTTCTTGCCGATCAGCACCACCTTGCGGGCCACGGTGAAGAGCCGGTCGCCGCGCAGCACCCGGGTGTGCGGCTGCACGTAAATATTGGTGAGTATGCCCGCCGCTTCCGGCTTGATGGGATGGTGCTGGTAGACGTCCTTCCAGCGGCGCTCGGTCTGGCGGCGCTCCTCCTCGGAGGAGGCGTCCAGCAGCGCGGCCATCTCGGTGGAGACCATGCGGCAGATCTCGGTCTGGGGGGTGACGCGCTGGAAGAGGTCGGACTGCATGTCCTCCACGCGGCCGTCGAAGGGGGCGAAGATGTCGTAGGTGTCCTGGGCCGTGGTCACCCCGGAGATCGGCGTCTTGACCTCGATATCGCCGACCTTGAGGTCCTTCTGGAAGAGGCCGTCGATGTCCAGCCAGTTCTGCTCCTTCGGGAGCGCCGCCAGGCTGCCGGCCAGTTCTTCGGGGAGGGCGGGCGCGGCGGGCTTGGCGGCCTCGGGCGCGGCCTTGGCTGCGGGCTTCCGCGGCGCCGCCTTTTTCGCGGGCCGGGCGGTCTGGGCCGCCAGGGGGACGGCCACCAAAAGGAGGGCGGCGCTAAACAGTCTTTTTTTCATTCAGTTTGCTGAAGGACTCCCAGGTCCAGGGCATTTTTTCCGCGAAAATACCGCGGATGGCCAGGGCGTACTGGCGGATCTCGTACTGGGCGTGGTCGTCGAGCCGCAGCTTCAGGAAGTTCAGCAGGCTGCGGGCGTTGATGGTCCAGTGGAACTGCGTGTACTGCGCCACGGGCAGCACCATGCGCGCCATCTCGCGCGCGGCGCCGGCCTCGAGCAGGTCGGAGTAGGCCTTGAAGGAGGCCTTGATGGCCTTGTCGTAAAGGGCCAGCATCTTCTCCTGGTCCAGGGCGCCGGAGCGCACCGAGCCCTGCCTGTTTATCTTGTCCTGGGCGCGGAAGGCCTCGGGGAAATAGAACTCCTCCTTCACCTCGGTGTAGCGGGCCGAGATCTCGTTGTAGGAGGCGATGCGGTGGCGCATCCACTGCCGCGCCACGAAGATGGGGCACTTGATATGGAACTGGAAGACGGAGTGCTCGAAGGGGCTGAGGTGGCCGTGCTCCAGGAGGTACTCCAGCAGCTTGCGGTCCAGCGCGGCGCCCTTCGACACGGCGCCGAAGGAGACCCTGGCCGATTCCACGGCGCGCTGGTCGCCGCCCATGAACTCTATGAGTTTTACGAAACCGTTATCGAGGACCTTGTAGAGGCCCTTTTCCTGTTTGAGCGCGGCGTCCGACATAATCCCTCCGCGGCCGGGGCGGCCGCAATTGTTTGGAAAAACGATATAAAATTATATACTTTTCAAAGTCTTAATAAAAGGGAGACTATGGTGAAGAAGAATTCCGATGGGGCCGCCCTCGCCCGCAGCGGCAGCCTGAACGCTCTGGCCAGGATCATGCGGCGCCTGCTGGCCCCCGGGGGCTGCCCCTGGGACCGCAAGCAGACCCACGCCAAACTGCTGAAGTACCTGCGCGAGGAGGCGGGCGAGGTGGCCCGCGCCGTGCGCCGCAAGGACTGGGACAACCTCCGCGAGGAGCTGGGCGACGTGCTGCTGCAGGTGGTCTTCCACAGCGCGCTCGCCGAGCGGGACGGCCGTTTCAAACTGGCCGACGTTATCCGCACGATCAACGCCAAGATGGTCCGCCGCCACCCGCACGTTTTCGGCGGCGGGGGGAAGCTGGCTACGCCTGCCCAGGTGCTGCGCCAGTGGAAAAAGATCAAACGGGCCGAGAAGAAAGGCGGGGTGCGGCGTTGAACTCCGCCAGCCTCGCCCGGCTGATCTTCCCCTCCTTCCGTTTCGGCAAGGACGACCCCGGTACCGCCGCCGGCCTGGCCGGCCTCGGGGTGGGCGGCTTCTGCTTTTACGGCGGCTCCGCGCAGGAGGTGCGGGAACTCTCCCGCTCCCTGAAGGCCCTGTCCAGGACGCCGCTGCTCATCGCCTCCGACTACGAGAACGGCGCCGGGCAATGGGTGAAAGGGGCCACGGAGCTGCCGGCCAACATGGCCATCGGCGCGTCCGGCTCGGAGGCCCTGGCCCGCCGTAAGGGCGAGATCACGGCGCTGGAGGCCTCGGCCCTGGGCGTGGACTGGGTGCTGGCCCCGGTGGTGGACCTGGGCGGCCGGCCGGACAACCCGATAGTGAACGTGCGCGCCTATTCCTCCGACGCCGGGCTGACCGCGCGGCTGGCCGCGGCCTATATCTCCGGGCTGTCCTCGCAGGGCGCCCTTAGCTGCCTCAAACATTTCCCGGGCCACGGCGGCACCGGCGGCGATTCGCACCTGGAATTGCCGCGCCTGCCGGCCAATCTCGACCAGCTGCGGGCCGCCGACCTGCGGCCTTTCGCCGAACTCGGCCGCGCGGACGCGGTCATGGCCGGGCACCTGGTCGCCGAGGCGCTGGACCAGGCCGCGCCCGCTTCGCTCTCCAAGGCCGCGCTGACCGGCCTGCTGCGCGAGCGCATGGGCTATAAGGGGCTGGTGGTCACCGACGCGCTCGACATGAAGGCTGTGTCGGCAGATCCCGGGGCCGGGGTCAAGGCCTTCCTGGCCGGCGCCGACGCCCTGCTCTGCCCGGAGGACCCTTTCGCGCTGCACGATGAGCTGGTGCGCGCCTCCAACGACGGCGTCATCACCGGCGCCGCCGTGGCCCTGGCCCTGGGGCGCCAGGAAGCCCTGGCCCGCAAGCTTTCGCCTTTCCGCTCCGAGCCGCGCCGGGACGAGGTGCTGCTCTGCGCCGAGCACAGGGCTTTCAACGCCGAGGCGGCGCCGGCCTGCCTGGCCTGGGCCAGAGGCTCGGACGCTTTCGCCTTCAAGGAAGGGGAGATCGTGGGTTACTTCGAGCCGCTGACCTCCCCGGGGGCCTGGAAGGGGGAAGCCTTCGTGGCCGAGCTGGCCCGCCAGGGCTGCCGCGTGGAACCCTACCAGCCCGGCTGCGGCATGCGCCTGGCGGCCGGGCTTTTCTCGCGTCCCAGGGCCGGCAGCGGCAGCATCAATCTTTCGGCGCAGGAGAAGGCGGCGCTGGAGGCCGCTATAAAGGGCGCCGGCCCGTCGGCCGCGGTGGCCTTCGGCAGCCCCTTCGTGCTGGGGGGGCTGGAGAACCGGCCGGCGGCGGCGCTCTGCGCCTTCTGCGCGCTGGAGGAGTTCCAGCGCGCCGCGGCGCGGGTGCTGACCCGCAAGGCCAAGGCCGGCGGCAGCATGCCGGCCTGCATAGGGAACTGATATGAACGAAACGGCTGTTTTTGAGAAATTCACGGGCCTGGCGGCGCTGGACTACGGCATACTGGCCGCGGCGGTGCTGGCGCTGTTCGCGATCTCGTGGTTCAAGGGCCGCGAGGAGAGCGACACGCGCGACTACTTCCTGGGCAACCACCGGACGCCGGTCTGGGTGGGGACGCTCTCCTTCGTGGCCACCGAGATCAGCGCGATGACCATCGTCGGCATCCCGCCCATCGGCTTCACCGAGAACTGGCAGTACATCCAGTTCTTCATCG
>CAYSYJ010000139.1:0-6313 GCA_964435105.1 uncultured Elusimicrobiaceae bacterium
GGCTACAACGTCCTTACCGCGTCCAACGGGGCCGAGGCCCTGAAGATCATTAAACTTCACGGCAAGCCGGTAGAC
Organism: uncultured Elusimicrobiaceae bacterium; assembly: GCA_964435105.1. Lineage (GTDB taxonomy): Bacteria > Elusimicrobiota > Elusimicrobia > Elusimicrobiales > UBA9959 > UBA9959. The sequence goes on from CAYSYJ010000139.1 coordinate 76, forward strand.
CTGCTGCTGACGGACGTGGTGATGCCGGGGATGAGCGGCCGCGAACTGGCCCGCGTGATAGCGGACGGGGGGCTGGCGAGGCGCACCCTCTACATGTCCGGTTACACGGACGACGCCATAGTGAACCACGGCGTGCTCGAATCCGGCCTGGCCTTCCTTTACAAGCCTTTCAGCGTGGACGTGCTGCTCCTGAAGGTGCGCGCCGTCCTCGACTCCTCCCCCGGGCAGGCGGAAGCCTGAGAGGGGCCGCGCCTTCGCCGAAAAAAACCGCCGGGAAAGCCCGGCGGTTCTTTTCGGGACGCGCCCGGGGAGCTAGTTCGTCTTGGCGTCCCCGGTCTTTTCCGTCTGCTTGCGGGGGAAGAGCGGCGGCACCTTCTGCGGCTCGGTGCCGTCGGCGGTGCGCCCCACGCCCAGCTGCAAGTGCATCTTGCTCGCCGTGTCGGGCATGAAGGGGTCTATCCAGCCGGCGATGAGGCGCAGGCACCAGACCATTTCATTAAGGAACGGCTTGAGGGCCTCGGGGTCCTTCTTGGCCAGCTCCCAGGGCTTCCGCTCGTTGACCAGGTGGTTGAGGCGGCTCACCGCCTTCCAGATCTTTTCCAGGGCCTCGCTGAACTGCAGGGCTTCGATGGAGCGGTGTATCTCCGGCGTCCAGGTCTTGAACTCGGCGAACACCTCGGACCCCTCCGGCTTCTCCGGCATGCGGTGGTCCAGGTACTTGGCTGCCATGTTCATCAGGCGGGAGAACAGGTTGCCCAGGTCGTTGGCGAGGTCCGCGTTGTAGCGGCGCTTGAAAGCCTCCATGGAGAAATCCCCGTCCTGCCCGAAGGAGACTTCCCGGAAGATGAAGTAGCGCAGCGCGTCCACGCCGTACTCCTGCACCACGTCCTCGGCCTTGATGAAGTTGCCGCGGGATTTGGACATCTTGTCGCCGTTGATGGTCCACCAGCCGTGGGCGTATACCTTGCGCGGCAGCTCCACGCCGAGGGCCATCAGCATGGCGGGCCAGATCACGCCGTGGAAACGGAAGATCTCCTTGCCCACCAGGTGCACGTCGGCCGGCCACAGGTGGCTGAAGTCGGGGGAATTGCCGTCGGGGTTATAGCCCGGGCCGGTGGCGTAGTTGAGCAGCGCGTCGAACCAGACATAGACGGTGTGTTTCGGGTCGGACTTTACCGGCACGCCCCAGGCCACCTTGGTGCGCGAGACGGAGATGTCCTTGAGGCCGGACTTGACGAAGTTGATGAGCTCCTGCGCCCGGTAGCGGGGGGAGAGGAAGTCCGGGTGCCTGGCGTAGTGCTCCATCAGCGCGCCCTCGTACTTGGAGAGCTTGAAGAAATAGGTCTCCTCGCTGACATGCTCCACCGGCCTGCCGTGCACCGGGCAGTCCTTGCCTTTCAACTCGCTCTCGTCGTAGAAGGCCTCGCAGGCCGAGCAGTAGAGCCCGTCGTAGGAGCCCTTGTAGATGTCGCCGCTCTTTATGAGCTTCTCGAACACGGCCTGCACGCCGGCCTCGTGGGAGGCGTCGGTGGTGCGGATGAAATAGTCGTACTTGACGTTCAGCGTCTTCCAGAGCTGGCGGAAATCCGCGGAGATGCCGTCGCACCAGGCCTTGGGGGCGACGCCGCGCTCCTTCGCGATCTTCTCGATATTGGAGCCGTGCTCGTCGGTGCCGGTCTGGAAATGCACCGGCACGTCCTTGGCGCGCAGGTGGCGGGCCAGCACGTCTGCGGCCAGCGTGGTGTAGGCGTGGCCGATATGCGGCTTGTCGTTGACATAGTAGAGGGGCGTGGTGATGTAATATTTTTTGGTGTTCATGACGTCCTTATCAGGTCTTCCAGCTTGATGCCGGCCCGCTCGCTCTCGAGCAGGGCGGTCTCCAGCAGCAGCAGGTAGGAAACGTTGCGGTCGGCCATGCGGCGCAGGTCCAGCGTGCGGCGCAGCAGCGCGGTGAGTCGCTCCTTGGCGGGGCCTTCGGCCCGGGCCCAGGCGGCCCTGGTCTTGGCGAGCAGCAGGTCCAGCAGGGTCTTGACCTCTTCGCGGGCCTTGTGGCTGTCGCGGGGCAGGCCCGCCGAGAACTTGAGCGCCCGCGCGGGGTCGCCGGGGCGCAGCGCGCTGACGCGCTTGAGGAAGGCCGCGGCCTCCGCGGCCTTTTCCAGCGACCCGCCTCCCAGGGCGGCCAGCCGGGCCGCTTCGCCTTGCTCCGCGCCCTGGGCAGCCAGGATGGAGCGCAGCGCCTCCTGCGGCAGCGGCGCGAAATCGATAAGGCAGCAGCGCGAAATTATGGTGGACAGCAGCGCGCTCTTCTTGGAAGTGGTGAGTATCACCAGCGTGCCGGGGGGCGGTTCCTCCAGCGTCTTCAGGATGGCGTTCTGCGCGTTGGTCACCATGGCCTCGGCGTCGCGCACGATGAAGACCTTCCAGGGGGCGAGCATGGGCTTCTGCTGGGCCCAGCGGGTGACCTCGCGCAGGGTGTCGATCTTGAGGTTGGCGCTCTCGTCCTCGTCGAGGAAGGCGGCCTGGAAGACGGTATCCACCACGCGTATGTCCGGGTGGGCGCCGCTGGCGGCCTGCCGGCAGGAGAGGCAGAAGCCGCAGGAGTCGGAGCGGTCGGCGTGGGTCCTGGCCGGCGCGGCCTCCGGCTCCGGCGCCGGGGCCGGCGCGGCGGCCGCGAAAAGATCGTCGGGGTCGGGAGCCGGCGGCGCGGGGGCTTTTTCCCGGTGCTCGGTGTGGGAACAGTTCACGGCCTTGGCGAATTCGAAGGCGGCCAGGAACTTGCCCACGCCGGCCGGGCCGTGGAAGAGCAGGGCCGGCGGCACGCGGCCGCTCTCGATGAGCGCCCTGAGGCGCCGCACCGTCCTGTCCTGGCCGAGGATGCTGGAGAATGACATGCTATTTCCTGAGCAGAGGGGCGACCTTGGCCCTCAGGTCCGACTGTATGGCCTCTATGGAGCGGCCCGCGTCGACGCGCGTGACGCCGGGGCGGCGGGCCAGCAGTTTATAGGCCCTGTTGACGCGCCGTCGGAAGGCGTCGGGGGCCCGCTCCATGCGGTCGCGGCCGGGGCGGGTCTTTTCCCGCTGGGCGAAGGCCCTGTCCGGGATGTCGAAAACCACCGTCAGGTCGGGCTTGAGGCCGAGCGTGGCTATGCGGTTCAGCGCTTCCACGGTCTTGAGGTCCAGGCCGCGGCCGTAGCCCTGGTAGGCGACGGTGGAAAGCGTGTAGCGGTCGCAGATGATGACCTGGCCGGCCTTCAGCGCGGGCAGGATCCTCTCCACGGTGTGCTGGGCGCGGGAGGTTTCGTACAGGAAAAGCTCGGTAAGGGGCGCGATCTCGCTGTCCGGGTGCAGCAGGATGGCCCTCACCTTTTCGGCCACGCTGGTGCCGCCCGGCTCCCTCGTAAGGAGGACCTTCCGGCCGAATTCCTTTTCGAGCCAGGCCTTGAGGAGGCCAGCCTGGGTGGATTTGCCGGAGCGGTCCGGGCCTTCCAGCACTATGAATACGCCTTTTTTCATGAGATTTACTATATGATAGCAAAGCCCGGGGCGCGGGGGGAAATAGGAAGGCCCCGGGGACGCCCGGGGCCTTTCTTTCGGGGCGCCTGGGCCCGTCAGGAACACTCGGAGTAGCCGCAGTCGTGGCAGGTGGGCCCGGAGCAGCCGGACTCGTAGCTGACATTGGAGGAATAGCACTTGGGGCAGTACTGCGTGCGCGAGGCCTCCCACAACTCCAGTTTCTCGCCGCCGTTCAGGTCGGCGTCGCCGGCTATGATGCCGGTGCGCTTGAGGTGGCCGCGCAGGGCCACCGCTATGCCGTGGGCTATGGAGTTGATGCGGTTCTCGCCCAGGCCCACGGGCCGGTCGCCCTTCACCGAGTTCAGGTGCTTGATGACCTTCACCGGGTCGCCGCCTTCCTCGAAGTACTTGGAGAGCAGGATGCCGATGAGCGAGGTGAGCCCGCTGATCTCGGTGCCGAGCGGCGGCATATTGGTGAAGACCTGGTAGGGGCCGTGCTCATTGTAGTTCACGTGCACGTGCAGCGGGCCGTAGCCGGTCTTGAGCTGGAAATACTCCGAAGACACGCCGAAGCTCTGGTACGCGGCCTTCTTCTTCTTGGTCTTGGCCTGCGGCTGGGGGCCGGAGCCGATATTGAGCACCTGCTGCGCCTTGCAGCCGTCGCGGTAGACGGTCAGGCCCTTGCAGCCCAGCTTGTGGGCGAGCAGGTAGCAGTTGCGCACGTCCTCGACGCCCGCCGAGTTGGGCATGTTGATGGTCTTGGAGACGGCGTTGTCGGTGTGCTTCTGGAAAGCCGCCTGGATGCGGATATGGTTCTCGATGGAGACGTCGTGCGCCGTCGGGAACAGGTCCTGGATATGGCGCGGGATCTCGGGGATGCCGCGCACGGCCTTGTGGTTGGCCTCGATCTTCTTCCACAGGACCTTCTCGTCCAGCCCGAAGTAGCCGTGATGCTGGGCGATGCGCTTGAAGAGGGTGTTCACCTCGTAGAAGGTGTCCTTGGCCTCGGGTTCCTTGTTGTTCTTGATGGCGTCCAGCGCCTTGGCGTTATAGCGCGTGTAGGCGACGGCGAAGAAAGGCTCGATGCCGGAGCCCTGCAGGCCGGCCGCGATGGCGATGGTGCCGGTGGGGGCGATGGTGGTGCGCGAGGCGTTGCGCGGCCGCGCCGACACGCCGCGGAAATGGCGGCTCTCGGCGTCGTAGATGGAGCCCTTCCAGTTCTGGAAAGCGCCGCGCTCCCTCGCGAGTTCCTCGGAGGCCTCCAGGGCCTTCTCGTCGATGAACTTCATCACCTCTTCGGCCTTGGCCAGGCCCTCGGGGCTGTCATAGGCCACGCCCAGTTTCACGGCGGCCTCGGCCCAGCCCATCACGCCCAGGCCGATCTTGCGGTTGGACTTCGCGATGCGCTCTATCTCGGGGAGGGGGTAATTGTTGATCTCGATGACATTGTCGAGGAAGCGGACGGCCTTGTTCACGGTCTCGCCCAGGCGCTGCCAGTCCATCTTCCCCTTGGCCATCTCCCCGGTGACGTAGTTGGCCAGGTTGACGGAGCCCAGGTTGCAGGACTCCCACGGCAGCAGCGGCTGCTCGCCGCAGGGGTTGGTGCTCTCTATCTGCCCCAGGGCGGGCGTGGGGTTGGAGTTGGTCTCGTTGATGCGGTCGATGAAGACTATGCCGGGATCGCCGCTGGCCCAGGCGGATTCCACCAGCATGTCGAAGATCTCCTTGGCCTTCAGCGTGCCGGTCGCTTCCTGGGTGCGCGGGTTCACCAGGTCGAAGGTCGAGGCGGTGGCGACGGCCTTCATGAACTTCTCGTCGAGGGCGATGGAGATGTTGAAGTTCTCCAGCACGCCCTGTTGCGACTTGATGGTGATGAATTCCTTGATCTCGGGGTGCCAGTAGGGCAGGATGCCCATGTTGGCGCCGCGGCGGGTGCCGCCCTGCTTGACCACGTCGGTCAGCTTGTCGAACAGCTTCATGAAGGAGACCGCGCCGCTGGCCACGCCGTTGCTCTTCTTGACCACGTCGCCCTTGGGGCGCACGCGGCAGAAGGAGAAGCCGGTGCCGCCGCCGGATTTCTGGATGAGGCTCTGGGCGGTGAGCGCCTTGGCGATGCCCTCCATGGAATCCGGCACGGGCAGCACGTAGCAGGCCGAGAGCTGCTGCAGGTCCCTCCCGGCGTTCATCAGGGTGGGGGAATTGGGCAGGAAGTCGAACTCGGCCATCAGGTTGTAGAACTCGGCCGCCCTGCGGTCCGCGGTCTCGCGGGCCTCGGGGATGGACTTGTAGGCGTTCTCCAGGTTGGCCATGAAGCGCATGAAGTTGGCCTCGCGCTCGGCCGCCTCGTGGATATTGTCGTGGAAGAAGATGGCGCGGGACAGCTTGCCGTCGGCGCCGGCCTCGGCGATGCGGCAGCGCACGCCCTCGAAAAGGCCCCAGTTGCCGGCCTCGGGGTGGAAGATAAGTTCGGACAGCGCTATATTGTGCGCCACCCGCTCGAACAGCTGCTCCACGCTGTGGTCGTCGCGCAGGTACTTGTCCTTTATGACCTTGAGCTGGTTCTCGGAGACATGGATCTTCTTCTTCTCTAAAGTCGTGGTCTTCATCTTTTTAGTTCGCCTCGGTACTGGATTCTGCCCGGGCTTTCGGACTTCTTGGACGCGTCCCCCGCGGCTGACCCCACAGCTCTGGTGGCGGGACTTTATGTCTGGTCGGAGCTCGAAAA
>CAYSYJ010000140.1:0-6263 GCA_964435105.1 uncultured Elusimicrobiaceae bacterium
CGCATGAACGGCCAGCAGAACGACGTCTCTTTCGACGGGAACTGGACCGGCTCGCGCCGCTACTATATCACCGCGGACTCCAACGAGGAAAAGGTGAAGTCCAAGGCCGTGCAGAAGTTCGACAAGGTGGATATGGGCGACTGGCGCCACCTGGCGGAGTTCGCCAAGTGGGGCATGAAGAACTACCCGGCCCGGCACTACGCGCTGATAGTCTGGAACCACGGCTCCGGGTGGACCACCACCAAGGCCCCGGTGAGCAAGGGCATCTCCTACGATTTCGAGACCAAGAACCATATCTCCACCCCCGAACTGGGCGCGGCGATGCGCGAGATAGGCAAGGTGGACATCCTGGCCTATGACGCCTGCCTGATGCAGATGGCCGAGCTGCTCTACGAGGTCAAGGATCACGCGGATTACGTGGTGGGTTCCGAGGAGACCGTGCCCGGCCTGGGCTTCCCCTACGACACCATGCTGCGCTCCTTCGCCGCCGGCACCGGCAACGGCGAGGAGCTGGCCATGGGCATGGTGCGCGCCTACGACGGCTTCTACGCCTCGCAGGGCAAGAAGGTCACCCTCTCTTCCGTGCGCATGAGCGCCCTGCCCGGCTTCATGGCCGCCTTCGGCGCCTGGACCGACGCGCTGCGGGCCTCGGACAAGAAGCCGCAGATAAAGGCCAAGGCTTATTCCGCCGCCGCCTACGCCGACAAGGATAACAAGGACCTGTTCGACTTCGCCCGCCTGGCCGGCGAGGCCGACCCGCTGGTGGCGGAGAAGGGCCGCGTCATGCAGGACGTCCTGACGAATAAGCTGGTGATGAACAATATCGCCTATAACGAGGGCTACGGCCGCGACACGGCCTCCCGCGGCCTCGCCATCTACCTGCCGGAGAAGGGTTATAACGAGAAATACGACCAGCTGCTTTTCGCCCGGGACAGCGGTTGGGACGACTTCCTCAAGGAGATGAAAGGCGTTTCCGCCCCCGGCCTGGAGTTCATGAACAACTGCGTGGACCCCGGCCCCGGCGCCAGCCTGCAGGCCCTGATGGCCTATACCGACTGCCTCATCAACGCCGTGAACGCCAGCATCAACGCGGGCAAGTAAAGTTAAGGCCCGACAAAAAAGGACCGCCGGGTTTTGGCCCGGCGGTCCTTTCTTTTTGCCTTGGCTCTTTACGGCAGCGGCAGGCGCATGCCGGGCCAAGCCGGCAGCTTGAGGGCGCCGAAGGACGGGGAGAGTTCGTCCGTCACTTCGAATTCCTTCGCGCCGGGCGGCAGCAGTTCGCCCGGAGTGGCGGGCTTGTACCAGCACAGCGGGCGGAAGCCGGCCTGGAAGCCGGCCTTGCGGGTGCAGGTGCCGACGGTCGGGTCGGTCTCGCTGAGGACGGCGCCGACCGGCTGGGTGCAGAGCGAACCGGCCAGGTAGGTGTCCATGCGGCACTGCGTGGGCGGGTGGGCGCTCATCATGGCGTTGACCACCACCGGGGAAGGCGTGTCGAAGCGGGGGGTCACGGTCTCGTTGCGCAGCGCCTGGAACAGGTAGGCCACCGACTTGCCGGCCATGGCGGCCCGGTAGCAGACGGCGCGGTCCGCGTCGGAGGAGTACATGGCCTCGCAGCCCTGCAGCGCGACCTCGTCGCCCTCGGAGAGGGCGGTGAAGTTCTTGCTGGCCTTGTCGGAGAAGACCAGGCGCAGGCACTTGAGGTTGGCGAAGTAGTCGCTCTGGCCCTCGTTGGAGGCCCAGGCGTTCCAGCCGCCGGTCTTGGGCGCGCCGCCGAGGTGGTGCCCCAGCTCGTGGCAGGCCACCAGCGCGAAGCCGTCCTGCGTGATGGTCTCGTGGCGGGCCAGGCCGCCGTACATGTTGAGGTAGAAGTTCTTGCCGCTCTGGTAGGCCGAGGCGTTCACGGTGGCGTCGGTCCACTTGCGGTTGATCTGCAGCGCGGCGCCGCGGGCGGCGACTATGGGCTTGTAGATCTTCTCCACGGTGTTGAGCACCTCGTTGAACTGGGCCTCGGAGATGCCGCGGGCCATCGGGGAATCGGCCGGGATCTGCAGGTCGTTGGGGGGCAGAAAGCCCTCGCAGTCGGAAGCGGCGGCCGGGATGGCGGCCGGGCCCAGCAGCAGGGCGGAGACGGCGGACAACAGTACGGTTCTTTTCATGGTCCTTCCTTATTAACGCGGGGCCGGGGTGCTGAGACCGCCGCGGTATGACAAATGTCAATATTTTAGGTATTATACCGATAGAGGCGCCCGTTTGCAACGCGAAAAATGGCCGGGCGCGTTTTGGAGAAACTATGAAGCCCCTGCCGATTTCCCTCCTCGCGATACTTTTATCCGCCGGCCGCGCCGCGGCCTTGGGCGGTTTTACCCCCGATTTCGACGGCCGCGCCGGCTCCGCCTTCAGCCCCCGCGCCGTCATCGAGGAGGCCGCCTCCGCCGGCGGCCTGCTGCCTGTACTGCCCGGAGACCCGGAAAGGGCAGGGGCGGTCTGGGTCAGCATGGAACGGTCGGACGTCTCCGCCCTGGACGGCGCCCTGTTCAAGCGCGCCCCGGTGGCCCAGAACAAGAGGCTCGCGGTCTACGAGTTCGAGTCCGGCGAGCTGGAGCGCCTGGCTGACGGCATGCAGCGCACCTTCGCCAGGGGCCCTGGTTTCTTCGCCCACGACACCCTGGAATCCGCCCTCGAGGACCTCAAGGCGCCGCCGGCCCTCCCGGCCCGCGCCTATACGCTGGACCAGGCCCAAAAGGTGAAAGACCTGCTGCCGCTGGTCAGCGAGGAAAAGATCGTTTCCGTTATCAAAGGCCTCGCGGCCTTCAAGAACCGCGGTTCCCGCTACGCCACCGGGATCGACGCCTCCAAGTGGCTGCAGCGCGAATGGGCCGCCTTCGCGGCCGGCTATCCCGGCGTGACGGTGGAGCCCTTCAAGCACGCGGCCTTCCCGCAGGAGTCGGTGATCCTCACCGTGCGCGGCGCCTCCGAGCCGGAGAAGGTCGTGATCATAGGCGGGCATATAGATTCCGTGGCCGGCTACGGCGACAACCCCGCCCCCGGCGCCGACGATAACGCCAGCGGCGCGGCCGTCACCCAGGAAGCCGCCAGGGCCCTGCTCGCCTCCGGCTACAGGCCAGCCAAAACCATAAAGTTCATCGGCTTCGCGGCCGAAGAGGCCGGCCTGCGCGGCTCCGGGGACATCGCCGCGGCCTTCCAGCAGGCCGGCGTCAAGGTGGAAGGGATGCTTAACCTCGACATGGTGAATTACAAAGGTTCCGAGAAGGACATCTATTTCGTCTCGGACAATACCAGCGCCGACCAGAACGCCTTCCTCGGCAGGCTGGTGGAGACCTACCTGGGCCTGGGCTGGGGCACGCTGAAATGCGGCTACGCCTGTTCCGACCACGCCTCCTGGACCAAGAAGGGCTACCCGGCTTCCTACGCCTTCGAATCCACTTTCGAGCAGCATAATCCTTATATACACAAGGCCACGGACACGCTGGACAAGTGCGGCGGCAACGCCCGCCAGGCGCTGAATTTCGCCAGGCTGGCCGCGGCCTACGCGGTAGAGCTGGCCAAGTAGGGGCCGCTCGGACTATAGCGGCGGCCGCGGGGCCGCCGTCGGGGGGGAGAACGATGCCTTCGATACTGATGATAGACGACGACGCCGATTTTTCGGCGCTGGTCTCCGCGCATTTCACCAAGCGCGGCTATACCGTGCTGGTGGCCCCGGACGGCAAGGAGGGGCTGGCCAAGGCGCCCGTCTTCAAGCCGGATATAATCTTCCTGGATATCATGATGCCGGGTCTCAACGGCGTGGAAGTGCTGCGGGAGCTGCAGTCCCTGGACGGCACCGAGGAGGTGCCGGTCATAGTCATGAGCGGCAAGTATTTCGACCAGGGCATGCACGACCTTTTCAGCCAGGAACGTAATTTCAGGGAGTTCCTCGGCAAGCCGGTTTCTCTGGACCAGCTGGAGCTCAAGACCGCGTCGCTGCTGAAGAGCGGCGGCTGACCCCGGCCGTGGAGAAGAAGGCCGCCGGCCCGCCGCCGGCGGCTTTCTTTTTTTCCGGCTTTGCTAGAATATCCCCATGGAACGCGAGACCCTGCTGGTGAGCGCCTGCCTGCTGGGCGTGAAGTGCCGCTACGACGGTGGCGAGAAGTACTGCCCCGGGGCGGCCGGCCTGCTGGCGCGCTACGACCTGGTGCCGGTATGCCCGGAGGTGCTGGGCGGGCTGCCCGTACCGCGCACCCCTTCCGAGATGGCGGGCGGGGCGGTGAAGGCCGCCGACGGGAGCGACAGGACGGCGGCTTTCCGGCTGGGCGCCGAAAGGACCCTGGAGCTGGCGCGGCGCTTCGGGGCGCGTAAGGCGCTGCTGAAGGCCAACAGCCCCTCCTGCGGCAGCGGGCAGGTTTACGACGGGACTTTCTCGGGCCGGCTGGTGCCGGGCGACGGCCTGGCCGCCGCCGCGCTGAAAGCCGCCGGGGTGAAAGTCTGGACCGAGCTGGACCTGGAAGGACTTTAGACGCCCCGCGCGGGGCAGGAAACCGCCGGGCGGCCCCGGCGGTTTTTTTACAGCCCGGCGGGCACCTGCAGGCCGCGGCTTTCACAGAAGGCGCGCAGGTCTGAGGGCAGGGGGGAGGCCAGCCGCGCCGGCACCCCGGCCGGGCGCAGGTCCAGCGAGGCGCAGTGCAGCGCGTGGCGCGGCAGCAGCAGCCGCCTTTCCAGCGCCGGCGTCCAGCCGGTCTCCAGGAATTCCAGGAAACAGCGCGGGTCGGGACCGTAGATCTTGTCGCCGACGAGGGGCAGCCCCAGCCACAGGGCGTGGGCCCGGATCTGGTGCTTGCGGCCGGTGAAGGTGGTCACCCGCGCCAGCGTGAAGCCGCCGCCGCGCGCCAGCGGCTCGAAACGGGTGCGGGCCGGTTTCCCGTCGGGGCGCGCCGCCGTCTGGGCCGCCACGGGGGAGCCCGCCGCCGGGCCCAGCGGGGCGTCGGCTTCTTTCGGCTCCTCCAGTTCCCCGGTAAGCACGGCGAGGTAGGTTTTGGGCGCCAGGCCCGCGGCGGCGGCCCGCTGCAGGCGTTTGGCCGCGGCCGGCGTTTTGGCGAAAAGGGTCACGCCGCTGGTCTCGCGGTCCAGCCGCGACACCAGGTGCGCGGCCTCCAGCCCCCAGCGCTCCCGCACCGCGCCAGCCAGGCTGGACCAGGGCCCGGCCTTGGAGGGGTGGCAGACCACCCCGGCCGGCTTGTCCAGGGCCAGCGCTTCCGCGTCCTGGTAAAGCAGCCAGCTGTCCAGTTCTTCCGGCGTGATAAATCGCGCGTGAGCGTCCGGGGCCATGGGGGAATTATAGGAAATCGGGGCGGGCTAGCGCCGCGCAACGGCGCTAAAAACCGGTTTTCAGCGCCGTTCCTTTTCGTAAGCATACTGTCCTTAAAATTGGCACTTGCGCCTCATGCGCCGCGCGGCGGCGGTTGCTATCCTATTGGTGTAGCGACCGCGGACCTGCTGGACGCGGCAAATTAAAGGAGGAACACAAAAGTATGAAGAAAAACCTGATGATGGCGGCGGTGCTGATGGCGGCGGTGTGCGGCGGGGCTTATGCCTCTGAGAAGGCGCTGGAAACCCTTAACGGGGCGGCCGGCGCGGAACTGGCGGTAGAAACCCTTAAGGCGGCCCCCGCGGCCCTGGAAGTGCGGGCTGACGAGTGGCGCGGCAACAGCCAGGTCTATACCAATGCGGAAGGCTGCGTGGTGACGGCCGAGCAGCGGCAGAACGGCGTGATGGTGTACGTGCAGGACGGCCGCGGCGCCCAGGCTACCCTGGGTTTCCTTAAAGATTACAGGGGCGGGGATATCTTCTCCTTCTGCAGCCCGGCCCAGGCCGAGCTCAAGGGCAGGACCCTGACGCTTTCCTGCGGCGAGCAGCAGAACGGCGGCTACCCAACCCGCGGCGCGGCCGTGATCGAGATGAACGACGGCATCACCGGCGTGTCGGTGCGCGGCGAGGTGAAAAAGGCTTTCGGCTGGAAGGCCGACACCCAGATCTCCTGCGGGGGGCTGAAGCCTGACTATAACAAGATGCTGGGCGGCAGCAAGGCCCCGGCCGGCCTCTCCGGCACCTACCGCCGCGACGACGGTTACACTTCCGGCAAGCTGACCGTGCGCGAGAGCGGCGAGGGCGCGGCCCGCCGGCTGGAGTTCGCCCTGACCGCGGCCACGGCCGGCGGCCATACCGGCGATATTGAAGGCACGGCCACGGCCGGCAAGGACGGCGCCTTC
>CAYSYJ010000141.1:0-6262 GCA_964435105.1 uncultured Elusimicrobiaceae bacterium
GACCCCGCGACCCGCGGCGGCGACACCCCCGACGGCCGCAAGGTCAAGGGCACCATCCACTGGGTGTCCGCGGCCCACGCCGTGCCCGCCCGGGTGCGCCTCTACGACGCGCTTTTCACCGTGCGCGAACCCGAGGACGTGCCCGAGGGCGAGGACTACAAGAAGAACCTGAACCCGCATTCCCTCGAGACGCTGGAGAAAGCGATGCTCGAACCCTCGCTGGCCAAGGCCGCCCCCGGCACGCGCTGGCAGTTCGAGCGGCTGGGCTACTTCTTCGCCGATCCTAAAGATTCGGCGCCCGGCGCGCCGGTGTTCAACCGCACCGTGACCCTCAAGGATACCTGGGCCAAGATAGAGCAGAAGGCCCCGGGGGCGAAGTAGGACCAATGAAGCGCATCCGCAGCGTCATACTCTTCTATAATTCCAAGCGCCGCAAGGCCATCGGCTACGCCGCGGCCATAGAGCGGCGGCTCAAGGCCGCGGGGGCGAAGGTCTGCAAGGTCTGCGTTAACGACCCGGCCTGCGAACTGCCCCGCGCCGACGCGGCCGTGGCCGTGGGCGGCGACGGCACCGTGCTTTACGCCGCGCGCCACGTGATAAGCCGCGGTCTGCCGGTGCTGGGCATCAACGCCGGGGGGCTGGGCTTCCTGAGCGGCATGGAGCAGAAGGATTTCCTGAAGGAGGCGGAGCTTTTCCTGGCCGGCAAGTTCTCCAAGGCCAGGCGCTCGCTGCTGTCCGTGAGCGTCAGGCGCGGCGGCCGCCAGGTGTTCGGGCCGCTGCCGGCGCTCAACGACTGCGTGCTGCGCAATCCCGAGGCCCGCGCCTTCCAGCTGCGCGCCTCCTTCGGCGGGCAGTTCCTCTCGGATTATTTCGGCGACGGCCTGATAGTCTCCACGCCCAGCGGCTCGACGGCCTATAGCCTCGCGGCCTCCGGGCCCATAGTGATGCCGGACCTGGAGGTATTCCTGCTGTCGCCGATCTGCCCGCATACCCTGACGCACCGGCCCATCGCCCTGTCGGCGGCCAAGGAACTCGAGCTGACGGTGCGCGCCGGGGCCTATGCGCCGCGACGGCTGGCGCTGTCGGTAGACGGGCAGGAGAATTTCGCGCTGGAGCCGGGCGACTCGGTGCTGGTGTCGCGCTACCCGCGCAGTTTCGAACTGCTGGTGCCGCGCGGCTTCTCCTATTTCGACATCCTGCGCAGGAAATTGAGCTGGGGGGAACGCTGACAATGCGGCGTGCCGACAAGGCATTCCCCTGCGCCCCAGACCCGGGGAACCGTTGCGCGGTTCCCCCGTCCCTTCGGGACGGGTCCCCCTCCCCAACTGGGGCGTGCGGGGAACGCCTTGCCGTCCCGCCACTAGCGGCTTATCACGAGTATGCTTAAGAAACTTTCGATACGGAATTTCGCGGTCATAGACGCGCTGGACCTGGAGCCGGGGCCAGGGCTGAACGTTTTCACCGGCGAGACCGGCGCCGGCAAGTCCATCATCATCTCGGCGCTGGGCTTCCTGCTGGGCGAGCGCTCCGGCTCCGACATCCTGCGCCCCGGCGCCGCCGCGGCCGAGGTGGAAGGCGAGTTCGAGGCCGATAACCTGCCGCCCGGCGCCGCCGAGCGCTGGGGCATAAAGGGTAAAACTTTCAAGGTGCGCCGCCAGGCCGATCCCAGGGGCCGCACCCGCGCCGCCATCAACGGCGCGCCCGCCGCGCTGGCCCAGCTCTCCGAACTGGGCGGCTGCCTGGTGGACTTCCACGGCCAGAACGAGCACCAGAGCCTGCTGAAGCCCGAGACCCAGCGCGACCTGCTGGACCGCTACGGGCGCCTGGAGAAAGAAGCCGCGGCCGTGGCCGGGGCCTGGGGCGCCGCCAAGACTCTGGAGGACGCCCTGAACGCCGTCTCCCTGTCCGAGGACGAGCGCGCCCGCCTCCTGGACCTGTACCGCTTCCAGCTTAACGAGATAGAGGCCGCGAACCTGAAGCCCGGAGAGGAGGAGGAACTGGAAACCCTCTGGCCCCGCCTCAAGAATTCCGAGAAGCTCCACACCCTTTCGGGCGAAGTCCATGCCGGCGTGGACGACGCGGCCGGCTCCGCCGAGAAAGCGCTGGAGCGTATGAAGGCCCTCGCCGCCATAGACCCCACCGCCGAACCGCTGCTGGCGCGCCTGAACGCCGCGGCCATAGAACTGCGCGACCTCTCGGGCGAGCTGCGCGCCTACGGCAAGGGCGTGCACTGCGACCCGGCCGAGGTGGACCGCGTGCTGGGCCGCCTGGAGAAATTCAAACAGCTGAAGAAAAAATACGGGGCCGACATCCCCGCCGTGCTGGCCAAGGCGGAGGAGCTGCGGGGCAAGGCCGCCGCGCTGGACGACATGTCCCTGGACCGCTCCGAGATCGAGAAAAAGCTCGCCGCCGCGCGAGGCAAACTGGAGAAGCTGGCCCTGGCCCTGCACGGCAAGCGCGAAGCCGCCGCGAAAAAACTTTCCGACGAGATAGTAAAAGATGCCGAAGGGCTCGGCTTCAAGGAAGTGCGCTTCTCGGTGGATTGCGCCTACGACGAGGAGGCCATCTCCTCGGCCGGCGGCGACTCCGTGGAATACCTGTTTACCGCCAACCCGGGCTACCCGCTGCGGCCGCTGCGCTTCACCGCCTCCGGCGGCGAGATGGCGCGTATCATGCTCGCCTTGAAGACCGTGCTCAGCCGCGCCGACCGCATCGGCGCCCAGGTCTTCGACGAGGTGGACGCCGGCGTGGGCGCCGTGACCGGCCGCCTGGTGGGGGAGAAGCTGGCGAAACTCGCCCGCGACAAGCAGCTTTTCTGCATCACGCATTTGCCGCAGGTGGCCGCCTTCGGCGACAGGCATTACTTCGTGGAGAAGGACGTTAAGGCCGGCGTGGCCGCGGCGGCCGTGCGCGAACTGGACGCCGCCGCCCGCGAACGCGAGATCGCCCGCATGCTCGGCGGCAAAAAGCAGAGCACCGACCTCGGCCTCAAGCACGCCAGGGAGCTGCTGGCCGAGAGCGGGAAGTGAATTTAAGTTAAGCCGCGGACCTAAGAGGATACAACATGGAAGTCAGGACACGCTTCGCCCCCAGCCCGACGGGCTACATGCATATCGGCAACCTGCGCACGGCGCTCTACGCCTACCTGCACGCCCGCAGGAGCGGCGGCAAGTTCATTCTGCGCATCGAGGACACCGACCAGGCCCGCCTGGTGGGCGACGCCGTGAAGGTGATCTACGAGAGCCTGAAGGTGACCGGCCTGGAGCACGACGAGGGCCCGGACTTGGGCGGCCCCGTGGGCCCTTACGTGCAGAGCGAGCGCAAGCCCCTCTACCGCGAATACGCTGAGCGGCTGGTGAAGGAAGGCCACGCCTACCGCTGCTTCTGCGAGAAGACCGAGAAGCAGGAGGAGCCGGGGGAGGAGCAGGAGGGGGGCATACTCGGTTACGATGGCCGCTGCTCCCGCCTCTCCGAGGCGGAGGTGCAGGCGAACCTCGCCAAGGGGCTGCCCTACGTGATCCGCCAGCGCATCTCAAAGGAGGGCTCCACCTCCTTCAAGGATTTCATCTACGGCGACATCACGGTGGAGAACAAGCTGCTCGACGACCAGATCCTGCTCAAGCGCGACGGCTTCCCTACCTACAACTTCGCCAACGTGGTGGACGACCACCTGATGGGCATCACTCACGTGATGCGCGGCTGCGAGTACATCTCGTCCACGCCCAAGTACGTGCTGCTTTACAAGGCTTTCGGCTGGGAGTACCCGGAGCATATACACCTGCCGCATATCCTGGGCCCTAGCGGCAAGAAGCTCTCCAAGCGCGAGGGCAGCGTGGCGCTGGGGGATTTCCTGAACCGCGGCTACCTGCCCGAGGCGATACTCAACTACATCGCGCTGCTGGGCTGGAACCCGGGCACCGAGCAGGAGTTCTTCACCAAGGCGGACCTGGTGGCCAAGTTCGACATCGCCCGCATAGGCAAGGCGCCGGCGATGTTCGACGAGACCAAGCTGACCTGGCTCAACGCCCAGCACGTGAAGGCGCTGCCGCCGGAGCGGGCGCATGAGCTGTTCCTGAAGTTCTACCCGGAGGCGGTGACCAAGGGCTTCGACGCGAAGAAGCTCTCGGGCTATATACAGGGCAAGGTGGAGCGGCTGGGCGACCTGCCCGCCATGACCGCCTTTCTGACGGCATTCGACGCGAATTACTCGACCGAACTTTTCGTGCACGCCAAGAACAAGACCACGAAGGAGAGCTGCAAAGCGGTGCTCGCCGACCTGCGGGCCGCGCTGGCCGCCCTCCCGGCCTGGGAGTACGCGGCTATCATGGCCGCCGTGAAAGGCTATACCGAGGCGAAGGGGGCGAAGCTCGGGGCCATCATGTGGCCGCTGCGTATAGCCCTGTCCGGCATGGCCGTGACGCCTACCGGCGCCATCGAGATAGCCGAGCTGCTGGGCCGCGACGAGGCCCTGCGCCGCCTCGACCACGCCATCTCAAGGCTGTAAGGGCCCCGGTCCGGGGCTTATCCTCGAACCAGGACTGCAGGGAACCGTTGCGCGGTTCCCCTCCAACCGCGTTCCGCGGTTGGAGCCTCCCTTCCCCAACTGGTTCTCAGACAAGCCCCGGACCGGCGCCTTGCCCACCGCTTCTCCTGTAACAAATTGGTTACATTTTGGCATTACATTCTAAATAGGCAGGTTGTAGAATTGTAGTGTCGAAGCCTATGAAATACTGGTTCTACTCTGAAGGCAATATCCTCGGGCCCTACGAGCCGGCTGAACTGCTGGCCCTGCCCGCTTTTGCCGAGGAGAGCCTGGTCTGCCCCGAGACCGCCACCGGCGACAACCCCGGCGACTGGCGCCCCGCCTCCCAGATGGCGGAGATCGCCAGCGTCATGAGCGTGGGCGTGGGCCGCACCGTTACCGCCGGCGTCATGGGCGGCGCCTACGAGTACAATACCGGCTTCAGCGCCAGCGCGCGCTATTTCGAGGACAAGGAGCCCGGCGCCGGCGTTTCCTACGGCGACCTGCTCGACACTATCGACAATATCCTGGGCGCCTACAAGGAGGGCCAGGAGGCCCCCGCCAAGGCCGCCCCCGAGACCGATTACGACCTGGCCGAGAAGTTCGATATCCGCCTCTCCCGCATCCAGGAGGAGCTGGAGGCCGCCCGCTGGGAAAAGAACCTGCTGCTCGAGAAGATCCGCATGAAGGACCTCGAGGAGAAGAAGAACCGCGAGCGCATCGTGGAGCTCGAGGCCCGCCTGAAGAACGAGCTGGGGCGCGGCGAGGAAAGCGTAAAGGAGCTCGAGCAGGTGCGCCACCTGGCCGACCTCAAGGAGAACGCCGAGACCCTCCGCAAGCTGGAGGAGATAAAGAAAGAAGAGCTGGCTTTAAAGGAAGATATCATCCCCGCCCCCAGGCCCGCGGCCGAGACCCTGCCGGAGACGCCCGCTCCGGCCCCCGCGGCCGGCCAGGAGGGGAAAACCACGGATTCGCCGGCCCGCAGCCTCAGGAGCATGGCGTCTTCCGGAGAGATCAAGCTGGAGAAGAAGATCGGCCAGGACCAGCCCCAGGAAGAGTCCGGCATCACCAGCCGCACCCTCAAGAGCCTCGGCCAGACCCAGGCCCCGGCCTATGCCTACAGCGGCTCCAATTACGATAAGCCGCTGCCCGGTCCCGAAGCCGCCCCGCCCGGAGCTTTCAAGCCCGAGAACCTGGAGCCTCTGCCCCAGCAGGCCGGCGGCCTCGTCTACGATTTCACCGTGGTCGCCCCCAAGCCGGAGGCCTCCTCGCAGCAGTTCAAGATAGAGCCCAAGGCCGAGACCGCCCGCGGCCCGGTGGTGCCTCCCGCCGCCCAGACTTCCCGCAGCATGGCGGCACAGGCCCAGCCGGTGAAGCCCCCGACCTTCGATTTCGGCATACCGCAGCCCAAGCCCGCCGCCGCGCCGGCCCCCGCCCCCGCCCCGGCCCAGCAGGCGCAGGTGCAGTCCGGATTCCAGTTCAGCCAGGCCGCCCCCGCCGCGTCCTCCGCGCAGTTCCCCAATTTCAACCCCCAGGCCGGCGCCGCCCCCGCCGCTGCCCCGGCCAAGGCCGCGGGTCCGGAGGCGCAGCTGTCCGCCGCCGAGGCCAAAGCCCCGGCGGAATCCCCCGACAAGACCGTGCGCATGCCGGCCGCCCAGCAGAAGGCCCAGCCGGCGGGCAAGCCCCAGGACAAGCCCCGCCGCGGGGGTCGCATGGCCTTTATCGGCATCCTCGTGGCCT
>CAYSYJ010000142.1:0-6261 GCA_964435105.1 uncultured Elusimicrobiaceae bacterium
AGGCCTCCTGGATACAGGACAACCGCACCTTCCTGGAGAAGACGGCAGGGGAAACCAACTACCTGCGACAGGTCTGGATGCGGTTTTTCCGCACCATAGGGCGCGTCTGCTACGACGCCGCCGACGAGGTGGTCTCCCTGTTCGACCTGGCGCGCAATATCCAGGTGCAGTACGGGGCGAGCCCGGCCAAGACCCGGGTGATCCCCAACGGCATAGATATTTCCCGGTTCAGCCCGCCGCCGTACGGCAGGGCGGCGCCGCCCAAGGTGGTAGGCCTGATAGGCCGGGTGGTCTCCATCAAGGACGTCAAAACCTTTATCAAAGCGATAAAGATAGCGTCGGCGGAGATCCCCGACATCCAGGGCTGGGTGATAGGGCCGGAGGAAGAAGATCCGGAATACCTGCGGGAATGCCGCCTGCTCGCGGAATCGCTCGGTCTGCAGGAAAACCTGAAATTCACCGGTTTCAAGAAAGTAGAGGAAGTGCTGCCGCAGCTGGGCCTGATGACCCTCACCTCGGTGAGCGAAGGCATGCCGCTCGCGGTGATAGAGGCCTTCGCGGCGGGCGTCCCCGTGGTCATGACCGAGGTGGGCGCCGCCAGGCAGCTGGTCTACGGCGGCCTCGACGCGGCCGACCGGGCGCTGGGACCCGCCGGGGAAGTCACCGGCATAGCGGACCCGCAAGCCCTGAGCAAAGCCTATACCGGCCTGCTCATGGACGCGGCACGCTGGCGCGCCTGCTCCGCGGCTGCGCGGCGCAGGGCGGAATCCTTCTACACACGTGAAAAATTCCTCGCCGCTTACGAGGGGATCTACGGGAGGGCCTTCAAGAAATGGCGGGCATAGGCTTCGAACTCTCCAAGATCCTGAAGGAAAAGAACCTTTCCGCCCTGTTGCGGGCCTACGGCTATTCCATGGCCATAGCCGCCGGGCCCTGGATCATCTCCATAGTCAGCATCCTGGTGGTAGGCCGCGTCACCAGGCCCTTCATCAAGGACCCCGAACAGCTAACCCAGTTCCAGGTGGCCGTAACTTACCTGATAGCTTTCAGCCTCATCTTCACCGGCCATTTCCAGCTTTATTTCACCAGGTACATAGCCGACCGCATGTTCGAACGGGACCTCAAGAGGGTGCTGCCCAACACGCTGGGGGTCATTCTTTTCATCATCGCCTCTTTCGCCGCGCTCCTCTACCCGGTGTTCCTCTATCTCTTCCGAGGCCTGAGCCCGGTCTTCTCCGTTTTTTTCATACTGACGCTCGGCCTGATGGGCTCGGTCTGGATACTCAACACCCTGCTGACCGGCATCAAGGATTATAAGTACATAACTTTCTCCTTCCTTATCTCCTACCTGGTCATCATCCTGGGCAGCTACGCCCTGGCCGCCACCGGGTTGCGGGGCCTGATGCTCGCTTTCTTCCTGGGCCAGGCCCTGCTTTTCTTCCTGCTGCTGGGCGCGGTGGTCTACCACTATCCATCGGACCGGCTGGTAGAATTCGATTTCCTGCGCAGGAACCGTGTCTACCCGCTGCTGCTGGCTACGGGCTTCATCTACAACCTCGCCATCTGGGTGGACAAGTTCATCTTCTGGTTCCACCCCGAGACCGGGGACCGGGTGCTCGGCCCGTTCAACAACTCCGTCATCTACGACCTGCCCATCTTCCTCTCCTACCTCGCCATCGCGCCGGGGATGAGCATCATGTTCCTGCGGCTGGAAACCGACTTCGTGGAAGCCTACGACGATTATTTCGGGGCGGTGACCTCCGGCGAGAACCTGCGCCGCATCTACAACCGCAATTCGGAACTGGCCGGCGCGGCGCGCCTGATGCTCATCGAGGTGCTGCGCGTACAGGCCATAGTTACCATAGCCCTTTTCCTGGCCTCCGACCTCATCTTTGAGTTCTTCGGCTTCTCCAAGATCTACCAGCCGCTTTTCCACATAGACCTCATCGGCACGCAGGCCCAGCTCTTCTTCATTTCGGTGCTCTCGCTGCTCTTCTACCTGAACCGCCAGAAAGAAACGCTGGCCCTGGTCTCCCTGCTGCTGGTCCTCAACACCGCTCTGAGCTGGCTGTCCATCTACCTCGGCCCCTTTTTCCACGGCTACGGCTTCACGGTTTCTTTCATAGTGGTAGGCCTGCTGGGGGTCATGATACTCAACAGGCTGATGGCCAGGATAACTTATGAGACTTTCATGTTCAGTTAAAGCCCTGGCGCTGTGCGCCCTGCTGGCGCCGGCTGCGGCCGCCGCCGCGCCGGGCTCGGCCGCCTTCTTCTACGGGGGCCGGGTGCCGGAAAGCCTTTATTCCGCCGACTGGCTGGTTACGGACCTGCGCAACCTCACGGCCCCGCCTTTGCGCCTGAAAGGGCAGAAACTTCTCTGCTATGTCAGCGCGGGGGAATTCGAGCCGGCGGAGGCGGCCGGCAGGCCGGAAGCGGCCCGCTGGACCCTGGGCCGCAACGCCGCCTGGAAAACCCTGGCGGGCGACCTGCGTGACCCTTCCTACCGCGCCTTCGTGGCCGGCAAGATCGCGGCCCTGGCCCCCTCCTGCGACGGTTTTTTCCTGGATACGCTCGATTCCTATACTCCTTTCATAAAGGAGGCCGGCCGCGCCGCCTACGCGCGCGAAGCGGCCGCCTTCCTGGACCAGGTCAGGAACGAACACCCGGACAAGCTCCTGCTGCTGAACCGGGGCTTCGAGCTGCTGCCGCTGCTCAAGCCGGGCACGGCATCCGCCGTGGCGGCGGAATCGCTTTACAACGGCACTGACCCGGCCGCCAGGAAATACCGGCGGATGAAGCCGGAGGAAACGTCGTGGCTGAAGGAGAGGCTCAGGGAAGTCGCGGCGGCGGGCCTGCCGGTGATAGTCATCGATTACCTGCCGCCAGCTCACGCGGGCCGGGCCGGGGCGGCCGCGGAGATAGCCGCGGACGGCTTCATCCCCTATGTCTCCGACATGGACCTGCTCGGGGAAGGCGAAACCGGACTTAAGCCCGTGAAACGCCGCGTGCTGCTGGTGGCCGGCAACGCCAACGACGTCTATTTCTCCCCCCTGCACGGCATGGTACAACTGCCGCTGGAGTACCTGGGCTATGACACCCGGCTCCTCACGGAAAGCCAGGTACTGGCCGGCCGGCCCGACCCGGCGGACTACGCCGGGGTCATAGTCTGGCTGGAATACTCCCGGGCATCCAACCCCGAGGCCTTCCGGACCTGGGCGATGAACGGGATAAAGCGCGGCACCAAATTCCTTTTCGTGAACTCCTTCGGTTTCGAGCCGTCCGATTCCAGCCTGGAACCGCTGGGGCTGAAGGCCGCCAGCCGCCGGTACTCCGGCCTTAAGCCGCCGCTCGTGACAAAGAAGTCCTCCTTCTGCGGTTTCGAGGGCGAACCGCGCCTGGCCGCCGACGAATTCCTGCTCACCGCCTCGTCCGGCACGCCTTTGATGGCGGCCGAGACGGCCGAAGGGGAGCGCTTCCACCCGGCGGCGCTCACGCCCTGGGGCGGCTACGCCTTCTATTCCAGCCTGGTCTCCAACCCGGTGGGAGACGATCTCTGGACGGTGGACCCTTTCCGCTTCCTGCCCGCGGCCCTCGGCCTGCCGGAGCTGCCGGCGCCGGACTTCACCACCGCCAACGGCCGCCGCCTCTTTTTCTCCCATATAGACGGGGACGGCTTCGTGGAGCCGGCGGAGTGGGACCCCTCCCGCATAGCCGCCGAGGTCATCCGCGACGAATTCATGAAAAAGTACGACCTGCCTTTCACGGTGTCGGTAATAGAAGGCGAGATCTCGGCCGGCGGGGCCTACCCGGCGCGCCACGCCTTGTACGAAAAGACCGCGCGCTCCATCTTCGCCCTGCCAAATGTGGAGCCGGCCATACACAGCTTCTCCCATCCCTTCATCTGGGGAGTGCCTTTCCAGACCACTGTTTACGAGAAGCATCACCTGGACATCCCCGGCTATGTCCTGGATTTCAGGCGCGAGATCTACGGGGCGCGCGATTACGTGAACGCCCTGCTGCCTCCCGGCAAGGAGGCTAAACTTTTCCAGTGGACCGGCAACTGCCTGCCGAACTCCGGCCAGCTCAAAATGGCCCGGGAGGCCGGGCTGCTCAACATAAACGGGGGCGGCGCCACGGCCATGAACTTCCTGCCCTGGCTTTCGCGGATAAGGCCGGCCTTCATCGAGCGCGAAGGGGAACTGCAGGTCTTCTCCCCCATACAGAACGAGAACGTCTTCACGGAAGGGTGGCGACATCCCTTCTACCGGTTCATCCAGGTGATGGAGACCATCAAGCTCACCGGCGAGCCGCGCCGCCTGAAACCGGTCAATGTATATTTCCACTTCTTCTCCGGCTCCAAACTTTCCTCGGTGAACGCGCTGCGCAAGGTTTACGACTGGGCCTCCAGGCTGGAAACCACGCCGGTAACCACCGCCCAATGGCTGCGCCTGGCCGCCGATTTCAAGACCACCTTCCTGGCCAGGGACGGGGCCGGCGCCTGGCTGCTGCGCAATGCCGGCCGCCTCAACACCTTGAGGGCGCCGGCCGCCATGGGCGTCCCGGACCTGGAAAAGAGTTCGGGCCTGGCCGGCTTCAGGAAGGAGAAAGACCAGGTTTACGTCCATCTCGACGGCTCAGGAGCGGCCAGGTTGGTTTTCAAGGACGCGGCCGCCGCCCAGCCGGCCTATATCGAGCAGGCGTCGGCGCTGCTCGGCTCTTTCGAGCGCCGGGGCCTCGGTTTCCGGGCCCTGCTGCTGGCCGAGGCGCAGGGACAGGCCCAGGTGCGCCTGCCCGCCGGCTGCGCGCTGGCCGTGAACGGCAAGCCGGCCATTGGCGGCCTGGCGTATTTCGGCAAAGGGAAAATTGAACTGAATGTCGATTGCAAATAGGTACCACGTCTTCAGGCTGCATGAATTCCTGGCCACCCTGGGCCTGGCCGTGTCGGCCTGCCTGGCCGTCTACCCGGAGAACCGCCTGACCGGCCTGATCCTGGGAGAAGGCGACAGCCCCGTCTCCGTAAAATACCTGGAATCCATAGTAAAACTAAATCCCGGCAACGGCTCCTACCGCCTGCTGCTGGCGGACCGCTACCTGCGCGCCAACCGCCCCGAGTCCGGGATGGCGCAACTGCTGGCCATTACCGAAACCGCCCCTGAGATACGCTTCAGCAGGGACGCCAGGGCGCTGTCGCTTTATACGCGTTACCCGGAAAGGTTCAGGAACCCTGCGGAGGCGGAGATCCTCCGCAAACGCATCCCGGCGCTGATACGCCTGGAAACCTCACGCCAGCGCTTGGGCGTCATGTACGCAGAGACCGCCGCGGCCGAACTCTGGCCGGCCGCGCTGGCGGCAGCGGAAAAGATCCTGCCTTTCGAGACCTGGAACCTTTATTTCTGGCTGGCCAAGGCCTCGGCCGCCGCGGAAAAATCCCGGGAACCGGAAAAGGCCGCCGCCTATTACCTGCGCGCCGCGGCCGCCGCCCCCGATATCGAGAAGAGGCGGGAAAATTTCCGCCGCGCCTTCCTGGCGCTGTCGGCTGAAGGTCGGCAGGCCGAACTGCGCCGCCAGCTACTGGCTTCGGCCAGGCCTTTCGCGGGCGACAGGCATACCGCCGCCACCCTGCTCTCGTTCGCGCGTCAGACGGGTAACGCCCGTTTTGCCAGGGACATAGCGCTGGTCATACTCAGGAGCCGGCCGTGAAATACCTGCTCTGCCTGCTGCTCCTGCTGCCGGCCGGCCTGCCCGCCCAGGCCGACCAGCAGGAAGAGCTCATGCGCTCCCTGCTGGATACCTTCGTCGGCGCGGGGGACCTTGACGGGGCGCTGGAAACCGCGCTCAAGGCGGAAAAGCTGTACCCGAAAGAGCCTTTCTGGGTAAAAAAGCGCGCCGAGCTTTCGCTCTGGAAAAGCGACCCGCGCTCGGCCCTGGCCGCTTTCAGGAAACTGCTTTCCTTCGAGAACACCCGGGAACTGCGCCGCAGGGTGGCGGTGCTGGCCATCGGCCTGAAAGATTTTAACACCGCCCTGTACGCGCTCGAACTGGACCTGGCGGCCAACGACCTGGAAAAAGCCGACGACCTCATCTATATTTACGAGCAGCTGGGCCACCCGGAAAAAGCGGCACGCCTGATAGAAAAATATTCGGCCAGGTTCAACTCGCCTGGCGGCTACGCCAAAGCGGTGGAGCTCTACAGCAATATGGGCGAGCGCCTGGAAGCCGAAAGGACTTACCGGGAGGCCATCGCCAAGTTCGGCCTGACCC
>CAYSYJ010000143.1:0-6219 GCA_964435105.1 uncultured Elusimicrobiaceae bacterium
CGCGGAACGCGGTTGGAGGGGAACCGCGCAACGGTTCCCTGCAGTCCTGGCTAACCGGGTACGGCCCCGGGCGGGCTTCTTCGGCAGAACAGAGAGCCACACAAAATGACACAAACCATGACCATGACCAACAACTCCAAAGCCACCGCCCTGCGCACCCATACCTGCGGCGAGCTCAATGCCTCGCACGCCGGGCAGACCGTAACGCTCTGCGGCTGGAACGACAGCAAGCGCAACCACGGCGGCGTGCTCTTCATCAACCTGCGCGACCTCTACGGCGTCACCCAGGTGGTCGCCGCCCCCGGCACCCCGGCCTTCCAGGCCGCGGACGAGGCCAAGAGCGAATACGCCCTGCGGGTCACCGGCAAGGTGACCCTGCGCCCCGGCGCCAACGCCAACAAGAACATGCCCACCGGCGAGATAGAGCTCGCCGCCGGGAAGATAGAGGTACTCAACGCCTCGCAGCCCCTGCCCTTCGACCTCGGCGAGCACGCGGGCGTCACCGAGGAGACCCGGCTGAAGTACCGCTTCCTCGACCTGCGCCGCCCGAAGATGGCCAGGAACCTGGTGCTGCGCAGCAAACTCTCCCGCGTGATCCGGGACTACCTCTACGACCTCGACTTCAACGAGGTCGAGACCCCGCTGCTCACCCGTTCCACGCCCGAAGGCGCCCGGGACTTCGTGGTGCCGTCGCGCAACAACCCCGGCGAGTTCTACGCCCTCCCCCAGAGCCCCCAGCAGTTCAAGCAGGTGCTGATGATGAGCGGCATGGACCGCTACTTCCAGCTGGCCCGCAATTTCCGCGACGAGGAACTGCGCAGCGACCGCCAGCCCGAGCACACACAGATCGACCTCGAGATGTCCTTCGTGGACGAGCAGGACGTGGCCCGCGTGGTGGAGGGGATGATGAAGGCCGTCTTCGCCCACCTGGGCGAGGAAGTGGCCCCGCCCTTCCCGGAGATGGAGTACGACGAGGTCATGCTCCGGTACGGCATCGACAAGCCCGACCTGCGCTACGCCCTCGAGATCAGGGACTGCTCCGACATCTTCAAAGCCTCGGAGTTCAAGGTCTTCTCCGGCGCGCTCGCCGACGGCGGCGTGGTGAGGGCCATAAAGGGCGAAGGCGGCGCCGCCTTCAGCCGCGGCGACATGGACAAGCTCACCGATCTCGTCAAGAAACTGGGCGCCAAGGGCCTGGTCTGGCTGCGCTTCAAGGACGGAAAATGGGAGTCGCCGACACTGAAGTTCATCTCCGAGGCCGAGCAGGCCGCGCTGAAAGAGCGCCTCGACGTAAAGGACGGCGACGCCGTCTTCATAGCCGCCGACAAGGCCGCCGTGGCCGCCCCGTGCCTGGGCGCCCTGCGCAACGAACTCATCGCCCGCCTCAAGCCGGCCAAGCTCAAAAAGTGGGCCTTCCTGTGGGTGCGCCACTTCCCACTGCTCGAGAAGGACGCCGAGAGCGGCAACTGGACCTTCACGCATAACCCGTTCACCGCGCCGCTCCCCGAAGAGGCCCACAAGCTGGACACCGACCCCGGCAATGTGCGCTCCTGCCAGTACGACCTGGTCCTCAACGGCGTAGAGCTGGGCTCCGGCTCCGTGCGCAACCACAGCCGGGCGACGCAGGAAAAGATCTTCGGCCTCATGGGCTACGACAAGGCCGCGGTGCAGAGCCGCTTCGGCATGATAGTCAACGCCATGGACTTCGGCGCGCCGCCCCACGGCGGCATAGGCATCGGCTACGACCGCCTGATCGGCATCATCTGCGGCGCCGACTCCATCCGCGACGTGATCGCCTTCCCCAAGACCACCAGCGGCGCCTGCCTGATGAGCGACGCCCCGTCGTCCATAGACGACAGACAGCTCAAGGAGCTGCACCTGAAGATCACGGAATGACATGGGCTCCTACCCCGACTGGATATTAAAAGAGGTGCGCGCGAACAAGGCGGGCCTGCGCGGCGGCGCCGCCGCGGGCACCGCCGCCGAGCTGAGCGCCCGCCGCCTGCACACCGTCTGCGACGAGGCCCGCTGCCCCAACAAGGGCAAGTGCTTCTCCGAGGGTGAGGCGACCTTTCTCATCCTGGGCGATATCTGCACCCGCCGCTGCGGCTTCTGCGCGGTAAAGAAGGCCCGCCCGCTGCCGCCGGACGCCGCCGAGCCCCGCCGCGTGGCGGAACTCTGCGCCCGGTGGAAGCTCAAGTACGTGGTCTTCACCTCGCCTACCCGCGACGACCTGCCCGACGGGGGGGCCGCCCATTTCGCCGCGACCAACCGGCTGATCAAGGAACTTTCTCCCGGCATCCGCACCGAGCCGCTGATCCCGGACTTCCAGGGCGACATAAAGGCCCTGGAGGCGGTGCTGGCCTCCGGCCCGGACGTGCTCGGCCATAACGTGGAGATGGTGCCGGGCCTCTACGCCGCCCGCGCCGGCGCCGATTACGCCCGCTCCCTGGGCGTCATAGCTAATTCCAAAAAGCTGCGGCCGGACATCCTGACCAAGTCCGGACTCATGCTCGGGCTCGGAGAAAAGCCCGACGAACTCGAGCGCGCCCTGGGCGACCTGGTGGAGCACGGCTGCGACCTGCTGACGCTGGGGCAGTACCTGGCGCCGACCAAGTCGCACCGCCCGGTGGTAAAGTACTATACCGAGGAGGAGTTCGCGCGCTGGGGGGAAAAAGCGAAGGCCCTCGGCTTCAGGGCCGTCCTCTCCGGGCCGCTGGTGCGCAGCTCCTACCGCGCCGCCTCCCTTTACGCGAATGCAGGGAATTGAAAAGGACAAGGCCGCCCTGGCCTGGCTGGCCGGCGCCTGGGACCCCTACCTGGCGGCCCTGCCGCGCCTGCTGCCGGTGCTGCTGGCGCAGGCCGCGATAACGGCCGGCTCCCTGGCGCTCGTCAAGGCCTACGGCTCCCTGGTGCCCGCCGGCCTCTACGCGGCCCTGGTGATCACCCCCGTGAGCACCGGCAGCGCGCTGGTCTACATAACCGTGGCCCGGGGCGGGCAGGCCCGACTGGGGGACCTCTTCAGCGCCTTTCCCATCTATCCCAGGGCCCTCGCCGTCGGGTTGGGGCTCGGCCTGCTGACCCTCGCCGGCCTGCTGGCCTTCGTCCTGCCAGGCGCCGTGATCTACCTGACCTACTGCTTCAGCGAGTATTTCGTGGTGGACAAGCGCACCTCCGTAAAGGACTCCTTCCTGCTTAGCCGGGCGCTTACCTACGGCTGGCGGACCCGCCTGCTGCCTATAGCGCTGCTGGCCCTGCTGGTCTCCGTCCTCGCCCCGGAGATAGCCGTTATACAGGACCCGTTCAATAACCCGTCCGTCGCCCTTAATTTCGGGGCCTGGAACGTCGTCTCCTTCGTCCTCAAGAACTTCGTCTTCCTGCCCTGGCTGTCGCTGGCCATGGCCAGGGCCTATGTCTACCTGCTGGCCGCGCCTTCCGGCCCCGCCGCCGGAGGAGGGGAAGATGCCTGAACTGGTCTTCTACTATTCCCGGGAGAACCGCTGGAGCGTGAACGCCCTGGCGGCGGCCCTGCGCCAGGCCCTGCCGGAGCTCAAGCTCTCCTTCCCGGGCACCGCGCCGGAATTCATCAAGGCCGTCAAGGCCGCGCCGGCGGGCTCGGCGGCCGCGGTCTCTTTCTTCACCTCGCAGAAAAAGGCGACGGCGGCCCTGGCCGAGAAACTGCGCGGCGGCCCGGCCCTGCTCGTGGCGGGCGGCCCGCACCCCAGCGGCTGCCCGGAGGAAACCCTCGCCATGGGCTTCGACTGCGTGGTGACCGGCGAAGGGGAGGAAACCCTGGTGGAGATAGCGGCCGGCCTCCTGGAGGGGCGCCTGCGCCGCGGCATAGTGAAAGGCCGCCGGCTGGCGGACCTCTCCGCCTTCCCGTCCTTCCCGGCGAAGCTCGGCCTCCTGGGCCCGATCGAGATAACGCGCGGCTGCCCCTACGCCTGCACCTACTGCCAGACCTCCTACATTTTCGGCGGGCGGCCGCGCCACCGCTCCGTCAAGAGCGTACTGGAGCACATCAACGCCATCCTCGACTCGGGGCTCAAGGACGTACGCTTCAGCACCCCGGACGCCTTCGCCTACGGCTCCGAGGACGGCAGGCGCCTGAACCTGCCGGCGCTGCGCAAACTGCTGGAAAAGTCCGGGGCCCTGGCCGAGCGCCGCGGGGGACGCCTCTTCTTCGGCTCCTTCCCGTCCGAGGTCCGCCCCGAGCACATCACGCCCGAGACCCTGCGCCTGGCCGGCAAGCACGTTACCAACCGGCGCCTCATCATCGGCGCCCAGACCGGCAGCCCGCGCCTGCTAAAGGCCATAAAGCGCGGCCATACCGTGGAGGACGTGCTGCGCGCCTGCGACCTTTGCCGGGCCCACGGCTTTTTCCCTTACGTGGATTTCATCTTCGGGCTCCCCGGCGAGACGCGCGAGGACGAGAAAGCCACCCACGCCCTGGTCGAGGAGCTGTCGGCGCGGGGCGCCATGATCCACACCCACGCTTTCATGCCGCTGCCCGGGACCCCGCTCTGGGGCGGGCCCCGCCCGGGCCTGAGCCGGGCCTCGGTGGCCTTCCTGGAAAAGATGGAATCCCGGGGCAAGGCCTTCGGCAAGTGGCGCGCCCAGCGCGGCATAGCCGAGGAAAGCTAGGGGCCGAAGGGCCCAGGCATGGGCTGGGCCCTTTGGGGATGGCGTCCCCGGGGGCAAAAGCGTAGAATAATTCCAGCAGAGTCCCTTAAGGAGGGCACAGTTAATGAAAAAGTTAGCGATATTCGCAGCCGCAGTCCTCTCCGCAGCCGCCGTCGGCGCCGCGGAGCTCTCCGACATTTCCGCCGCCGAAGCGAAAGCTTCCCGGATCGAAGTCCCCGCGCCGGTACTCGACGGCGCCGCCAAATGCGGCCACGTCTCAGGCGAGCTCACCAAGATCCACCTGCTGGCCGCCGCCGCCAAGAGCAACCTGCACGCTTCCGCCCGCACCGAGGCCGAATTCAAGGAATTCGTCGCCTTCTGGACGCCCATCCTCGAGAAGTTCGGCATGCGCGTGACCTCCACCGAGTACAAGTACGAGCTCGGCATAATCAACTACGAATCCCCCGACGGCACCGTGGTACGCACCTTCCTCGCCGACGGCATGAACTACGACCCGCTCAGCGCCGAGGCCATGAAGAAGGAGCAGCACATGCTCCTCGAGGCGCTCGAGAAGCAGCGCATGACCCCGGTCGCCGCGTTCATGATAAAGACCGAGTACCTGCGCCCCACCTTCAACGTCTACTACCTGACCAAGGGCGAGGCCAACCCCGACCACGAGAACCAGCTGCGCCAGCTCAAGAACGGCGAGGACATAGACTTCGACCTGCTCGAGAAGGCCGTGAACTTCGTGGAGAAGGACGCCTCCTTCTCCCTGGTCTACACCGGCAAGCTGCTGGGCTTCAAGACAAAGGTGGCCGCCGACGAGGCCGGCATGAACGCCAAGATCGCCGACTACCGCAAGTTCCTGGACGAGAACAAGAAAGAGTTCATCGCCTCCCGGACCTTCAAGCTCGAGAAGCCGATAGAGTACGGCGACAACCAGGCTTTCAACTACGCCGCCCACATCTACTTCTTCCAGTAAGTTCCGCCAAGCCGGGACCAAAGACCGCCGGGCAGCCGCCCGGCGGTTTTTTCATGTATCAAAGATCACGCCCGCGGGGTTTGACAGGCCCGGTTAAATATAATAGTTTGTAGGTATATCCTAAGGGGTTAGGGTAAGTAAAAATCGAGGCAGCAAGCCGGCTCTGCGCTTAACGGCGCATTGGGGGTAATATGGCATTTTCTCTTAAGAAAAAGGCGCCTTTCAGGCTGCGCCTGCTGGCGGCCCTTCTCACGGCCGCGGCGGCGGGGGCCTGGATGGGCTATGCCAGCCTGATGGCGGCGCTGAAACCCTATTCCGAGAAGGCCGGCAATGACCGGCTTATGTCCGGAGTGGAACTGACCGCGGGGCTGATAGACGCGGAAATCGCCGCGGACCTGGAGATGGTCGCGCGCGAGGCCTCCTCCCCGCTGGCGGCGGAATTACTGGGCCGCGGGAAGGCCGGGCCCGGGACCCGGGACGCGGCCCGGCTGGCCGCCAGGGCTTCCGAGCTCGGCGCGCTCTCACTGGAACTTGCGGACCGGTCCGGCCGGTTAGCAGCCTCGTCCTCCGGCCGGCGCCAGGCCGGCCCCGCGGCGAGCCGGTCCTTCCGGCTG
>CAYSYJ010000144.1:0-6099 GCA_964435105.1 uncultured Elusimicrobiaceae bacterium
TTTCTGCACATAGAGCCGGGCGGCCTCCTTGGCCTTGCCGCAGTTCTTCACCGGCAGGGTGAAGGAGAGCTGCACCGCGCCGTCGTTGGAAGTGTCGCCGTAGGGTTTAATGAACATGGTGCCTCCTTATTTCCCGACCTTGAGCTTCTTCTTGAGATACGCCTCTACCGGGTTGTAGTAGCCGGCGGCCTTCTCGTAGACTCCGTCGAAACCCTTTCCGCCGTCGCGGGGGCGCTTGATCTCGGCGAACATGCCGGTCTCGATGGCGGTGAAGAGCCCGTGCTCCTTCACCTCGGCGAGCATCTGGAGCGTCTCGTCGAGCACCAGCTGGGCGCGCTTCTGCATGACGCCGCCTTTCTTGAACTCTATCTCGTCCGCGAAGCCCTCCATGGTATTGTGCACGTACCGCGCGTTGTCGATGGCCAGCGCCCGGTCCTGCAGGTAAGGGGTGTGGATGGCCTCGGTCAGCATGCCGAGCAGGTGTATGCCCTGCCCGGTGGCCTTGCTGACGAAGTTGAACAGGGTGTTCATGGCGTAGCCCTTGAAAATGTCGCCGGTCATGAACTTGGTGGGCGGCATGTACTTGAGCGGGTGCTCGGGGAAGATCTCCCGGGCCATCAGCGCCTGCGCGTACTCGTAGAGGAAGCCGTTCTTCAGGGACGGGTCGATCTCGAAGGCATGGCCCAGGCCCATCAGCCGGGCGGGCATGCCCGCGTTGAAGGCGAAGCGCTCGTTGAGGAACTGGCTCGCCAGCACGGTATGCGCCTTCTCCACGGCGTCCGACGTGGTGAGGTAGTTGTCCTCGCCCGTGTTGATGATGATGTCGGCCGCGGTGTTGATCATGCGGCTGAAGAACTGGTCCGTGAAGGTGCGGTACATGTTGATGTCGCGGAACAGGACGCCGTACATGCTGTCGTTGAGCATCATGTCCAGGCGCTCCAGCGCGCCCATGGCGGCGATCTCGGGCATGCAGAGGCCGGAGCAGTAGTTCACCAGGCGGATATAGCGGCCTTCCTTCTCGACTATCTCGTCGAGGGCGGCGCGCATGATCTTGAAGTTCTCCTGGGTGGCGTAGGTGCCGCCGAAGCCTTCCGTGGTGGCGCCGTAGGGCACATAGTCCAGCAGGCTCTGTGCGGTGGTGCGGATGACGGCTATGATGTCCGCGCCCTGCAGCGCCGCGGCCTGCGCCTGCTTTACGTCCTCGTAGATATTGCCGGTGGCCACGATCACGTAGATCATGGGCGACTTGGCCTTGTCCTTGTACTGCTTCAATTTCGCGTTGCGGTGGGCCACGTTGCCGGCGATGCGGCCGTCCAGGCCTTTCACAAGTTCGGCGGCCTTGGCCTGCACCCTTTTCTGGTCGGTGAACGGCACCTCGGCGATATTGAGCCCCCCGGCGATCTCCTTGTTGAGCGCCTCGGGGGTCTTGTCCAGCTTCACCAGGGCGTTAAGGTAGAACTGGGCGGCGCCGCCGGCCAGCTTGTCGCCGCACTGGGCGGCTATGAGGTTGGGCACCGGCACGCCGTCGGCGTCGGCGCCGTCCGCTCCCAGCAGGCGCAGGGTGGCGCGCTCCACGGTCACGGTCGTGTGCCTGTCTATGAAATCCTGTACCGGCGCGGCGATCTCGGCGGCCAGCTCGCGCGCCCGCTCGATCTTCGGTTTGGAAAGTCCCAGCTTGCTCTTCACGGGGGTCATCGTTTTTCCTCCATAAATTCCCTGGCCCGCTCCACTATGCCCTTGGCCACGCCCAGTATCTCCGCTATCTTGATGGCGTCGCGGGCCTCGGCCCCGGCCCCTTCCTGCAGCTCATAGCGCATGAACTTGTTTATCATGCGCAGTTTCTCGTCGAGGCCGCAGGCTGGCTTGCCGGAGAAATAGTCGTTGAAGGCGGCGGTGTCGAAGCCGCGCATCCTGAAGGCCGCCGTCCCGGCGGCCTTCAGGCCGGAGAAATGGGTGGCGAGGAAGGCGAAGGCCGGCTTGCGGGCCGCGAGGTCTTCCAGCACCGCGGAAAGCAGCGCCGCCGCCTCCTCTGAATTGGTGGTGCGGGCGAACTCGTCCATCACCAGCAGCAGGTTCTGCGAGCGCAGGCGGCCGTGGGCCGCCGCGAAATCGTTCATCTCCAGGCCGAAGCTGCTCAGGCCCCCCGCGGTCTCCATCTCGGCCGCGCCGATGAAGGCCCCCCCGTCGAACAGGCAGGTCTCGAAAGAGGCCGCCGGCGCGAAGAAGCCGTGCTGGACCAGCAGCTGGCAGAAAGCCAGGGTCTTGAGCGCCACGGTCTTGCCGCCCATGTTGGAACCGTAGATCACGTTGACGCGGCGCGGGAAAGAGGCGGTAAGCGGCGTGTACTTCAGGCCGGAGCCCGCCAGGCGGGCCTCGAGCGGCAGGAAGCGGGCCTTCGCCAGTTTTATCCGGGCCGGGTATTTCTTTATCTCCGGGCGGGTCAGCCTGAACTCCGCGGCCAGGCGCGCCCTTTCCGCGGCCACGTCCAGCCGGGCCAGGGCGGCCGCGTAGCCCTCCAGTTCCTTCTTCTCCGCCAGCACGGCGGCGGCCAGCTGCTTTGCCGCGGCGGCTTCCAGCTCCTGCTCCTTCGCCCTCAGGCGGTCGCGGTCGGCGGCCAGCAGCATGTGGTCCTGGGCGTAGACCGGCTTAACGGTAACGTGGCCGCCGTCGAAAGGCTCCACGAAAAGGTCCGACGTGCCGGAGAGCCGGGCGGCCGCGGCTTCGTCCACGACCAGGAAATCCCGGTCGCTGAAATCCAGGCCCCAGCGCTCGCGCAGGGCCTTAAGCCGCTTTTCGCGCAGGCCCCGGAGGTCCTTGTCGCAGGCGGCGATGGCGGCGCGGGTCTCGGCCAGCTCCTGCGAGTAGGCGTCGGCGATATGGAACGCCTCGCCGGTCCCGCCCTTAGCCAGCAGGGCCAGCAGTTCCCCCGAGGTCCAGCGGGCGCCCAGCCTACCGCGCAGGGCGGCCGGGAGCAGCTTGAAGGACTCCGAGGCGTTGACCAGGAACTTGCGCGCGAGGAACAGCCCGGGCGCGCCGGCCAGGGCCTCGGGCGAGAGGTCCAGCTGCGGGATATTCCTGAGGTGGAAGCGGAGCTTGTCCGCCCTGTGGCGGTTGGCGGCCATGAAGGCGCCGGCGGCGGCCGAGAGGTCGTATTCGGCCTTCAGCGCCGCGGTGGCGGTATAGAAGGTCCGGGCCTCCCTGAAAAGGCGGCCATAAGGGGTCAGCGGCCGGAACTGGCCGTAAAAGGTCTCGAACTCGGCGAAGGCCCTGAACTTGTCCATCATGCGGTCACCGCGTAGGGGTTATAGACTATCCGCTCCGCCAGGGCGGGCGAGCCCAGGCGCTTCTCGAAGTCGGGGCGCGCGACGTTGCAGAGGTTCACGACGAAAGCCGAGAGCTCCGGCCTCGCGCCGCAGCGCAGGTCGAACCGCGCTTTCAGCTCGGCCCACTGCTGCCAGCCCAGGAAGATCTTGGTCAGGTCCTCTATCACCAGCGTGCCGCCTTTAACGTCCTTGCCGGGGACGCGGCCGGGCGTCAGAGCGCCGTCGATTATTGTGACCGGCTCCTTCAGCTTCTCCCCCGCCCGGCAGAGCGGCACCTGCGAGGCGGACCAGAGCAGCCTTGTGGCGGCGGCGGAAGTATCCAGGTTCTCGGGCTCCACCCTGGCCACGTAGACGAAGGCGGCCTTCGGGACGGCCGCCGCCTGGGTTATCCGGTCGACGGCCCCGTCCACGAAAACCGTGCCCGCGCCGTGGCGGCGCATGTCGGCCAGGATCTCGCCGAGCTGCTCGTTGTTCTCGGGGCCAGAGATCTCCGCCCTGCCCGGGCGCAGCGCCCGCAGCAGCACCGGGCGGCCTATGGCGGTCCGGAAAGGGTAGACGTTGAGCACCTCGTAGTGCAGGTCGGCGTTCTTCAGGGCGCTCTCGGCGCAGAGCAGCAGGTCGCCCCTCTCCGCTTTCACCTGCGGCTTGGGGTTGCCGAAAACCTGGTCCAGGGCCTCGCCGTCCACGCCTATGCTGAGCGCCGCCAGGGGCGCGCCGCCGCGCAGGCGGTTCAGGGCGTAGTTCAGGAACGTCGTCTTGCCGGCGTTCTTCTTGGAGCCGACGATGAAGACGGTCCTGTTCCTGAGGCCCTTGAGGAAGTCCATTCCGCTTTATTTCCGGTGCCTGCGCGTCCTCATCAGGTTGGCCGGCTCCAGCGTGAGCTTGCCGCCGTTGAGGAGCTTGGCCACGCCGTCTATGGGCATGTATTGCTCGTCGCCGCAGAACTGGCAGTTGTCGTGGCTGGCCACGTAACCCTCGGGCTCGGTGTAGGTGGTGATCACTCCCTCGTAATTGCGCAGCACCACCCGCTTGCCGTTCTGGGAGATCAGGTAATTGGGCATCACCGGGGTCTTGCCGCCGCCGCCGGGGGCGTCCACCACGAAAGTGGGTACCGCCATGCCCGTGGTGTGGCCGCGCAGGTTCTCTATGATCTCCACGCCCTTCGACACGGAGGTGCGGAAATGGCTGATCCCGACGGAAAGGTCGCACTGGTAGATATAGTAGGGCTTCACGCGCGCCATCAGCAGCTCGTGCACCAGCTTCTTCATGGTCTGGGGACAGTCGTTGATGCCCTTGAGCAGCACGCTCTGGTTGCCAAGGGGTATGCCCGCGTCGGCGAGCTTGCGGCAGGCTTCGCGCGCCTCGGCGGTGAGTTCCTTGGGATGGTTGTAGTGCGTGTTTACGTAGATAGGGTGGTACTTCTTGAGCATGTTCACCAGCTTGTCGGTGATGCGCATGGGCAGCACCACCGGCATGCGGGTGCCGAGGCGGATTATCTCCACGTGCTCGATGGCGCGGAGCTTCTTGATGATGCCTTCCAGCATCTCGTCGGTCAGCACCAGCGGGTCGCCGCCGGAGATGAGCACGTCGCGCACCTCGGGGCTCTTGCGGATATACTCTATGGCCTTGTCGATATTGGCCGAGGACATGTGCACGTCCTCGAAACCGACC
Organism: uncultured Elusimicrobiaceae bacterium; assembly: GCA_964435105.1. GTDB lineage: Bacteria > Elusimicrobiota > Elusimicrobia > Elusimicrobiales > UBA9959 > UBA9959. The sequence continues at coordinate 4,995 of CAYSYJ010000144.1, forward strand.
AGGCGGCGCCGGGTGCAGTGGCGGCAGTTCATCGAGCAGATATTGGTGACGAGCAGCAGCACGCGGTCGGGGTAGCGGTGGGTGAGGCCGGGCACCGGGGAGTCCACGTCCTCGTGCAGCGGGTCGGAGAGGTCCGACGGGTCCTGGTTCAGTTCGGGGGCCGTCGGGATGGCCTGCATGCGTACCGGGCAGCCCTTGTGCTTCTTGTCCATCAGCGCCGCGTAGTAGGGCGTGATGGCCATGGTGAACTTCTTCAGGCAGGCCTGCAGGTCCTTCTTCTCCTGCGCGGTCAGCACGGCCACCTTCTCCAGCGTCGGGATGTCCTTGATGACGTTCTTCAGCTGCCACTGGTAGTCGTTCCAGTCCTTCTCGCTGACGTTCTTCCACATCGGGATCTTGTTGTAGTGCACCTTGGGGTATTCGCGCATAGTATTCTCCGTTCCTCTGTCCGGGTCAGGCGTAGAGTTTCTCGTAGGCCTTGCGTATCACCGGGCTGTCCCGGAGTATCTGTATGGTCACCTCGGCGTGGCCCTTGGTGTAGCCGTTGCCGATGATCATGTTGACGTCCTTGCCCACGCCCTCGGCGCCCAGCGCCGACTTGGTGAACGAGGTGGCCATGCTGAAAAAGTACACCGTGCCGTCGTCCTTGCACATCAGGATGGAGGCCATCTCGGTGTTCTGCACGTTCACGCAGTTTATGACTATGTCCGCCAGTTTGCCGCCGGTGAGCGCGGCTATCTTCTCGTAGCAGGCCACGGCGTCGGTGGCGTTGGCCTTGACGGCCTCGTGGAAGAAGCCGTACTCCTTCATCTTCTTCACGCCCTCGTCGGAGTATTCCAGGCCGATGATCTTGCCGGTCACGCCCGCGCGGCGCCGCGCCTCGTAGGCGCACAGGACGCCGCTCTTGCCGCCGCCGCCGATGATGACCACGGTATTGCCGGGCCGCACCAGCTTGGCGGTCTGGGCCGGGGCGCCGGCCACGTCGAGGACGGCCAGGGCCAGCGTCTCGGGCATGTCGGCCGGGAGCTTGGCGTAGATGCCGCTCTCGAAGATGATGGCTTTCGCCTGAACGTTCACCTGCTCGGTGCCCTTCTTGATGCCGATG
>CAYSYJ010000145.1:0-6029 GCA_964435105.1 uncultured Elusimicrobiaceae bacterium
CGGCGATCTTCTTGCGCATCTCGTTGGAGAGCGAGGGCCTGTTCATGCGCTCGGTGAGCTTGGCGATCTCCTTCTCGGTGCGGGTGATGAGCTTGGCGATGTTCTTCATCTTGCGCTTCATCGCCGACAGCTCCTGGTTGGACTTGCGGCCGCGGGGCATCAGCTCCTTGGTCGTCATCTCGTCCTGCTCTATGAGCGTCTCCCAGTTGCGGATCTCGCGCATGGTGATGGGGGATTCCAGCACCAGCATGCGGAGCTCGCGCTCGCGCTCCCGGATATTGCGGGCCAGGGTGACTTCCTCGTCGCGCGACAGCAGCGGCACCTTGCCCATCTCGGAGAGGTACATGCGGATGGAGTTGGAGACGTCCGGGGTGGCGCTCCACTCCTCGGTGTAGGCCTCCCTTTCGGCGCCCACCACCATCTTGAACTTCTTGCGGTCCACGACCTGGATGCCCAGGTCCTCCAGCGTGCCCATGAGCGTGTCTATCTCTTCGCTCGACATGGACGCGTTGGTGAGCGAGCGGTTCATCTCCTCCAGGGTTATGTAGCCGTGCTCCTTGCCTAGTTCCACCAGGTCGCGTAAAGCTTTCTTGGGCTGTGCCATGTTTAGTCTCCTCTAGTCTCTACCTGTCTTTCGCCGCGGATTTCAGCTCGGACATCAGCCGGCTGTACTCCTGCAGCTGCTGCGGGGTCATCGACGGGAGGGCCTTCAGTTCTTTGAGACGCCTCTCCGCGGAAAATCGTTTGAGCATCCTGACCGCGCCCGCGGCGTTCTGCGCGGCCGGCACGTCGCCGCCGGGGTCCGAGACGGCCAGCTCCATGATCAGGGCGTCGTGCTCCGGCAGGGCGGCGCGCAGGGCCTCGGCCGGGCGGGCCAGGGCCTCCGGCGGCAGGGCCCGCAGGGCTTCGAAGATGCCGCGCGCCAGCGCGTCGGAAAAATCCGCCGGCTCCAGCTCCGCGGCCCGTTCGGTCATGGAGGGGTCGCGCAGCAGCAGCTGGATCACGCCGCGCTCCATGGCCGGCATGCGGCCCGCCAGCGGGGCGGCGGCCTTGGGGGCCCGGGGGGCCTCCACGCGCGTCTTGCGCAGCTGCCTGAGCACCGAGTCCTCCTCCACGCCGAAGCGCGTCGCGAGGGACTTCACCCATTCGCTCTTGAGGATCTCGTCGGGCTGCTTGGCCACGGTCTCGAGCAGCACCGCGATGGCCTGCGCCTTCTCCTGCGAGGTGGGCGGGGCCTTGCGGTTCTTGAAGAAAAGGTTCATCCGGAAATCCAGCGTATCCGAGGCCTCGGCCAGCTTCAGTTCGAAGGCCTCCCGCCCGTGCTCGTTGAGGAACTCGTCGGGGTCCTGGCCGGTGCCGAGGTTCGCGAGGCGCACGTAGATGCCGGCCTCCATGAAGATCTCGGCCGCGCGCACCGAGGCCTGGATGCCCGCCCGGTCGTCGTCGAACATTACCACGGTGTCCTTGGCGTAGCGGCCGATGAAGGCCGCGTGCTCCGCGGTGAGGGCTGTGCCCAGCGGCGCCACGGCCCAGTTCACGCCGTGCTGGTGGGCGCCGATCACGTCCATGTAGCCTTCCAGCAGCAGCAGGCGGCCGTTCTTGCGGATCTCCGGCAGGGCCTCGTGGATGCCGTAGAGGGTGCGGCGCTTGGAGAACAGCACGGTCTCCGGGGAATTCAGGTATTTCGGCTGGGCCTCGGGGTCCAGCACGCGGCCGCCGAAGGCTATGGTGTCGCCGGCCTGGCCGCGGATGGGGAACATGATGCGCGCGCGGAAGGTGTCGCCTATGCGCCCGCCTTCACGCTCGGTCACGAGCCCGGCCTTGAGGGCGAGCTCGCGGCTCCAGCCCTTGGCCTTCAGTTCGGCCATCAGCGCTCCGCCGCCGGCGGGGGCCCAGCCCAGGCCGAAGCGCTCCACCGTGGCCTTGTTGAGGCGGCGCTCGGCCAGGTACAGCCGGGCCTTGTGGCCGTCCTCGGAGAACAAGGCCTTCTGGTAGAAGGCGGCCGCGTGGGCCAGCATCTTCTTGAGCTCCAGGCGCTCCTTGTCGGCCTCGGTCAGGGCGTGGGAGCGCTCATCGCCGTACTCCACGCCCGCCTTGAGGGCGAGCTTCCTGGCGGCCTCGGGGAAGGTGATCCCCTCGATCTTCATCACGAAGGTGAACATGTCGCCGCCCTCGTTGCAGCCGAAGCAGTAGAAGATCTGCTTGTCGGGGCTGACGTTGAAGGAGGGGGTCTTTTCGCCGTGGAAGGGGCAGTTGGCCTTGTAGTTGCGGCCGGCCTTCTTCAGGGCGGGCACGTACTCCCGGACGACATCCACGATGTCCAGTTTCTCTTTTATCTTGTCTATGACCGGTGAAGAAGACATTAAGCGCCGTTACGGAGGAACAGGCAAAAAGCCGCGCGGACCGGGGTCCGCGCGGCCGTCGGTGAAGCAGCCCTTTAGTAGGCCCTTCTGCCTTTGCGGACCTTGCGGCGGGCTTCCTGGGACTTTATCTTGCGCTTCATGCTCGGGGGCATATAATGCTCCCGGCGCTTGATCTCCTTGAGGATGCCGTTGCGCTCGCAGTCGTGCTTGAAGCGCCTGAGCGCCTCTTCTATCGATTCTTCGTCGCGAACTTTGACAAATACCACGCTAATCACCACCTTTTGGGTATGCAGACTTTAAATCTATGGGCCGCCTAGCCGGGGGGCCACAGCAGCTTCCTGCCGCCGAGCAGGTGGTAGTGGAGATGGTCCACCGCCTGGCCCGCGCCCCTGCCGTTATTGGTCACCAGCCTGCAGCCGGCTTCCAGCTTGAGCTGCCTGGCCACTTTCGCGGCCGCCAGCTGCAGTTTGCCCAGCAGTTCCGCGTCGGCTTCCTGGGCGTCGGAAAGCCTGGCTATGTGGCGGCGCGGTATGAGCAGCACGTGGGTGGGGGCCTGGGGATTCAGGTCCAGGAAGGCCACCGCGTCGGCGTCCTCATAAACGATCTTGGCGTTTATCTCGCCGGCCGCTATCTTGCAGAAGATGCAATCCGCCATCAGCCTCATATTTTATCTTTTATAGGCGGCTTGGGCAATGGGCCCCGGGCCGGTCAGAACTGGGAGAGGGGGAGGACGCGTTCGGAGAACTTGCCCGGGTTGTAGTCGGCCTTGAGGGCGGAACTGTGGCTGCGCTTCACCCGCAGGGGGCGCACCCCGGCCTTGCGGGCCTGGATGATGCCCGAATCCGAAGCGGCCGCGTAAAGCACGAAGCGGCGGCGCTCCAGGATGCGGTATTTCTCGTCCTCGTTCTTCGGGAAATAGAAATAGTCCGCCAGCGGCCTCCAGGCGGCCTCCAGCCCGTCGGAGCCTTCCGGCCCGCGGTCGCAAAAGAACGCGATCTTCACGCCGAAGGCCTTGAGCGTCCAGGCCGCGAGCCAGGGCAGGGGCTTTACCCGCTCGTAGACGTAGGAGCGGTTCACCGCGTTCCAGTAGTCCGGGGTTCCCGGTTCCAGCTTGTCCTTCTCCGCCGCCTGGAAGGCCGGGGTGGAATAGACCAGGCCGTCGTCGTACTCGAAGCCGGCCTGGAAGCCTATCAGGGAATTGACGCTGAACAGGAAGCCCCACGCTCCCGCCAGCATGCAGAAGGCCTTGAGGCGGGAGAACCAGCGGCGCAGGAGGCCGGGCGGGGGCGGCGGGGGGTTCTGGTCGGGCATCAGTTCCTCGTTATCCTGCCGCCCTGGGGGCGGCCGTAGGAGCGCTGGCGCGAGAAACACCAGCCCACGACCTCGCGCAGGTAGCGGCGGGAATTGGCGAATTCCATGGCGTTGGAGAGCACCGGGTTGTCCTTGCCGCCCATGAAGGCGTCCGTGACCGCCAGGCGGTAGACGTGCGCGGGCAGCAGCGGGCCGCGGCCGGTGCCGGCCCTTTCCAGCTGGCCGTCGCGGTAGGAGAGCTGCAGGCCCGCCACCGCCATCTCGCCCTGGGGTATGGCGGCGAGCGCCTTTTCCAGGTCGTCGCCGCGGATCTTTACGAAAACCACGTTGGCTTCGGACGGGAAGGCCGCGTGGAGGCCGCCCACCGTGACCGGCCCCGCCGGGAAGCCCGCCGCCACTTCGCCGGTGCCGATTATGGCCGCGTTGGTGCGGGCCCAGCGCTGCATGCAGTCGGCCGTGAAGTCCGCCGCCGGGGTGTCGGCGCCGTCGGCGAGCGGGAGGGCCGCCTCCAGCAGTCCCGCCTTCCTCGAGAAATAAGCGCTTGCGCGCTTGCGGTGGCCGGCGATGATCTTCAGCAGGCCCTGGTCCTGGCCGTACTTCTCCTGGAGCAGGGGCACGCGGCGCCAGGAGACGCTCTTCAGCTTCCCGTTGGCGGGGTCTATCTCCAGGGCGACGCGCGCCGCGTAGAGCATGTCCAGGCCGGCCGGGACTACCCAGGTGCGCCCGGCCTTGAAAGGCTTCTTCACCGTCGGCTCGTCGGTGATCAACAGGTCTATGCGGGGGCCGCGGGAGAGGAAATCGCGGTAGAACTCGGGGCCCGCCTTGGCTTTGCTATTGACGGCCAGCAGCATGACAACCAGCCCGGCTCCGTAGTCGCGCAGGGCCTTCACCGCCTTTTCGGTCTCGTAGGATTCCTTCTCCAGCCTGTAGTGCTGCAGGTAGCGGGGCCGGTTGGGCTTCTCCGGGTCCGCGATGATGGCCGAGAAGACGCCGACCTTCCGGCTGCCGGCCGTCAGCATGGCGCTGCTGCGCAGGAAGTCCGGCTTCTTGTTGGATTTAAGGTAGAGGTTGGAGGCCAGCACGGGGACGCCGGCCGCCGCCGCGAACTTCTGCAGCTCGGAGGGGGAGAGCGCCAGGTCCTCGTAGCCCGGCGCGACCGCCCCGTAGGGGACGGCGCCCAGGCAGTCGGCCGCGGACAGGCCGCGCGTCAGCCAGCCTTCCGGCGTGGCCGAGAACCAGCTGCCGGCGTCCAGCGCCAGCTTGGGGGCCTTCTCCGCGTCGTAGAGCTTCTTGAAGACGGCGTAGCCGCCGGCGCGCGCGCCCTTGAGCTCCGGCGCCTCCCTCGCCCAGAGGCGCCCCTGCCCGCGGGCCGTGGCGTAGATCACCACGTCCTCTTTTTTTGCGCAGGCCGAGGCCAGCGCCAGCAGCAGCAGGGGCAGCAGGGCGGGGGCTTTCATTTATTCCAGCCTGGTTATCCTTCCGCCTTCGGGGGCGGCCTTTACGGGGTTCTGGCCGATGTCCCTGATCAGCAGGTCGCGGATGGGCAGCATCGTGTCCTCGGACTTCTCCGCCTCGGAGAAGACCTTGCCGCCGGTGCCGCCGGTGGTGAGGTAGTTGTTGGTGGCCACGGTGATCTTCTGCCCGGGGGCGAGGGGCTTGCCGCCGAACTCCACCGCGATGTCCCTGGGCCCCTCCGGGGTCTGGCGGAACTTCACCTTGAGCCCGGAGAGCTGCAGCTTGGAAGAGCCGCCGCGGAGGTTGTCGGCGATCAGGCGGACGACCTGGTCGCCGGTCATGGTGAGCACCACCAGGGTGTTCTCGAAAGGCATGACCTGGAAGACGTCGCGCAGCAGGATGTCGCCCTTGCGCAGCTCGGCGCGGATGCCGGCCGTGTTCTGGAATGCCGCGTCGGTCCTGGCCTGGCGGCGCATGGCGTCGGCGAACCAGTTGCCGATGTTGGAATCGAGCCCGGTCTTGGAGACGCCCAGGTCGGCCTCGCTGCGGCCCACCACCTTGCCCATCTCCCGGTTCACCTGCTCCGTGTACTTGGCCAGGGCGGCCAGGACGGCCGGGTCCTCGCCGGTCACGTCGGTCCAGAGGGGGACGAGCTCCGCGGAGGAGGATTTAAGCTCGCCGGTGGCGTCGTCGAACTCCAGCGTCACCCTGGTGACGTCGGTGAGGCCGGTGCCGCTCTCCGCCAGGAGGGAGCCGCTCTCCGTATCGCGGAAGCCCTTCAGCAGGGCGGTATGGATATGCCCGCCGAAAATCACGTCGGGCTTGGCCGCGCGCGCGATGGCCAGCGTGCCGTAGGAGGCCTGGTCCGGCTTCGGGGTCCAGGTGGAAACGTCCACCCGG
>CAYSYJ010000146.1:0-6021 GCA_964435105.1 uncultured Elusimicrobiaceae bacterium
CCTTGTTCATGATGACGATGCGGCCGGCCAGCGTCATGGCCTCCACCTGGTCGTGGGTGACGTAGAGGATGGTGGCGTTCAGGCGCTGGTAAAGCTTGGCGATCTCCACCCGCATTTCCTCGCGGAGTTTCGCGTCGAGGTTGGAGAGGGGCTCGTCGAAGAGGAAGACCTTGGGCTTGCGCACGATGGCGCGGCCGATGGCCACGCGCTGGCGCTGGCCGCCGGAGAGCTGCTTGGGCATGCGGCCCAGGAACTTCTGGAGCTGCAGGATGTTGGCCGCCTCGTCCACGCGGGCCGCGATCTCGGCCTTGTCGGTCTTGCGCAGGCGCAGGGCGAAGCTCATGTTCTCGGCCACGGTCATGTGCGGGTAGAGCGCGTAATCCTGGAACACCATGGCGATCTGCCGCTTGGAGGGATGCAGTTCGTTGACGCGCAGCCCGTCGATGGTGATCTCGCCGTCGGTGACGTCCTCGAGGCCGGCGAGCATGCGCAGCAGGGTGGTCTTGCCGCAGCCGGAGGGTCCGACGATGACCACGAACTCGTGGTCCTTGATGTCCACGTCCACGCCGTTTAGCACCAGGTTGTCGTTGAACTTCTTGACTATGCCTTTGAATTGTACCGAAGCCATATTATCCTTTCACGCTGCCCAGGGTCAGGCCCGAGATCAGCCACTTCGAGGAATAGAGGAACACCGCGAGCACCGGGAGGGTGACCAGCATGGAGCCGGCCGCGAACATGCCCCACTGCGTGATGTACTGGCCCTGCAGCTCGAAGAGGCCCAGGGTCCAGGTATACTGCTTGCTGCTGAACAGCACCACGCGCGCCACCAGGTACTCGTTCCAGGCGGTGGTGAAATTGAACAGGAAGGCTATGCTCAGCGCCGGGGTGGAGAGCGGCAGGATAATGCGCCAGAAGGCGCCCACCTGGCTGGTGCCGTCCACGAGGGCCGCCTCCTCGAGCGAGCGGGGGATGGTGTCGTAGTAGCCCTTCAGGATCCAGATGCTGAAAGGCAGCGAGCTCACCGAGTAGGCTATGATCATGCCCAGGTAGGTGTTCATGAGGTTCAACTTCATGATCATCAAAAACAGCGGCAGGATGAGCATGCCGGCCGGGATCATCTGGCTGGAGAGGAGGAGGATGAGCCCGGCCTTCTTGCCCGGGAACTTGAAGCGCGAGAACGCGTAGGCGGCGGTGCTGGCGAGAGATACGCCTATGAAGGAGGTGGCCAGCGTGATGATCAGGGAGTTCCACAGCCAGCGCAGGAACATGGTATCCCTGAGCAGCGAGGCGTAGGCCTTGAAGGTGGCGCCGTCCGGGATGAAGGACAGGTCAGTGGAGAAGAGGCGGTCGCCGGGCCGCAGGGAGATGGAGAAGATGCGCAGCAGCGGGTAGACGAACAGCAGCGCCGTGGCTATGATGACGGCGTGGACCAGGACGTACTTTATCCGGCGGCGGCGCTCGAGTTGTTCTCTGGTGCTCATGTTATCTCTCCTCCTTGGCGGCGTCGAAGCCGTGGAGGTACGTTACGGAAATGAAGAACAGCAGCGCGAACACCACTATGGCGAAGGCGGCCGAATAGCTGTAGCGGTTATAGGTGAAGGCCGCCTTGTACAGCGCCGACACCAGGATATCGGCCTGCTCGGTGCCGCCGGCCTGGCCGGTGACCAGGTAGATAACGTTGATATTGTTGAAGGTCCAGACGGTGCCCAGCGTGACGGCCGGCATCAGCACCGGCTTGATCAGCGGCAGGGTGATGAAGCGCAGCTTCTGGAAGTACGAGGCGCCGTCGATGTCGGCCGCGTCGTAATAGGAGGTGGAGATGCTCTGCAGGCCGCCCAGGATGACCACCATCATGAACGGGATGCCCAGCCAGATATTGATGATGGTGCAGGTCAGCAGGGGGTAGTCGCTGAGCCATTGCACCGGCGCCACGCCGAGCGAGGCCAGCCAGGGGAATGCCGCCAGCAGCTTGGTGATGACGATATTGACGAAGCCGTTCTGCGAGTGGAACTCGCCGCGCATGGCGAGTACGGCCACCACCTGCGGCATGGCCCACGGGATCACCAGGAAGGTGCGATAGACGCCCTTGAAGCGGATACTGTTGTTCAGTAGCAAAGCCAGCGCGAAGCCGCCGGCGACGTGGAAGAAGACGTTGGAGAAGGTCCACAGGCAGGTGCGGCCCAGCAGCGCCCAGAAGGAGACCTCCGACAGGGGGGAGGTGGTGAACACTTTCACGTACTGGTCGAACCAGACGAAAGGCAGGTGGCCGGTGTTCTTCCAGGCCATGATGGTGGTCAGTTTCAGGTCGTGGAAGGAGAGGTATACCTCGAAGACGAAGGGGTAGACCAGCAGCAGGGCCAGGCCGACGAAAGCGGGGGCCAGCAGCAGGTAAGGGACGGTATGGCGCCCCTTCACGGCGTACTTGAAGAAAGAGGCTATGAACAGTTCCGCCAGCATGAACCAGGCCCAGAGGCGCCAGCCGTCGCAGCCCGGCAGCAGCAGGGAGCAGGCCCCGGCCGCCAGGGCGGGGAAGGCCGCCAGCGCCGCGGGAAAGAACCAGCCGCGCTCGTGGAAGCGGAAATGGTAGTAGAAATAGCCTTCAAGGGCGGCGACGCCCAGCCCTATGAGCAGGATGAACCCCAGCACCTCGTAGACGGAGCGCAGCAGTTCCATCAGCGGTTCATCTCCTCTATCTTGCGGTCGGTGTTCTCCTGCATCCTGCGCACCGCGTCCTCCACGGAAAGCTTCTTGGTGGTGGCCAGGCCCATGTAGTTGCGGGCGGAATCCCAGACGGCGCGCATCTCGGTGGCCATCGGCATGGGGCGGCCCTTCAGGATCTGCTCCAGCGAGATGCGGGAAACTTCGTCGGAGACTATCTCTTTCGCTGAGCCGGCCTCTTTCAGGGCAGGCAGGCGGGTGAGCGCCTGGTACTGCCGCACCTGGTTCTCGCGGGAGGTGTAGAACTCGAGCAGGCGCTTGACCAGGGCCAGCTTTTCCGGCTTGAGCCCTGCGCTGACGGTAAAATACTTGCCGCTGACCATCGGGGAAGGCCAGCGCCCGGTCTTGGAGAGTTTGGGGATGACGGCGAGGCCGAAATCCTTACCGAAATGCTTCTGGTAGCCGGAAATGGCCCAGTCGCCGTTGATGATGAAGGCGGCCTTGCCCTCCTTGAACAGGGAGTCCATGCAGTTATAGTCGCATTCCATCGGCACGTATTTCTTTTCGTACTTCAGGTCCAGGTAGAAATCCAGCGTGGCCCGCATCTCCGGGGTGTCCAGCGTGGGGCGCTTGCCGTCCATGGGCCAGCCGCCGAAAGCGCCCAGCCAGGGCATCAGCCAGAAGGGCTCGCCCATGTCGAAGGCGATGCAGCGGTCCAGCTTCAGCCTTTTAGCGTCGTTGGCGCAGAAGGAGAAAAGCTCGTCGGTGGTCTTAGGGGCCTCCCGCACGAACTTCCTGTTATAGAACATCAGCAGGTGGTTGCCGTTGGAGACCGGCACGCCCCAGACATGGCCGTCGAGGGAGATGGCCTCCACCACGGGCCCGTTGAACTTCGAGAAGTCGAACAGGCCCTCCAGCGGCGTTATGAAGCCGGAAACCGCGTAGAGCCCGGCCGTGTCGGAGGGGCCGAGCAGCAGGTCGGGGGGAACGCCGGCCAGCGACGCCGCCTGGAACTGCTGGCGCAGGTCCTCGGTCTGGTAATGGGTGCGGACTATCTCTATGCCCTCGTTGCCGGGCAGCTTCTTGAAGGCCTCGAAGACGGAATCGATGTAGGGGGCTACCTGGGCGTCCTCCTGCTCCCAGACCACGATGGTGCGGGCATTATCGGAGGCGGGCCGGGCGCAGGCGGCCAGGGCCGCCAGCATCACCGGGAATATGGATTTAAGTTTCACCCTAACCCTTGAACTCAGCTCTTGGAGATATTGGTGATGGCGGCGAGCAGGGCCACCAGCACCGAAAGCTTCAGCGCGGTCCACCAGGAGATCTTGGCGGCCACCAGGCCGGACGCCACCGCGCCCGGGAAAAGGCCGGGCACGGTCCACATCCAGAACCACTTTATAAGGAAAATGCCCAGGACGAAGATGCCGGCCACCCACAGGACTATGGCGGGGAGGCCCAGGCAGATCAGGTCGCGCAGCTTCATAACCAAATTCTAACAAATTTCCGGGGCCGGCCCGCAAAAGAAGAAGGCCGCCCCCGCAGGGGGGGCGGCCTCCCGCCGGACGGCCCGCCGCTCAATGCCTGGCGGCGGCGTGCGGATGGGCCGCCACTTTCTGGAGCTCGGGCTTCTTGACGCACTGCTTGGCGAAGGCGTCGTCGCGCAGCTTGTTGCGGTACCCCTCGTGCTGGAAGGTGTAGTCGAAGCGGGTATGGATGTCGTAGGTGCCGTCCATCAGGCCCACCACGTCCTCCACGAACACCCGCTCCTCGTCGGTCGGGATCACGAACACCTTGACCTTGGAGGTCTTGCAGGAGATCTCGGTCTCGGCGTTGCGGGTCCGGGAGACGGCGTTCTTCTCCTCGTCGAGCTTGATGCCCATGAACTCGAGGCCGGCCAGGCCGGACGCGCGGGTGATGGGGCCCATCTCGCCGACGCCGGCGGTGAAGACCACCGCGTCGATGCCGCCCACGGCGGCGGCGTAACCGCCGATGTACTTGCGGATGCGGTTGCCTTCCATGGCCAGCGCCAGCTTGCAGCGGGCGTCGCCCTGTTCGGAGGCGACCTCCACGTCGCGGGCGTCGGAGTACTTGCCGGTGATGCCCAGCTTGCCGGACTTCTTATTGAGGATGGCGTCCATCTCCCCGGGGTTCATGCTCTCGCGGGCCATGACGTAGAGCGGGATGGCCGGGTCGTGGTCGCCGGCGCGGGTGCCCATCACCAGGCCCTCGAGGGGGGTGAAGCCCATGCTGGTGTCGTAGGAAAGGCCGTTCTTGACCGCGTTGACCGACGCGCCGTTGCCGATATGGCAGATGACGAGGTTGGTCTTGAAAGGGTCCTTGCCCAGCAGCACGGCGGCGCGCTTGGCGTTATAGAGGAAGGAGGTGCCGTGGAAGCCGTAGCGGCGGATGCCGTACTTCTCGTACCAGGCGCGGGGCAGCGCGTACATGTAGGAGGATTCCGGCATGGTCTGGTGCCAGGCCGTGTCCATGATGGCCATGTGGGGGACCTTGGGCATCAGCGCCCGGGCGGCCTCTATGCCCTGGATATTCGGCGGGTTGTGCAGCGGGGCCAGCGAGGAAAGCTCGCGGAAGGTCTCCACCACCTTGTCGTCGATGATCACCGACTTTACGAACTTCTCGCCGCCGTGCACGACGCGGTGGCCTACGGCGGTGATGCCGGAGAGGCTGTCTATGACGCCGTGGTCCTTGTGGGTCAGGGTGTCGATCACCAGCTGTATGGCGTCCTTATGGGTGGGGCAGTCCTGGTTGACCGTCACCTTCTCGCGGCCGGGGGCCTCGATGTTGATGAAAGAGCCGCCGATGCCGACGCGCTCCACCAGGCCGGAAGCGACGGTGGTCTTGGCCTTCCAGTCGAAAAGCAGGTACTTCACGGACGAGCTGCCGCAGTTCAGACAAAGTATTTTCATTAGGTGATCCCCTTGAGATACCGGCCGCGCGTTAACCGCGGGGCCGCAGTTTTTCTATAATCTAATTCTACTAAAATAAACGCTCGTTCGTTTTTTCAGGGGTTCATTTTTTTTTAACGGAGGATTCACTTTTACATGAAAAAGCGCGTCATAGCCTGGGCGGCCGCGATAGCGGCCCTGGCGGCGGCCCTGTGGGGCCTCCGGCTGTCTTCGGGCATGGAGCCCGCCGAAGCCATAAGGAAACTGGCGGGCCTGCGCATGGCGCTGACCCTTTACGCCGGGGAAGCCGGGGGGCCGCCGGCCTCTTTCGGCCTGGTGCAGGCCGCGGGCAAGCTGGAGGCGGTCCCCTACCTTAAGCTGGCCTGGCACAGGGGAGCGGGAACCGTCGCGGACGTGCCGGACCGGGCGGTGCGGGACACCGGCGGCTGGGCCTACG
>CAYSYJ010000147.1:0-5853 GCA_964435105.1 uncultured Elusimicrobiaceae bacterium
CACCTTGCCGAAAAGCCCGCGCCTGCGCGGTTCCAGGGCGCGGGCCAACTGCTGGGTTATCGTGGACGCACCGGAGACGGTGCGGCCGCTTTTAAGGTTCTGCGCCATGGCCCGGGCGGCCGCCAGCAGGTCCACGCCCGCGTGCGAAAAGAAGCGCTTATCTTCCGCCGCAAGCGTAGCCAGCACCAGCCAGGGGGAAACTTCCTGCAGGCGCACCGGCACGCAGGCGGAGGCGTAAGGACCGTCGAGATAGGCCCTGAGCGGGCGGCCGAACCGGTCCGTGACCAGCGTGGAGGGCCTGGGCGGAGAAAGCCCTTCGGCCGCCGCCGGGACGCAGCCGGCCAGCAGCAGCGCCGCCAGGGCGGCCAGGCCCGCCGAGCCGGGGCTTTTCACCGGACCACCTCCACGCTGTAGCCGGCCGTACGCCCGAACACTTCCGGCTCGTACATGCCCTCGGCCAGCGCCGAAGGCCCGTAAAAAGTGCCCGGCACCGTCGCCTGCACGATATAGGAGTACTTATGTTCTCCCCCGGTAAGGTAGTCGGCGAAGATCAGCATCCTGTCGTCGTAACGTTCCGCCCGCTGGAAGCCGCCCCACTCGCCGCCGCCCCGCGCTTTCTTCTCCAGGGCTTTGGCGTCCTCGGAACTTTCCACGGCGAACTCGGTGTTCACTATCTCGAAGCCGGCCGGCAGGGGGTCGTTCACCACGACGAAGGTCCTGTCCTGCGGGCTGCGCACGGTGATGGTAACTATCGCCCGGGCGCCCGCCCTGAAAACGCCCCCGCCGTCCATGGGCGTCACCTTGCGTTCTATCTCCAGGCCTTCGGCGGCCGGCTTGTCCCGCCTTTGGGGAACGAAACCCATGCGCACGGTGTAATACAGCCGCCCGGTCCCAGCCTTGGAGAACAGCAGTTTCGCGTTCTCCCCCTCGCCGAACAGGGAACCGAAGCCGTAACTCCTCTCCGTCACGGCCAGCGAACGGCCCGCGAAAGCCTCTTCGGATAGAGGCCGCATCTCCTCGCCGCGCACCAGCGACACCGCCCCCTTGAAGTCCGGTTCCTCCCGTTCATAGCGGCGGTAGAAACTCTGGAAGGCCCGCAGCGCCCAGGCGTTCTCCTGGGTGTTGCGCCAGCGCCCCTTGTTCTTCTTCTCCGTGGTCAGCCAGCGCACCGCTTTTTCGTCCCCGGGGAAGCCGCCGTCGGCGTAGAGCAGGGCGTCCAGCATCACGGCCGTGGTCTTTACCGCCGTATTGTGGATCCAGGGCATCTTCTCCGCGTCCTCGAAATGCAGCTGGGTCGGGGAATACCGGGCCTGGGCCATTATCTCCGCGGTGAGTTTCTTGGCGGACAGCACGTCGAAGCCGAGCAGCTTCGCGGATTTGACCATGTAACCTTTGGCCAGGTAAGGCAGCTGGTCCCGCTTCATGTAGAGCTGGTTGAAGTAGGAGGCCAGCTTGCGGCCGTTCATGGCCAGCGCGTAAACGGCGTAAGCCCTCGCCGCGTAATCCTCGCTGACGCTGTACGGGTAGGCCCAGTTGCTCCGCGACGAGCCAAGATAGCTCTCCAGCCAATCCGCGGCGCGGGCGAGCACGGCCTGGTCGGCTTTGTAGCCTTCCTTCGCGCCCAGGGCCGCCGCCTCCAGCGCGTAGGAGGTCAGGTAGGGGTCCGGCCACAGGCAGCCGCCCGTCCAGTAGCAGAAGCCTCCGGACGGATGCTGGTAGGCGGGCAGTTTGTCGAAGACTTTCTGCACCTCTTCCTTCAGCGTTCCCAGGGAACCGAGGCCGAAGGTCTCCACCAGCTCGGAGCCGGTCAAGACCGGCATGGAGCGCGACAATTTCTGCTCCAGGCAGCCATACGGATATTCCAGCAGGTACCTCGCGCCCTCGTTGAGACCGGCCAGGGCCGTGGGGGAAAGGCCCACGGCCACCTCGCCCTCGGCCGCGGGGTAGGGCCGCAGCAGCGCCTCCTCGGCGAAGGTCGCCGCCACGCCGCTGGTGGCGGCGTATTCCCTGGGCTCCCAGGTCTTGACGGGCAGCTTCCACTCCAGCCCGTCGGTCTCCTCGCCGGCGCGGGCGCGGAAGCGGAACACGGTTTCGCCGGGGCCGGCGGCGGAACAGTTCCAGACCACCTCCTGCGCCTTGCCGTTCTCCAGCGAGACCTTGCGGCGGGGCTCGCCCTCGACTCTTATCCCCCCGCCGGAGGTCTCCAGCCCGAGTTCTATCTCCGTAACCCCGGGCATATAGCTGTGCACCACGGCGCCGCACTCGAAAGCGTCGCCCACGCGCGCCAGTCGCGGCAGCGAGGGCCGCAGCATCAGGGGCTTGGACACGGTCACCGAAGCGTCGCCGCTGCCGAAACGCCGGCCGGCGTTGGCCACCGCCATCAGGCGGAACCGGGTAAGGCTGTCCGGCAGCTTGAACCTGACCGCGGCCTTGCCGTCCGGGCCGGCCCTCACGGCCGGGTTCCAATATACGGTAGGCCTGAAATCGGAACGCAGGTCCACGCCGGCCAGGGCGGCCCCGCCGCCGCCGCCGCGGGCCTCGCCTTTCTCGCCGTAATTTCGCTGGCCTATCACGTGCAGGCGCGAATCGGCCGTCAGCACGTTCAGGGGACGCGGCCCGTAGAAATCGGAGAAGATGTCCGGGGTAGCGTAGCCGGTAAGGCTCAGCACGCCTTCGTCCACGGCGAAGACCGTCAGCTCGCCGGCAGCGGGCCGCCCGGCCTCGTCCGCCACGGCGATCTCCAGGCCCACTTCCTGGCCGGGCCGGTAATCGGCCTTGTCGCTCTTCACCGCCACCGCCAGCCGCCGCCCGGCGGGGCTCACGCGCAGCGCGGCGTAGCCGAACTTGGCCTGCGGCTTGGACAGGTCACCGCCATCCTCCTCGCTGAAGCGCTGTTCGGAGGCGCGGCCCTTGAGCAGGATCACGCTCACGTAGGCGTTCGGCAGGTACTTTTCCTTGATCGGGAAGGTGATGAAATCCGCCCCGCCTTTGGTAACGGTGACCCAGCGGTCCAGCACGCCTTCGCGCTCCACGGTCACCAGGGCCTGCGCCTCCTCGTAAGGCGACTTCACCATGATGCGGGCCGTTTCGCCGGGCCGATAATCAGTCTTTTCGGGGACCAGCTCGATGATATCGGAGTCTTCCCTGGCCCACCAGGCGTCGCCCTTGCCGAAAACGTAGAAGGAGAAAGAGCTCCGGGCACCGCGGCCGCGCTCGTCCGCGGCGGAAACGGTCAATATATAGTAGCCGCCGCTATCGGGCGTGAAGTTAAGGGAATACGGGGAATCGCCCGATGTGAAAGTAGCGCTGGAAACTTCGGTGTCCTTTTTTTCGGTGACCCATTCCAGGCGCCCCCTGTAGCCCGCGCGCCGGGAACTGAACCACTGCCTCTTGACCAGGCGGGCCTCGGCGGCGAGACCGGGCGCGCGGCGGCCGTCAGGCCGGACCGCTATCACCTGCGCTTCCCAGGGCTTGCCGGCCTCGCTGAAACCGCCGGAGGCCTTTATCCCCAGGTAGAGGTCGGCCCGATGCACCATGGCCGAGGCCCGGCCGAACATGCGCTGTCTCTCCGGGTCTGTAACCCCCGCCTCGAGCGAGGCCCGCAGGGCCCCGCCGCCGTGGTAAGGGCCGGCCAGGCGGACTTCCACCGCCGCCTTGCCCTTGCCGTCCAGTTCCGTCGAACCGGACCCGGCCAGCGCGTCGTGACGGCCCTCCCTGAAGTCGCCGCCGAACCGGTAGCCTTCATGGCCGGGCGGAGCGTAACCGGCGCTTTCCAGCCGCAGCGTCCAGTCGGCCCGGCTGTCGGTCATCGGGGCCCCGAAGAGATACCAACCCTCCAGCGAAGCCTTGAAAGTGTCCCCGACGGTCAGGTGCTGCTCAAGCGCCCGCGCCTTTACCTCGAAAGCCGCCGGCTTGAACTCCTCCACCCTGAACTTTTTCCTGAACAGGAAGGGCAGCTCCTTGCCTTCGTACTGGCGGTATTCCCCCTCCTCGTCGCCCTCCACGGCCCGCACCGAGGATCCGTCGTCGGGCAGGGGCTCGCCCACCTCGGCGGTCCAGAGGCCGGTGGGCGCGCCCTCCGGGATGGCATACTCGAAATCCAGGGAGGAGTGAACGGCGTCCACCGGGACCGTGGTCTTGAAAACGCGGTTGCCGCGAGAATCCCAGACCGCGACCTGCGCCACAGGAATATCCAAAGGGCCCCAGTCCCCGGATTCCAGCTTGCGTCCCACCGCCTTCACTTCCACTTTCTCTCCGGGCCGGTATACGCCGCGCTCGGTGAAGAGCGACGCCGCGTAGCGCCGCGGACGCGGCAGGTTGTCGTAATTCAGCGAGAAGCGCCACGGCTCCACGCCGCCGCTCCAGGAGGTATTAAGGACCGCGGGCCCGCTGCGATGCCCGGCGAAGACCCACAGCGCCGGCCGCTGCCAGCGCGGCCAGTCGGTTATGCCGAGCTTCAGCCAGCCCGGCGCGTCCGCGAAACCGTTCTTGTCGCTCGTCCCGGTCCACAGCACCTTGTTGGAATCGTCGCGGATGGTAAGCGGCACTCCGGGCGCGGGCCTGCCGCTCCTGAGGAAAGTGGTCCAGATAAAGGTGGAATCCTGGGAACTTTTCAGGGTCAGGCCTATCCGCGTGATATTGTCCAGCGCCCTGTAGGGGTAATGATCCATCCCCGGCACGCGCAGGAAAGCGAAGCCGCCCTCCTCCGCCCCGAACAGGCCGTCCTCGCGGTGGTCCAGAAAGGTCAGCACCCGGGCGTTCTTCACGCCTTTCGACGGGTGCCAGGACTTCGACACCTTGCCGGAAAGCAGGTTTTCTGACTCCATGCGGCTGGCCAGGAAAGGCACCAGGTTCTCCTCGGGCACGCGCCCCTTGAGGATGTCCAGGTAAGAGGCGTTGACGGCCGAGAAGGGATGCCTGGCGGGGAGATAGCCTTCGAGCACGCCGAAGCCCGAGGGCATGGTCCAGTACGGGCAGTAATCCATGGGACCGATGGTGAAAGTTTTTCCCTCGCCGAGCTCATTGCCGAAGATGTCCTTCAGTTTGGGAGAGATGGAAAGGCGGTATTCCGTTTCGGGCTTGAAAATTTCAGACGGCAGGTGATGGTAGACCAGGCGCTCCTCCGGGTAGCGGCTGCCATCGTAATCGTTGCGCCCGGCCCTCAGGGAGACCATGGCGGTGGACGGCGTCACCTCCATGTTCTTATAGAGTTCGGAAAGCTTGACCGGGTTGGAAAACGCGATCTGGAACTGGCCCGGGAGGCACTCCGTTCCCGGCAGTTTCCTGATGACGAAGGAATAATAGGTCTCGTAAACCAGCGCTCTCTCCTGGGTCAGGCCGAGATTTCCCTCGGCGGCCGGCAGGCCGGCCCTGAAGCGCAGGGCATAGGAATGGTCCGGCTTGAGGCGCGCCCCCGGGCGCACGGCCAGGACGGTACCGGTGGAAACCCCGTACCACTGGTGCGGCCAATTCGCCCGGACCTCGTCGTCCTTGGCCGGGCGCACGCCCGCCAGGACCTCGCGCACCGCGCCGTCGGGAGAGGTCTCCTCCAGCACGACATATTCCCTGGCCCTGGCCGAGCTCATGGGCAGGTTGAAGGCGGCATAAAAAATGGTATCCAGGGGAAGCCAGCGCAGGTTGTTGTGCGGAACGCTGTGCCTGATGGAAGGGCGCAGCGTCTCGAAGAACCACTCCACGTCCTCCCGCACGGCCTGCCCGCCGTAGGAGAACCCGGCCGCTATCCTGGCCGCGTAAAGCCGGGCGGGCCCGAGCGGCGCTTCCGGCTCGAAGGTCACCGTCTGGGTCCCTTGCCAGCGGCAGCGCCCTTTTACGGGGGTGAGGTCCTTGAAATCC
>CAYSYJ010000148.1:0-5799 GCA_964435105.1 uncultured Elusimicrobiaceae bacterium
GAGCCCGAGTGGGCCCTGGGCAAATGCGAGGGCCGCAACAAGCGCATCGTGAAGTCCTACGACCTCAAGGAAGGCGGCGTGGAAATCATGATCAACGAGCGCGTCAAGCGCTACGACCGGATCGAGGCCGATGAAGTGATGTACGAGGAGAAGCAGCTGGAGGACGCCGACATAGTGATGGTGGCCTACGGCACCTCCTCCCGCATAGCCGCGGCCGCGATGAAGATCGCCCGCGAGAA
This sequence comes from uncultured Elusimicrobiaceae bacterium, assembly GCA_964435105.1. GTDB lineage: Bacteria > Elusimicrobiota > Elusimicrobia > Elusimicrobiales > UBA9959 > UBA9959. Next base: position 240 of record CAYSYJ010000148.1, read on the forward strand.
GGGCCTGAAGGTGGGCCTGTTCCGCCCCATCACCCTCTGGCCCTTCCCGAAGCTGCGCCTGATCGAGCTCTCCGCCCGCGTCAAGAAGTTCGTGGCCGTGGAGATGAGCCTGGGCCAGATGGTGGAGGACGTACAGCTGGCCATCAACGGCCGCTCGCAGGTGTACCTGCACGCCAAGCCCGGCGCATCCATCATCACCGCCGAGGAAGTGGTCAAGACCCTCGAAAGCATCTCCAAGAAGGAGGCCAAAGAATATGCAGCTGTTAAATAAGCGCCCCGAGTCCCTGCTGGACGTCAAGATGCACTACTGCCCGGGCTGCGGGCACGGCATCATCCACCGCGTGGTGGCCGAGGTCATGGACGAGCTCGGCATCCGCGGCCGCACCATAGGCGTGGCCCCGGTGGGCTGCGCGGTGTTCGCCGACACCTACTTCAACTGCGACATGATCCAGGGCCCGCACGGCCGCGGCCCGGCGGAAGCCACCGGCATCAAGCGCGCCAAGCCGGACACGATAGTGTTCAGCTACCAGGGCGACGGCGACCTGGCCTCCATCGGCATGGCCGAGATCGTGCACGCCGCCATCCGCAGCGAGAACATCACCGTGATCTTCGTGAACAACGCGATCTACGGCATGACCGGCGGCCAGATGGCCCCCACGACGCTGATCGGCCAGAAGGCCACCACCTGCGTGGACGGCCGCACCGCCAAGCAGGCCGGCTACCCCATCCGCATGAGCGAGATGCTGGCCACCGTGGAGGGCGCCGTGTACCTGGAGCGCACCACCGTGCACAACGCCCCCGGCGTGGTGAAGACCAAGAACGCCATCAAGAAGGCCTTCCAGAACCAGATCGACGGCAAGGGTTTCTCCATGGTCGAGGTCCTGAGCATGTGCCCCACCAACTGGGGCACCCGCCTGGACAACCCCTCCGAGGCCACCAAGTACGTGGCCGAGGACATGATAAAGATCTTCCCGCTCGGCGTGTACAAGGACGCCGGCGCGGAGAAGAAATAAGGAGACTGCCATGTACCAGGGAATAAGGATATCCGGTTTCGGCGGCCAGGGCGTGATCTCGGCCGGCGTGCTACTGGCCCAGGCGGGTCTGGAGGACGGCAAGGAAGTCAGCTTCTTCCCGGCCTACGGCGCGGAGATGCGCGGCGGCACGGCCAACTGCTCGGTGGTGGTCTCCTCCGACGAGGTGTCGACCCCGATAGTCTCGACCCCCGACACGGCCATCGTGCTCAACGAGCCGTCGCTCGCCAAGTTCGAGCCCATGGTGAAGCCCGGCGGGCTGCTGATAGTCAACACCTCGCTGGTCAACTCCAAGCCTACCCGCAAGGACATCAAGATCCTCAATGTCCCCTGCAACCAGGTCGCGGGCGAGCTGGGCAACGGCAAGGTCATGAACATGGTAGCCATGGGCGCCTTCGCGGCGGCCACCGGCGCCGTGAGCATAGAGGCCATCGCCAAGGCCCTGCCCAAGGTGTACAAGAAGCTCAAGCCGGAAGTCATCGAGCTCAACGTCAAGGCGCTCAAGCGCGGCGCGGAGTTCAAAGTCAGCTAGCACCCGGACGCGAAGCAGGGCCCGGGGGCGTAAAGTACCCGGGCCCTTCTTTTTAGGGACGTAGATGAATATATGAATATCTTTCAACTACGCCCCCGCGATTCCAGCCAGTTCGGGCCAAGATAGTCATATATTCATCTACGTCCCTATGCACGGACACCCAGGCGACGACGGGCAGGACCCCAAGGAGAAGATCAATTACCGGGCCACTTTCCGGCTGATCTCGGGCCTGCTGCTGCCGGAAAAATCCGGCTTCGCGGCGGCCTTCGCCTGGTTGCTGCTGTCCACGGCCTTCAACCTGCTCACGCCGATCATAGCCAAGTACATCATCGACAGGGCCATTCCCGGCGGCGACGCCGGGCGCCTGGCCCTGGCGGCGGGGGCGCTCTTCGTCAATTCCGGCCTCTTCCTGCTGACCAACTATTTCCTGCGCATGCGCCTGGTCAAGACCGGCCAGCAGATCATGACCGACCTCAAGAAGCGCATGCTGGCCCATATGCTGGCCCTGGACCTGCCCTTCTACGCCGAATATCCCGTGGGCCGGCTCAACGCCCGGGTCCAGGCCGACACCACCACCCTTTACGAGCTCTTCACCGAGACCACGGTGAACATTTTCCGCGATATCCTGATGTTCGTGGTCACCTTCGGCGTGATGTTCTATTTCAGCCCCAAGCTGACGATGCTCCTCTGCGCGGCCTTCCCGGTGGTGATAGCCGTCAGCTCGGTCTTCCTGCGCAAGAGCTCCACGCTGTTCGTGACGGTGCGCAAGCTGGCCAGCGAGATCTCCGGCTTCCTGACCGAGCATATCAACGCGGCGGGGCTGCTGCAGGCCTATAACCGCGAGAAGATGACGGAAGACCGGCTCGAGGATATAAACAAGCGCAAGTTCGACGCCGAACTCAAGGCGGAGCTCATGATGATAGTCTTCTTCATGACCATCATCCTCATCAGCCCGCTGTCCATCGCGCTCATCCTCGGCGTGGGCGGGAGCTGGGCCCTCAGCGGCGAGATGACCATCGGCACCCTGGTGATGTTCATCCTCTATATCGACAAGCTGTTCGAGCCTGTCTTCAGCGTCTCGGAGCATGTCAGCATCATCCAGCGGTCATTCTCCGCCGGGCACCGCATACAGAAGATCCTGGAGCGCAAACCCGCCATAGTGGACCCGCCGGAGCCGCATTTCGTGCGCTCCGTCAAGGAGAGCATAGAGTTCCGCAATGTCTGGATGCGCTACGCCGACGACGCGCCCTGGGTGCTAAAGGACGTCTCCTTCACCCTGCCCAAGGGCCGGAGCCTGGCCATAGTGGGCGAGACCGGCGGCGGCAAGACCACCGTCACCAACCTGCTCTTCAAGTTCTACCTGCCCAATAAGGGCAAGATACTTGTGGATGGCGTGGACCTGGCCAGGGTAAGCCTCAATTCACTGCGCACCTCCATAGGCCTGGTGCAGCAGGACATTTACCTGTTCCCGGGCACCATCATGCAGAACCTGAAGCTGATGGACGACAATATCCCGGACGCCATGGTGCACGACGCCATCCGCACGGTGGGGCTGGAGAGCTTCTTCAAGCGCCACGGCCTGGGCAAGCAGATCACCGAGAAGGGGGCGAACCTTTCCTCCGGCGAGAAGCAGGTGATAGCGCTCGCCCGCGCCATGGTGCTCAACCAGGACGTGCTGGTCTTCGACGAGGCGACCTCCCATATCGACCCCTATACCGAGCGGCTCATCAACACCGCCATGCAGCGCCTGCTCACGCGCAAGACCATGATAGTCATAGCGCACCGGCTGTCCACCATCCGCAACGCCGACCAGATCCTGCTGATCTCCGAAGGCGAGATCAAGGAAGCCGGCACCCACGACCAGCTGCTCAAGAAGGGCGGCATCTACTCCAAGTTCTACAAGCTGCAGTTCGGGGAGGGGGCCGCGTGATCTTTACGCTGAAGTGGCTCTACCCCTACTGGCTGCGCTACAAGTGGCGCATGCTGGCCATTATCCTGATGGGCATGGCCAGCGCGGCGCTGAGCGCGCTCTACCCCTACCTGATCAAGCAGATCATCAACGGCCTCAGCGCCCAGATCTCCCGGGACTACCTGTGGAAGGGGATCTGGGCGATACTGGGCGTGGGCGTGGCCAACACGCTGGTCAGCATCGTGGCCCAGCGCAACCGCGCCTACATGAACATGAAGCTCGAGTGGGACTTCCGCAAGGAGGCCTTCGGACATATCCTGGGGATGGACCAGCATTTCTTCCACCGCTTCACCACCGGCGACCTGGTGACGCGCCTGGTGGACGACATCTCGCGCAAGATCTCCTGGTTCTCCTGCTCCGGCGTGTTCCGTTTCATCCAGGCGGTCTTCACCCTGACGGCGGCCGTGACCATGATGGTACTGCTCAACCCCCGCCTGTCCTTCTGGGTGCTGCTGCCCACGCCCTTCATGCTGGCCCTCTCTCTCTTCGCCGGGCGCAAGCTGCACGAGCGCTACGACGCCGTGCAGAAGACCATCACGCTGATCTACGATTTCCTGGAGACCTGCTTTACCGGCATCAAGCTGATAAAGGCCAACGCCAAGGAGGCGGCGCAGTGCGCCTTCTTCACGGCCAAGGCCGACGGGCAAAGGGACGCCGAGATCTCCTCGGAGCGGCTGCATATCGTCTTCTCGTATTTTTACCACTCGGCTAATTTCGTCTCGGTCTCCATGCTCTACCTGGCCGGCGGCCTGATGGTGATGGGCGGCAAGGCCACCATAGGCGACCTGATCGCCTTCTATTTCTACGCCGGCATGATCATGGGGCCGCTCAGGGACATCAGCGAGTTCTTTGTGGCGGGCAACCGGGCGGGGGCGAGCATAAAGCGCGTGGACGAGCTGCTGCAGGCCCGCAACCTGCTCAAGCGCCCGGCCCGCCCCGAGCCGGTGCCCTGCCGCCTGGAGAAGGTGGAGGCCGCCGACGTCTGCGTGCTGACCGGCAAGGGCGACCCGCTGCTGCGCAAGATCACTTTCGAGGCCCGGCGCGGGCAGCTGGCCGCCGTTGTGGGCAAGATAGGCTCGGGCAAGACCAGCCTGCTGGCCCTGCTGACGCGGCTGGGGGAGTTCTCCTCCGGCGAGCTGAAGGTGAACGGCGCGGACATCCGCCTTTTCGACCCGGCCCGCCTGCGCGACCGGCTGGGCCTGGTGACGCAGGACCCGTTCATCATGACGGACACGGTGAAGAACAATATCCTGCTGGGCCGCAAGGACCTGGCCGGGGCGCCGCTGGAGAAGGCCCTGCGGGTGTCGCAGCTGGCGCATGACCTGCCAAAGCTGCCCAAGGGGCTGGATACTTTTGTGGGCACGCGGGGCTTCTCGCTCTCAGGCGGGCAGAAGCAGCGGGTGGCGGTGGCGCGCGCCCTGCTGGGCTCGCCGGACCTGCTGCTCCTGGACGACGCGACCAGCGCCATGGACGCGCAGACCGAGGAGAATTTCTGGAAGGCCTTCCGGGAGGAATTCCCGGAGGCCATCTGCCTGATAGTCACCCACCGCGTGAAGACCATCGAGCACGCGGACCTCATCCTGACCCTGGACGAGGGGCGCCTGGCCGAGAAGGGCACCCACCGGGAGCTCATGGCCCTGGACGGCCTCTACCGCCAGATCTACGAGCGCCGCAAGCTCGAAGAAGAACTCACCCCCAAAGACCCCGCCTAGCGCTACCCGGCATGAGCTGGTCCGTCCCGCCGGCAGGGGCTCCAAAGCCGGCGTCGCGAACACCGTTCGCGCGCCTGACTACCTCGGCCTCGGCGCTTACGCAAGCCTCGGCCTCCGGAGTCCTTTTTCGCCCCTGCCGGCGGTCCGGACCTAAGCCTCTTGGCGGCTCATCGCGAGCGAGGTCAGTGTGAGGCCCGGTCAACGCCGGGCCGCAGGGCGTACTATTTTATGCGCATCAAGGCCGGGCGGGACATCCTTCCTGGAACCAGTTGGGGAGGGGAGGCTCCAACCGCGGAACGCGGTTGGAGGGGAACCG
>CAYSYJ010000149.1:0-5776 GCA_964435105.1 uncultured Elusimicrobiaceae bacterium
TGCTGATGACCTTGGTCTTGCGCATGAAATAGTTGTAGATGATCACGGCGGGGATGGCCACGGCGAGGCCGCCGGCGGTGGCGACCAGCGCCTCGGCTATGCCCTTGGCCACCACGGCGGGGCCGCCGGAGCCGGAGAGGGCGAGGTCCCGGAAGGCCTTGATGATGCCCACCACGGTGCCGAAGAGGCCGATGAAGGGCGCGATATTGCCCATGGTGCCCAGCACGCCCAGGTTGCGCTCCATGGAGAGGCGCTCCTCCTGGCGCTTGGTGGCCAGCAGTTCCTCCAGGTCGCGGCGGCCCATCTCGCGGTGCTGCAGGGCGTAGTGGAACAGGCGCCCGACGGGCGAGTCTATTTTGGCCGTATAATCCAGGGCCTTGTCGATCTCCCCCTTCTTGAGCAGGGCGCTGACATGGGAGAGGAAATCGTCGATCTTCTTCTGGCGGGCCTTGCGGAAATACCACCAGCGCTCGAAGGCGAAGGTGACGGACATGAGCGAGCAGACCAGCAGTATGGCCAGCGTGAAGCTGTCCTTGAATATGGCGAGGTAGTTTATGTTTTCCATGTGGGTTCTTTAAGCTCCTTAATTCGTCTCTCCGGCGGCCGCGGGGGCGGCGGCGGGCCGGGCCGGGGCGGCTTTCTTCTTCTTGACCAGGCGGCGTACCTTCTTTTTGGCGGGGGCGGCGGCGGGCGCGGGAGTTTCCTCCGGGGCCTCGTCCACGGCTTCCTCGGTGCCGTCCATGCCGGGCAGGGTGCGCACGGCGGGTTTCTGCTGCGCCGTGGCGGCCTGCCGCTGGGGCTGGCGGCCCATATTGAGCAGGCTCCGGGCGCGCTCGGCGGCGGCCGCGGCCACCTCGGGCTTGGTGGAGTTGCGGGCGATGTCGTTATACACGCGCGCGGCCTCCTGGTAATTCTTCTCGCCCTCGTAGATCTCGCCCAGTTTCACCAGGCCCTGCAGGCGCCAGGCGCTGCCGGCCGGCTTCTGCTGGGCCAGGCGCTCCCAGTAATCGCGGGCCTCGTCGGGCTGGCGGTTCTCGTAGTTGAGCTCGCCCATGTAGTACATGGCTTCCAGGCCGTCCTCGCGGCCCTCGCTCTCGCCGTAGATCTCGGTGAGGGTCTTGAGCGCGCCGCTCACGTCGCCGCGGGTCTTCTGGATATTGAAGATCTCCCACAGGGCGGCCAGGGCGTCGTCGCCCTTGCCGGTCAGCTCGAAGTAACGGCGGTAGGTGCCCTCGGCCTTGTCGGTCTCGCCGATGGTCTTGTAGCAGAGGGCGAGGTTGAACAGGGCGGGCTTGATGTACTCGCTCTGGGGGTAGAGGTCGGCCAGCTTGGCGTAGGCCTTGGCCGCCTCCTCGTGGTCCTTCTGGTTGTAATAGGCGTTGCCCAGGCGGAAAAGCGCCACGGGGTGCTCCTTGGCGTCCTGGTAGTTCTTGGCGAAGCGGTCGAACACCGAGGCCGCGTTCTCCATGTCGCCGGTCTGGAAATAAGCCTCACCCAGGTAGAACTGCGCGTCCTTGATGGAGGCGTGATCTATGTACTCCACGCTGAACTTCTTGAGCACGGCCACGGCGGCGGGATAGTCCTTCTTCTCGAAGTGGCGGCGGCCCAGGCGGAAGGCGGCCTCGCCGCTGGTGCGGTCGGCGGGCTCGCGGGCGGCGAGCTGTTCGAACCAGGCCTTGAAGTCCAGGCCCGGGGCCCGGTCGAAGACGGCCTCGGCCAGGTCGAAAGCGTCGGCGGCCTCGGGCGCCTCGGGGTACTTGGAGACGGAGGCGCGGGCGCGGTCCAGGGCCTGGGCGTCCTGCTTGAGGTTATAGCTCACCTGCGCCAGGCGCAGCCAGGCCAGGGCCAGCTTGTCGCTCTTGGGGTACTTGGTGATGATGGCCTCGTAGGCGCCGGCGCTCTCGGCGTATTTCTGGGCGCGGAACCAGGTGTCGGCGATCTGGAAATCGGCCAGCTCGGTCTCGGGCGCGGAAGGGTAGTCGCGGCTGAGGCGGCTCCAGGTCTCCACGGCCTGGCTGTAGTAGCGCAGGCGGTAGAGCGCGAGTCCCGCCCGGTAGAGGGCCATGGGGGCGTAGGCGTCGCGCGGGGCCTCGGCGGCGAAGGCCTCGTACATCTGGTAGGCCTTCTCGAACTCCTTGGCGTTGAAATTGCTGTCGGCCAGGGCCAGGGCGTCGGCGCCGGTGGGCTGTATGGCGTCGGCGAACTGCGCCTTGAGGGCCTTGAGCTTCTCGCGGGCGCGGGCGGCGCCCTCGGTGTCCCCCGCCAGGGCCAGGCACCACACCAGGCCGTCCTGCGCGTACAGCGCGGAGACGTCGTTGGGGTAGATGCGGGCGATGGTGGTGTAGATATTGCGGGCGTCGTCCACCAGGTTCATGGCCATGTAAGCCTCGGCCACGTAGAGCAGGCTCAGCGCGCGCCACTTGGAGCCGGCGGGCGGCAGGTGCTTGAAGATGAACTGGTAGGAGGTGAGGATGCTGTTGAAATTGCCGCGGTCGTACTCGGCGCGCAGGATCATGAACATGGCCTGCTCGGCCACTTCGCTCGACGGGGCCAGGTCCACCGCGTTCTGGAAGGAGCGCAGGGCCTCGTCGGTCTTCTTGAGCTCCAGCTGGGCGGTGCCCTTGAGGTAGTAGGCGTTCTTGGCCAGGTTATGCGACGGGTAGAGGATGAGGAAGTTGTCGAGGGCGTGCACGGTCTGCAGGTAGTCGCCCAGCAGGTACTGGCACCAGGCCAGCTTATAGGCGCTCGCGGGGGCCACGTTGGAGGCGCCATAGCCGGTGGTCACCTTGGTATAGGCGAACAGCGCGTCCCTGGTCTGCTTGTTCTCCAGGTAGCTCTCGGCGATGAAGAACTGGGCGTAGGGCGCGAAGAAGTCCCGCGGGTTCTTGTCTATGACGTTCTGGAAATTGGCCCTGGCGCTGGGGTAGTCCTTCTTGTTGAAGAGGCTCGCGCCCACGCGGAACACGCCGGCGCTGCGCAGCTTGGAATTGGGGTATTTCTTGAGGAAGCTCTGGTACTTTATTATGGCGCCGTCGTAATCTCCGGCGTGGAAGAAGGAGTCGGCGGCCAGGAACTCGGCCTCCTCCTTCATGTCGGTGTCGGGGAAGTCCTTGACCAGCTTCTCGAACACCGAGGCGGCCATGTAGGTCTTGCCCTCGTAGAGGTAGGCCTTGCCAAGGAAGAAGCGGGCCTCGGGAGTGGAGAGCTGCAGGAACAGCTTCTGCGCGGCGGGATAGTTCTTGCGGTTGAGCTCGATGACGGCCTTGGCGAAGACCACCGCCGGCTCGCGCGCGTAGCGCAGGAAGGTCTCCTCCAGGCGGTAGAGGTTGCTCTGCGCCTCCTGGTAGCGGCCCAGGGCGATATTGGCGTAGACGGCGCCCAGCAGGCTCTCGGGGACTATATAGCTCTTGGGATACTTGTCCTCGACCTTGACGAATTCCTTGAGGGCGCGCTCCCAGGCGCCCATGTTATAGGCGGCCTCGCCGGCGCGGTACTGGGCGCTGGCTTCCAGGCCGCTTTTGGAATAATCCTTGATGGCGGAGGCGTAGGCGGCGGCGGCGGAATTCAGCTCGGCGATGGCGGCCGGGTTGACGCCGGCAAGCACCCGGTCGTCGGAGCTCATCTTGGAGAGCTTCTCCTGGCGCAGCAGCTCCAGGCCCTTGGCCATATAGGCCTCGCCCTGCATAAAGCGCGCGTCGGCGGCGCGCTGGCTCTTGGGGTATTGCTTGATGAATTTCTGGAAAGACTCGATCACGGCGGCCCGCTCGGTGGAGCTTTCGTAAAGGCCGGCCAGGGTGCGGAAGGCGGCCTCGTCCTCGGCCAGCTGGGACATCTGCTGGGCGGCGGCCGGCGCCGCGCAGGCTATCAGCGCTGAAAGCAGGAAGGTTTTCATTCCCCCCAATTTTATCAAATTATATAGATATCTATCCCGACAGCACGGTGTCGGGGAAGGGCGCTATGCTATACCCAGGGAGACGGCAGGGTTGACTTTTAGTAGTTTATACGCTACTATATAGGAGGGGGGCATGGACATTTCCCCGGTAAGGGTCGAATACTATGAAACGGATTCAGGACGCTGCCCTTTCGAAGAGTGGATGGGGTCGCTCGCGGAGCATGTACAACAGGCCGTAGATAAAAGGCTGAACAGGCTGCGCCTGGGTCTTTTCGGGGATTCCAAATACCTCGGAGAAGGCGTACACGAACTGCGATTCCATTTTGGCCCGGGGTACAGAGTGTATTACGGCTTGAAAGACAGGACCCTGGTGCTGCTCCTGGAGGCGGGCACCAAAAGGTCGCAGCCCGCCGACATCGAACTGGCGAAATATTTCTGGCGAGATTACCTGCGGAGGATAAAACAATGAAACCCGGGAAAAGCCATTACGAAAGCCTGCAGAAACGCCTCGCGGACCCCAAATACGCCGTGGGCTATCTCAACGCCTGTCTCGAAGACGAGGACGACAGGGTGTTCCTCCTGGCGCTGCACGACGTGGCCCAGGTGCACGGCGGCCTGGCCCAATTGGCGAGGAAGACCAACCTTAACCGGGAGCATCTATTCAGAATGCTGTCGAAGAAAGGAAACCCGGAACTGCACAGCCTGCGCCTGCTGGTGGGCGCGCTGGGATATAAACTGGCCGTACGCAAGGCCTGACTCCCCCCGCCCAAAACAAAAGGCCCCGCTTGCGCGGGGCCTTTTTTTATCTGCGCCGGTCAGACGGCGTAGGGGCTGGTCAGGGCGCGGGTTTTGGCCTCCTCGGCGGCCTTGGCCAGGAACTCGGCCAGGTTCACGCCGAAGACGCTCTTGTTGCCGCGCAGGCGCAGGGTCACGGTGCCGGCTTCCTTCTCCTTCTTGCCCACCACCACGAGGTACGGGACCTTGTGAACGGCGGCGTCGCGCACCTTGGCGTTGATGGTGTCGTTGCGCAGGTCTGTCTCCACGCGCAGGCCGGCGGCCTTGAGCTTGGCTGCAACCTCCCTGGCGTAGCCCTCCTCCTCGGAGGTGATATTGAGCACCTTGCACTGCACTGCGGCCAGCCACAGCGGGAAGTTGCCGGCGAAATGCTCTATCAGGAAACCGATGAAGCGCTCGTGCGTGCCCAGCGGCGCGCGGTGGATGCACAGCGGCGTCTTGTCGCCGCCGTCGGAGTCCTTGTAGGTCAGCTCGAACCGGCCGGGCACGGCGAAGTCCACCTGGTTGGTGGCCAGCGTGAACTCCTTGCCGATGGCGCTCCACACCTGCACGTCGATCTTGGGACCGTAGAAGGCGGCCTCGTTGGGGATCTCCTTGTAAGCCAGTTTCCCCTCCTGCAGCGCCTGGCGCACCAGCTTCTCGGTGTGCAGCCACATCTCGGGGTTATCCACGTACTTCTTGCCCAGGCCCTCGGCGGCGTGGGTGCTGAAGCGCATCAGGTACTTCTCGATGCCGAACAGCTTGAAGTAGGCGAGGTACATGTTGCAGACCGCCAGAAACTCGTCCTGGAACTGGTCGGGGCGGCAGTAGATGTGCGCGTCGTTCATCTGCATGGAGCGCACGCGCATGAGGCCGAACAGCTCGCCCGACTGCTCGTAGCGGTAGCAGGTGCCGTACTCGGCCATGCGGATGGGCATGTCGCGGTAGGAGCGCTGCCGGGAGCCGAAGATCTTGTGGTGGTGCGGGCAGTTCATCGGCTTGAGGTAGTACTTCTGCCCGTCGATCTCCATGGCCGGGAACATGCTGTCGGCGTAGTAGGGCAGGTGGCCGCTCTTGTGGTACATCGTGTCCTTGCAGAGGTGCGGGGTC
>CAYSYJ010000150.1:0-5763 GCA_964435105.1 uncultured Elusimicrobiaceae bacterium
TGTCCGGAGTTCTCCCGTCCGGGTTTTGTCCTGGCCGGAGTTCCTTCCTCCTCCCCGTCGTAGAGAGCGAGCATCCGCTTCAGCAGGGCGCGCACATTGCCGCCGGGGCCGGCGTCCGCGCGCGCGGCCCCTTTGCGCAGCTTGGCCAGCCGGGCCGGGTCGGTATCCGCAACGGACGCGAAAAGTTCCAGCGCCTCCGGCCGGCGGCCGGAGCCGAGGAAGGCCAGCGCCAGGTAAACGGTGGAACTCGCCGAATCCGGGCTGCGACGGAGGGCTTCCTTCAGGTCCGCCTCCGCTCCCTTGTAATCCTTACTCTCCAGCCTCGCCTCTCCCCTGTTGAAATAATCCTCGGCGCCGGCCTTGCCCGAAGCGATGACCCCGGTCAGCGGATCCTCTGTGCCCTTGGCGTTCCCTTTCCATACCTGCACCGAGAGCAGTTTGTCCTTCAGCTCTTTGTTCCCCGGCAGCCTGGCTACGCCTCTCTTAAGCGTCTCCTCCGCCAGGTCCATGCGCTTCTTGTTCTGGTAGGTGGCCGCCAGCGCCGAATATGCGGCGGCGCTTTCCGGGTTTGCCGCTATCGCGCGCCTATAGGCGTCCTCGGCGCAGTCATAGTCCTTCAGGTAAAAGCAGGCGTGGCCGAGGCCGCGCAGGGCCGCCGCGTTGCCCGGCTCGTCCGACAGCAGCAGGCCGAACTCTTCCCTCGCCTTGGCGTAGTCCGGGATCTTAAGGTATACATTGCCCCGCCGGACGCGCAGGTCGGGATCGCCGCCTACCAGGTCTTCCGCCGCCGCGTAGTCCGCCAGCGCTTTCCGGAACTCCTTTTTCCCGGCCCAGGCGTCGCCGCGGTTCATGTAGGCCATGGCGAAGCGCGACAGGCGCAGCGCGGCGTCGAGGTCCGCTATGGCCTTGTCGTATTCGCCGCGCTGCAGGTAGATCGAGCCGCGGTTGTTGTAGGCGAAAGGCTGCGCCGGGTCCATTCTGAGGGACTTGGTGAAATTCTCCTCGGCCTCCCCGTCGCGCTTCTGGCCGGCTTGCGCGTTGGCCAGGCCAGAGTAGGCCATGGCCTTCTTGAAGCCGAGGGATATGGCCTTGGCGTAATCCCGCTCGGCCTTGTCGTATTGGCCGAGGCGCAGGTGGGCGTTGCCGCGGTTATAGTAGGCCGCCGCTATCGTCGGGTCCAGTTCCAGCGCCCTGGTGTAGATGGCGATGCTCTCCTGTCGCGTGATGCGGGAATCCTGCAGGTAGGCGCGGCTGGCCAGGCCATAGGCGGAATCCGGAGCGGCCTTGGCTATGGCCGCGCGCAGGCGCTCCCGTTCCCGCAGGTCTTCCGTCTCCACGGAACGCTGGAACATGCCCTTCAACTCGTCCGCCGAGTAGGTTTTCGCGGCGCAAGGCGCCGCGGCCAGCAGGAAAGGCAGCGTGTACGCGAGGAATCTGGTCATGGTTCGCCCTTTTAGTCTAACCCGTCGGTCCATTATAACTCTATACCGGGGCTTCGGCAAATGCTGCCGCGGCGGCCCGTTATTATCTAAAATGTCATGATGACAGGGTTACCGGGGAATATATGCCTTTATTGCGCGAGATTTTCTGTTTAGTCCTTCTCTCGACATGCCTGGGCGCCGCGGCGCAAGCCGGGCCCTACAAGGCTGCCGCGGACAGGCTGGCGGCGGGCCTGCCTGCCAGGGCCAAAGTGGCGGTGCTGCCCTTCGCTTACATAGGCGGCCCGGATAATTCCCGCGGCGGGCAGGTACTGGCCGAACGCCTCGCAGCCGAACTGGCGGGCGTAAAAAAACTGCGGCTTCTCGAACGCGCCCTGCTGGAAAAAGTTCTGAGCGAACTGAAACTGGACGCCGCAGGCCTCGCCGGAGAGGCGGGGGCCCGCCAGGCCGGCAGGCTGCTCGCGGCCGATTTCGTGGTCGTCGGCAGCCTTTACCGCGACAACGCCGGCCGGCTGGAGTTCAACGTTCGCGCCGTGGAGACCGCTACCGGCAGGATAGCGGCGGCGGCCGCGGCCGCCGGGGTGCCGGCCGACTGGCTGGAGGGACTGCCGGCTTTCCGCGGCGGGAGGATGCCGGAGAACGCGGTCTTCAAACTTTGCTGGGCCGGCCTGCGCGCCCTGGACCGCGGGGAGAACGGAGCCTCGGCGGAGAAATTCTCGCTGGCGCTCAAGGAGGACGGGACCGGGGCCTGCGGGCTGGAGGCCCCCGGGCTGGCCTGGAGGGGCCGCGCCCAGGCGCGGCTGAACCTGGGGGATCCCCGCGGCGCCCTGGAGGATCTCGCCGCGGGGCTAAAGGCTGCCCCGGGCAGCGCGGAACTGCTTTCGGCCAGGGCCGGGGCTTACCTCTCCCTCGGCCGTATCGCCGAGGCCATTAAGGATCACGACGCTCTGGTGAGAGCCGCGCCCGGCGACCCGGGGCGCTGGCTGCGGCGCGGCATGGCCCAGGCCGTTTTTGGCGACGGAGAGGCGGCGGTCAGGGACCTGACCAGGGCGCTGGAGCTGGGAGCGGGAGAGCCCATGGCCTACGCGGCGCGCGGCGCCATGCTGCTATTCCTCGGCAAATTAGCGGAGGCCGGCAAAGACCTGGATAAGGCCGTCTCGCTGGACCCGGAGCTGCCCGAGGTCTATTTGACCAGGGGCATGCTTTACAGCCGCCAGGGCCGGTTCGAAGAGGCGCTGCGGGCTTACGATATTCTGGTGGAGCTGGAGCCCTGGCGTCCACAGAGCTACCTGGAGCGGGGGATCTGCCTGGGAGCCTTGTACCGTTTCGACCGGGCGCTGGAGGATCTCAACAAGGCGCTGGAGCTGAACGGGGACTACGCCGAGGGTTACTGCGCAAGGGCCTCGTTGCTGCGCACCCGCCTGCGCAACGACGAGGCGCTGGCTGACCTGGAGAAAGCGCTGGAGCTGAAGCCTGATTACGGCAGGGCCTACGCCGTCCGGGCCTCGCTGTTCCTGGACCTGGGCAGGAACGAGGAGGCCGCGGCCGACCTCGGGAAGGCCATAGAGCTGGAGCGGCCGCCCCGCCCAGAGCGCTACTTCGACCGCGCCATGGCCTGGGGCAGGATGGGTAAATTCAGGCAGGCCATAGAGGACCTGGACCGCTACATCGCCAAGGTGCCGGACAACCCCGCCGCCTACGAGGCCAGGGGCTATTCCCACGAGCGGCTGGGAAACCACGGCAAGGCCAGCGCCGACAGGGAGAAAATAAAGGAACTGACGAGGAAAAACGTGAGGCCGGGAATGGCCGGCGACGGAGGCGGGAAATGAGATCCGCTTTTTTCGCCGCCGCGCTGCTGGCCGCCGCCCCGCTTTTCGCCGCCGGCGACCCCTACCGGACCGTCGCCGGTAAACTGGCTGACGGATTGCCGGAAGACGTCACCGTATGCGTGCTGCCTTTCGAATATATAGGCGCCGAAGGCGCCAGGGGCGGCGGCGTGGTCGCGGAGCGGCTGAACGCCGCGCTGGCCTCCGGCGGCAGGCTCGGAGTGGTGGACCGCTCAAAGGTAAAAGAGGTTCTCGCCGGCCTCGGGGTCGGAGGGCAGGGCTGGGAAGAGCGGGCCAGGGAAGCCGGCGCTTTGCTGGGCGCCGATTACGCGGTGTCCGGAACCCTTATCAGGAAAGAGGGGGGGCTGCTGGAGCTTAACGCCCGGGCTATCGATCCCGGAACTGGGGAGATAAAGGCTTTCGCCGGGGCTACGCTCCGGGAGGACTGGCTGGAGAAGTTCCCGGACGCGCCGGCCGACGCCGCCGGTGCAGAGGCTTACGCGCTCTGCAAGAAGGGGATCTCAGCCCTCGACGCGCGCCGTTTCGAGCAGGCCGCGGAACTCTTCGGCAAAGCCATAGCCGCCGAGAAGGACGCCTCCTGCGGCATGGGGATCCCCGGCATGGCCCTGATGGCGAGGTCCATGGCGCTGCAGGGCAGGGCCGGCCCGCAGGACGACCCTCCGGAGGAGACCGGCCCGCCCGTAGGGTTCACGCTGAAAGAGCAGGCCCGCATCAGCGGCGCCTCCGGAGATAACGCCAAGAAACTGGCCAGGTACGGGGCGCTGATCAAGGCCATGCCGGACAACGCGGCCGCGTATTTTGAGAGGGGGAAGATACTGGCCAAAGAGCGGCGGTATCGTGAGGCGCGCAAGGACCTGGACAGGGCGATCAGACTGGACCCTGAAAAGGCCGAATACTACTACGCCAGGGGATACGTGCTGTTGATGCAGAGGCTCTACGATAATGCCGCTGAGGATTTTTCCTCCGCCATCCGCCTGGCCCCCGGATATGCCGGGGCCTACAACGGCCGCGCCATGGTTTACTCCGATACCGGCCGGCATGAAAAGGCCCTGGCCGACTACGCCCTGGCCATAAAGCACGACCCGTCGGACCCGGTGGCCCGTTCCAACCGGGCGCGCTGCCTGTTCCTGCTGAAACGCTACGGCGAGTCGCTCCGCGCGGCCGACTCGGCCATAAAGCTGGACCCGGAATTCACCGAGGCGTATTACTGGCGCGGTTCCGCGCTGTCCGAACTGAAGCGTTACGACGAGGCGGTAGGAGCTTTCGATAAGGCGCTGGAGCTTAAGCCCGGTTACCCGCCGGCCATGGAGGGGCGGCGGGAGGCGCTGGACCGCAAGTCCGGCCGTTACGAGAAATACTCTGCGGACCGGGCCAAGGCGATGAAACTCTTCAATTCCAGAACGGCGGACTGATCTTCAGGAGGGCAGGTCCTCGTCGGCGCGCGGGGGGAACCATTTCTGGGCTATGAAAGTGGGGATGACCGCGCTGGCCAGCAGCACGCCGGTCAGCACCGAGTACTGCTCCCCGTCCAGGAAGCCGGCCTGCCGGCCGAACAGCACCGCCATCAGCCCGAAGGTCAGGCCGGTGGACAGCAGCAGCGTGGAGTACCCCGCGTCCCGGGGGAAATATTTTTTCATCAGGAAATAGACGCCGGCGAACTTGGCGGCCTGCTTCACGGCGAACAGGGCCGCGAACAGCCCGGCCGCGCCCCACAGGGCCGGCAGCGACACCTTAAGGCCGGCCACGATAAAGAAAAAAGGCGTGATGAAGGCGTAGGCTACGGTGCGCAGCCGCGCCTTTACCCCGGCGGTGCTGCGCTGCGACTTGAAGTGGCGCCCCATCAGCAGGCCGAAGACGAAGGCCGGCAGGATGGCCTGGCTGGAGCCCAGCTCGGCCAGGTAGACGAAGGCCAGCAATACGAAGAAGATGTACTTGATCTCCGGCTCCGCCACCTTGCCGGCCAGCGCCGGGTGGCGCAGCAAACCCATGTTGAAGCGGCCCGCGAAAAGCAGGAAAGCCGCCGAGACCCCCAGGAAAAGCAGCGTGTAGAGGTTGGGCTTAAGGAAGAGCAGGCTCAGGGCCGCGGCGGTGAAAGAGTTGGTGAGAAAGGTGCAGACCATCAGCAGCTTGGCTGTGCGGGAGGGGGACCGCCCCGTCTCGGCGAGCACGGAATAGACCACCGCCAGGGAGGTCTCGGAGAGCGCTATTCCGGTTATCAGCGAGGCCAGGTGGCTCCAACCGGCGGCGAAGCGGCAGAACAGGTAGCCGGCCGCCAGCGGCGCCAGGAATGAGCCCAGGCTTACGGCCGCGGCCCGCCTGAAATTCTCTTTGAGCAGTTTGGTGTCCACCTCCGCGCCGGCCAGGAAGGTGAGCACTATGCCGCCGAAGCCGGCGACGTAGAGCATCCAATCCTCGGCCTTCAGGCCGAAGGCGCCGGCGGCGAGGCCGAGCAGCGCCTCGAAGACGGCCACCGAGAC
>CAYSYJ010000151.1:0-5743 GCA_964435105.1 uncultured Elusimicrobiaceae bacterium
CGTCGGTCTCCATGTCGAGCACCAGGTCCCAGCGGCCGAAGACGGCCGACATGTGGACGACGCTCTTTAGGGCCTTGAGCTTGAGCAGAGTCTGCTTCTCCTTGCCAGGCATCAGTTTGACCAACACGAGTCCGGTTACCATAGTTGTTTCCTTTTGAGGCGCTATTGCGGAGAGTCTCGCCCCTCCGGCTTTAATTATACAACCGGCCGCCGGCTTATTCAATAGGCGGGGAGCGCGATAATGAATTATAATTATACCTATGCGGGCATTGATACAGCGAGTGAAACGCGGCGCGGTGCGCACCGGCGGGGAAGAGCGGGCCATCGGGCGCGGCTTCGTCGTGCTCCTGGGGGTGGGGGAAGGCGACACCGAGGCCGACGCCGACCTGCTGGCGGAGAAGACCGCCAACCTGCGGGTCTTTTCCAACGCCGGCGGCAAATTCGACCACTCCCTGCTCGACGTGAAGGGCGAGGCGCTGGTGGTCTCGCAGTTCACGCTCTACGGCGACGCCTCCAAGGGCCGCCGCCCCGACTTCACGGCGGCGGCCAGGCCCGCGGAAGCCAACCGCCTCTACGAGCGTTTCGTCGAGGCCCTCTCCGGCAAGGGGGCGCCGGTCAAGACCGGCGTCTTCGCCGCCGACATGGAAGTGGAGATAATCAACGACGGCCCCGTGACCATCTGGCTGGACACAAAACAACGCACATGAACCACCGCAAAGCCCTGTTCCTCCTGCTGCCTGCCGCCGCGCTGCTGGCCGGCTGCCTCAATCCCATGATGTTCAAGAAAGGCGCCTACGCCGTGGACGACTGGGAGACCTGGACCGGCTGGAACGATTCCTACGGTTCCCACGAGGTGCTGCCAGACGGCGTCTACTACCGCCTGACGGAACGCCAGGACGACACCCGCGACACCTCCTCCGACGGTTATTCCCCGGGGCTGATACTCTCGCGCGAGCTGTTCGGGGAGTCCTGGACCCTGGACCTGGAGGCGGACTTCAAGATGCCTCCCGGCCAGGTAAAGCGCTTCTCTTTCGGGGTCTGGGTCGGAGGAGACTCGGCCCGGCCCTCCATAGGCAATCCTTCCGGGGTGGTGCGGATAATGGCCCAGAGGCAGAACGGGCCCCGGCCGGAGGACGACGCGCTGCTGGTCTTCTACCTGCCCGGCGGCAAGCCTTACTACGCGCCCCGGGAGGCCAGGGCCCTGCGCTTCTCCCGGGCCGGCGACACCTTCACGGCCGCCTACTCGCTCAAGCGGGGCAAGTTCACGCCGCTCCTCTCCGTGCGGGCCCCGGGCGCGGCGGGCGCGCCTTCGCAGAAATTCTTCATCGGCGGCTTCGCCGGCGGCGACCCTGCCGGCGCCTACGCCCGCCTGACCAGCCTGAAGATCAACGGCCGGGAGACCCTGAGGTGACCCGCCCGTCCCTATCGAGGCGAAACCTCGATAGGAGGCTTCGCCCCGGTATCGCGGATATCGTGAAGGAACTGGGGCTGAAGCCGCACCCGGAGGGGGGCTGGTACCGCGAGACCTACCGCTGCCGCGCCGGCCTGCGCACGCCGCGCGGGCGCCGCAGCCTCTGCACCGCCATACTCTTCCTCCTCGAGGAAGGGCAGGTCTCGCGCCTGCACCGCATAAAGTCCGACGAGCTCTGGCATTTCCATTCGGGCGGCCCGCTCAGGGTAAGCGCGCTGGCCCCCGGCGGCGGGCTGGAGACCTTCCTGCTGGGCCCCGACCCCGCCCGCGGGCACCTGCCGCAGGCCGCGGTGCCGGCCGGGCGCTGGTTCGGCGCCGCGCCGGAGAAAGGCGCGGGCTACAGCCTGGCCGCCTGCACGGTCTCGCCGGGCTTCGACTTCCGCGACTTCGAACTGGGCGGGCGGGACGCCCTGCTGAAAAAATTCCCGCGGCACAAGGCTTTGATACGGAAACTCACCGAACAAGGATAAAATGAAAAGACATTGGAAAAGACAAGAGAGGCGGCCCGCCGCCGGCGGCCACGAGGCGCTGGTGGAAGGCGTGATACAGCACAAAGGCACTTTCGCCTTCCTGCTCTCCGAGAAGGAGGGGGTGGGCGACGCCTTCCTGCGCGGCCGCTCCCTGGACATGGCCATGGACGGCGACCGGGTGCTGGCCCGCCTGCGCCCCGAAAAGAGCGGCCGCCTGGCCGGCGAGATCGTGAAGGTGGTCAAGCGCGCCCACGTCAACATGGTAGGCGTGCTGCGCGAGGTGAACGGCGCCTGGGCGCTGTTCCCGGAGAAGGGCTCGGCCCCGCCCGCGCGCGTCAGCGGTTTCGCCCCCGGCGTGAAGCCGGAAGAGGGCGCCTTCGCGGTGCTCGAGGTGAAACGCTGGCCCGAAAGCGGCGCCCCGGCCTACGGCGTGGTCACCGAGGTGCTGGGCGACCCCGGCGACGTCGGCGCCCGCATAGATTCCATCCTGCGCTCCAAGGGCATCAGCGAAGTCTTCCCGAAGGAAGTGCTGGCGCAGGCCGACGCCTTCGGTTCCCGCCTGGAGCCCGCGCAGTGGAAAGGCCGCGAGGAACTGTTCGGCCTGACGGTCTTCACCATAGACGGCGCCGACGCCAAGGACTTCGACGACGCCGTGTCGCTGGAGGACCTGGGCGGCGGGCGGCTGCGCCTGGGCGTGCACATAGCCGACGTGGCGAATTACGTCCGCTCCGGTACGGCCCTCGACAAGGAGGCCTACGCCCGCGCCACCAGCGTGTACCTGCCCGACAGGGTGGTGCCGATGCTGCCGCACTCGCTCTCGGACAACCTCTGCAGCCTGGTGCCGCGCCAGGAGCGCCTGACGGTATCGGCCTTCATGGACCTGGACGCGAACGGCAAGGTGCTCAAGCGGCGCCTGGCCGAGACGGTGATCCGCTCCTGCCGGCGCTTCACCTACGAGGAGGTGCAGGCGCTGCTCGACGGCGGCATGGTGCCCGACGTGCCGGCCGCCGCGCTGGCGGCGGTGAAACGCATGGGCCTGCTGACCGACACGCTTTACAAGCGGCGCGTGCAGCGCGGGGCGCTGGACTTCAACCTGCCCGAATACAAGGTCAACGCCGACCCGCACGGCCGGCCTCTCGGCGTGACCCTGCGGCCGCGCCTCAAGAGCCACCGGCTCATAGAGGAGTTCATGCTGCTCGCCAACGAAACCGTGGCCACCGAGCTCTTCGAGGCCAGGCGGCCTTTCCTGCACCGCCGCCACGACGCGCCGGACCCGGTGAAGCTCAAGGCGCTGGCCCAGGCGCTGGGCGAGCTGGGCTTCAGCGCGGGCCATATCCAGGGCCCGAACGCTGCCCGCGGCCTGCAGGACGTCCTGCGCCAGGCGGCCGGCCACCCGCTCGAGCCGCTCATCAACTCCCTGATGGTGCGCAGCATGCGGCAGGCCGTCTACTCGCCGGTCTCGCAGGGCCACTTCGGCATCGCGGCCCGCTTCTACTCGCACTTCACCTCGCCGATAAGGCGCTACCCCGACCTGCTGACGCACCGCGCCGTGAAGGCGCTGCTGCGCGGCCGCAAGGAAGGCTCGCCGGTGCCGCTGGAAAAGGCGGGACAGCACTGTTCCGAGCGCGAGCGCGCCGCCTCCGACGCCGAGCATAAGTCGGTGGATATCATGCGCGCCGAGCTCATGAAGGACCTGGCCGGCTCGGTGATGGAAGGCACCGTGACCAGCGTCATCGAGAGCGGCGCCTTCGTGCTCCTCGGCACCACCGGCGCCGAGGGCCTGTTGAGGGTCAACGGGCTCAAGCCCGGCATGAAGGTGACGGTGATGCTGGCTTCGGTGGACACCACCACCGGCAAGATAGACCTGTCCCTGGAGGCGAGGCCCCGGGAGGCGCTGCCCGGCGGCGCGGACCGCTGGAAAGTGTCGCCGTTCAGGAAGAACAGGAACGACGGCTCGCCCAAGGGCGGCGGCCGCGGCCGGGGACGGGGCAGGGGCAGGCGCCGCTGAACCGGCGGCCCGGGCATGAAAAAACCGGAGGAGGGCCTCCGGTTTTTTCGCGCCCGGCCGGGCTTTATTTCAGGCGCAGGGCCTTCATGCGCTCGATGTCGGCGCGATAGGCGTCGGATTTCAGCAGTTCGTTGTGATAGAGGTCGCCGAACACCTTGCCCGCCGCGATGTCGGAGGGGAAATGCACGCCGCCGATGACGCGGTCCTGGGCTATCTCGTCGGACTTGGCGAAGAACTCGTCCTTGCGGTCGGGCGCTATGTCGGAGAGCACGTTGGCGAACACCCGGGAGAAGCTGGAATGGCCGCTCGGGTAGGAGTAGCCGCTGGACTTCTTGATGCAGGGCTCGGCCTCGCCGGGGTAGGCCTTGAAAGGCCTGGGGCGCTGCCAGCGGCCCTTCATATTGGTCACGGCCTCCTCCAGGTCGAGGGCCAGCCGCTCGAAGAAACCTTTTACCTCGTCGGGCAGCGGCTCGGGGAACAGCGGGCGCTCCGCCCAGAAGAAATCGTATTCGGCCTTGGCGGTCGTCTTCGCCTTTTCGCAGTCGGCCTTGGTGCGCTTCGCCTGCCAGTCCAGGATGGCCGCCTTGTCGGCCAGCTGCTGCTGCGAATCCGGGGCCGGTGCGGGGGCGAACTCCACGGTCTTGAACATGTCGGCCGGGACATAATAGACCTTATGCTCTATCAGGTGCGCTTTTTTCAGCGCTATCTTGGCCTTGGGCGAGGAACAGGCGCTGCCGCCGAGCAGCGCCGCGAGCAGGGGCAGGAGCAGGAGTTTCTTGTTAAAAGTCATGGTCAAATTATACAACTTTGGGTCCGGCCCCATCTTCTTCATTGTAAACGCGAGGAAAAAATTAAATAATACACATATGACCCCGGCTATCAACGAAAAGCGCATGGTGCAGCTCTTCTGCGACCTGGCGCGCATAACCTCGCTGCCAGGCAAGGAAGGCGCCATCGCCCGCCGCCTGTCCATCCTGCTCAAGTTCCTCGGCGCGGAGGTCTTCATAGACGACGCCGGCCGCAAGATCGGCGGCGAGACCGGCAACCTCATCGCCCGCTGGCCCGGCACCGTGCCCTGCGCCCCGCTGCTGCTCTCCGCCCACATGGACACCGTGGGTCCGGCCGACAACGTCAAACCCATAGTCGCCAAGGACAGGATCTCCTCCGACGGCACCACCATACTCGGCGCCGACTGCAAGGCCGGCATAGCCGTGATCCTGGAAGTCATCAAGGTGCTGGAGGAGAACCGCCTGCACCGCCCGCCCATAGAGGCCGTCTTCACCGTCAGCGAGGAGATGGCCCTGATGGGGGCCAAGTACCTGGACTATTCCAAGCTCCGCGCCCGCCACGGGCTCATCTTCGACAATGAGCAGGGCATAGAGCACGTCATCACCAGCGCTCCCGCGGCCGACAAGATGGAGATCAAGGTCTACGGCGCGGCCGCCCATTCCGGCGTGGCCCCCGAAAAAGGCATCTCGGCCATCAAAGTGGTCTCCGACGCCGTGGCCCGCATGAAGCTGGGCCGCATAGACCGGGAGACCACGGCCAATATCGGTTTCATCTCCGGAGGCAACGCCATAAACATAGTGCCGCCGCTGGTGGAGCTCTCCGGCGAGGCGCGCAGCCACGACCCGGCCAAGCTCAGGAAGCAGACCCGCCACATGGAGGACTGCCTCAAGAAGGCCGTGCGGAAGGTCAAGGTCCGCGCCGACGGCCGCCTGGTGACCCCGCGCTACGAGTTCCAGGTGGAACAGAAGTTCCCGAACCTGCGCATCGACCGGGACAACCCGGTGC
>CAYSYJ010000152.1:0-5677 GCA_964435105.1 uncultured Elusimicrobiaceae bacterium
GCCTCGGCAATAAGCCGGTTCAGGAACCGACTCTTTACGTTTTCGGCCTGCTGCTGCCGGCGGCGCTCTACTTCGACCATTATTCCGCCGCGCAGGCGGGCGGCGACAACTTCGCCGGGCTTTTCATCGCCCTGACCGTGATCGGCGTGATGTGCTACGAGCTCTTCTCGCCGAAGAAGTACCTGGAGCGCATGGGGCTGACGCTGCTCTGCATCTTCATGATCTCCTGGTGCCTGTTCCACCTGGTGGCCATCCGCGGCCTCAAGCCGGGCGGCATGGCGCTGACGCTGACCCTGATCATCACCGTCTGGGTGATGGATACGGCCGCTTATTTCCTGGGCAAGTCCTTCGGCCGGCGCCAGCTTTCCACGATCAGCCCCAAGAAGACCTGGGAGGGCGCGGCCGCCGGCTTCATCGCCGCCATCCTGACCGCCTGGGGCGTCACCCGCCTGGCCGGCGGCGAGTTCTCGCCGCTGTTCGCGGCCGGGGCCGGCGTGCTGATAGGCGTCTTCGGGCAGGTCTCGGACATCGCCGAGTCCATGCTCAAGCGCGCCGTCGGCGCCAAGGATTCCTCCAACCTGCTGCCCGGCCACGGCGGCATCCTGGACCGGTTCGATTCGTACATCTTCCTCGCGCCGGTGATCTACTACTACGCCGTGCTGGCGCGCTGAGGCAACCGTGAAGAACGTCGTCATACTCGGCTCCACAGGCTCCATCGGCGTCAACGCGCTGAAGTCGGTGCGCAAGCTCGGCAAGGGCTGGCGGGCGCTGGCCTTGTCCGCCAATTCCAACGTGAAAGCCCTGCTGGCCCAGGCGCGGGAGGCGCGGCCCGCCTACCTGTCGGTTTTCGATTACGAGGCCTGGAAGGAGCTGAAGACCGCCGCCCCGCGCGGCGTGAAAGTGCTCCCCCCCGGCGTGGAGGGCCTGGCCGAGATGGCCGCCCTGAAAGAAGCGGATATCGTCCTCAGCTCGGTGACCGGCGCGGTGGGTTTCGCGCCGCTGCTCTCGGCCATCCGCGCCTCCAAGCATATCGCCCTGGCCAACAAGGAGCCGATGGTGATGGCCGGCGAGCTCCTGATGCGGGAGGCCGACCGCTGGCAGGCCAGGATCATCCCCGTGGATTCCGAGCCTTCCGCCATCTTCCAGTGCCTGGCCGGCGTCAAGCCCGGCGGTTACGACGCCGTCCTGCGCCGCGTCTTCCTGACCGCCTCCGGCGGTCCTTTCTACGCGCATAAGGGATCCCTCGCCGCGGTTACGCCCGCGCAGGCGCTCAAGCACCCGCGCTGGAGCATGGGCCCCAAGATCACCGTGGATTCCTCGACGCTGATGAACAAGGGCCTCGAGGCCATAGAGATCCGGAACCTGTTCTCGCTGCCGATCTCCAAGATCGAGGTGCTGATACACCCGCAGTCGGTGGTGCACTCCGGCGTGGAGTACAAGGACGGCTCGGTGCTGGCCCAGCTGTCCTGGCCGGACATGAAGCTGCCCATCCAGTACGCCCTCACCTGGCCCGACCGCGCCCCGTCGCTGGCCGAGCCGCTGGATTTCTACCGGCTGGCGCGCCTGGATTTCGCCCGGCCGGATTTCCGCCGCTTCCCCTGCCTGGCGCTGGCCCTGGAGGCCGCGCGCAAGGGCGGCGTGTACCCGGCGGCGCTCAGCGCCGCCAACGAGATAGCAGTCGAGAAGTTCATAGCCGGGGCCCTGCGTTTCACCGATATCCCGGCCGTGATAGAGAAGACCCTGGCCGCCTGCCGGGGCGGGGCCGGCCGCCTGACCCTGGGCGCCGCCGTCGAAGCCGACGGCTGGGCCCGCGCTAAAGCCGCGGAGTTCGCGGCCAGACTGAGGAAAAAGAGGTAAAAATGCTCCTGTCCATCATCGCCGTCCTGTTCACCTTCGGGCTCGTCATCTTCCTGCACGAGTTCGGCCACTTCATAGTCTGCAAGCTCTCCGGCATCAGGGTGGAGGCCTTCTCCTTCGGTTTCGGCAAGGAACTGCTGGGCTGGACCTCGGGGC
This sequence comes from uncultured Elusimicrobiaceae bacterium, assembly GCA_964435105.1. GTDB lineage: Bacteria > Elusimicrobiota > Elusimicrobia > Elusimicrobiales > UBA9959 > UBA9959. Next base: position 2,014 of record CAYSYJ010000152.1, read on the forward strand.
CGACCCGCTACTCGGTGCGCCTGGTCCCCCTCGGCGGCTACGTGAAGCCCGCCGGCGAGGAGATGGATTCCGTCTCCGGCGCCCCGGACGAATATTTCGCCAAGCCCTGGTATACCCGCCTCGGCGTGGTGGTGGCCGGCCCGCTGATGAACTACCTGCTGGCCTTCGCGCTGTTCGCCGGCGTCATCCTGATCGTGGGCGAGCCCGTGCCCTCCGACCAGCCGGTGATAGGCGATATCACGCAGGGCTACCCGGCCGACCTGGCCGGCCTCAAGCCCGGCGACAGGATAGTAAGCGTCGACGGGCAGGTCGTGGCCACCTGGGCCGCGATGGCGGAGAAGATCTACGTGAAGTCGCAGAAGGAACTGGCCGTGGTCTACGCCCGCGAGGGCGCGGAGGCGAGCCTGAAGATAAAGCCGCGCCAGGCGCCCGACGGCTCCGGCCGCGGCGTGATAGGCATCTCCCCCGGCATCGCCTACAAGGGCGTGCCGCTCTTCAAGGGCCTCGCCATGGGCGCCCACCAGTGCTGGTACTGGACGGCCTTCACGGTGAAGACGCTGGCCTCCAATATCTATAAGCGCGAGAAGCCGGACCTGGCCGGGCCCATAGGCATAGTCAATATCGTCAGCAAGGCCGCCCACACCGGCGCGGCGGACTTTTTCTTCCTCATCGGGCTCATCTCGGTGGCCGTCGGGTTCTTCAACCTGCTGCCGCTGCCGCTCCTGGACGGCGGCTGGATAGTGCTGTTCCTGCTGGAGGGCATAACCCGCCGCAAGCCCAGCCAGGAGGTGATGAAGTACGTCAACGGCGCCGGCATAGCCGTGCTGCTCTTCATCTTCCTCTTCGCCACCTACAGCGACATCATGCGCATCAAGTCCTCGCGCGACGCCAAGAAGGCGGCCGAGGCCGCCGGCCAGGCGGGTAAATAGCATGGGTTGCGCCTGCGACCATAAAGCCCGGAAGACCCGCAAGGTGCGGGTGGGCCGGTTCACCATAGGCGGCGACAGCCCCGTCTCGGTGCAGAGCATGTGCAATACGGACACCCGCGACCTCAAGGCCACGGTGGACCAGATCCGGCGGCTCGAGGCCGCCGGCTGCGAGATCATAAGGGTGGCCGTGCCCGACATGCAGGCGGCCCAGAACCTCGGGCGCATCAAGAGCGCTATCGGCATCCCGCTGGTGGCCGACATCCATTTCGACTGGCGCCTGGCCGTGGAGGCGGTGCGCCAGGGCGTGGACAAGGTGCGCATCAACCCCGGCAATATCGGAGAGAAGGACAAGGTCAAAGAGGTGGTGAAGGCCTGCAAGTCCGCCGGGGTGCCCATCCGCATAGGCGTCAACGCCGGCTCCCTCAAGGCGCTGCGCGAGAACCCCCACCCCCGCTGGGCCCCTTTCGACTGGGCGAAGCAGATGGTGAAGGAGGCCCTCGACGAGGCCCGCGCCCTGGAGCGCCTGAATTTCCGGGACATCGTGGTCTCGCTCAAGGCCGACGACATCGAGCGCACGGTGATGGCCAATACCCTCTTCGCGTCCAAATCGGACATCCCGCTGCACCTGGGCGTGACGGAGGCCGGCAGCTTCCTCGCCGGCACCGTGAAATCCTCGCTCGGCATCGGCCTGCTGCTCTCCCAGGGTATCGGCGATACCATCCGCGTCTCGCTCACCGAGGACCCGGTGATGCAGGTGCGCGCCGCCTACGAGATCCTGAAGTCCCTGGGCCTGCGGCATTACGGCCCCGACCTGGTCTCCTGCCCCACCTGCGGGCGCTGCCAGGTCAACGTGGGCAAGGTGGTCCGCGAGCTCGAGGACCGCATCTATTCCGACCGGGACCTGCTCAAGCGCTCAGAGGGCATGAAGATCGCCGTGATGGGCTGCGTGGTCAACGGCCCCGGCGAGGCCCGCGCCGCCGACTTCGGCGTGGCGGGCGGCAAGGGCCGCGGCGTCTGGATAGAGAAGGGCAAGCAGATCAAGGTCGTGAAGGAATCCGAGTGGGTCAACGAAGTGATCCGCAAGATCAGGAACGCAAAATGAACAAACCCGTGAACCAGCAGAAGGCAGAGACTCCCGTAACCCCCCGCGCGAAAGATTATTCGCAGTGGTACCTGGACGTGATCAGGCAGGCCACGCTGGCCGAGCATTCCCCGGTGCGCGGCTGCATGGTGATCCGCCCGCACGGCTACGCCATCTGGGAGAAGATGCAGCGCGAGCTCGACGACCGCTTTAAGGCCACCGGGCACGAGAACGCCTATTTCCCCCTGTTCATCCCCCTCTCCTTCCTCGCGAAGGAGGAGAAGCACGCCAGCGGCTTCGCCAAGGAATGCGCCGTCATCACCCACCACCGCCTGAAGGCGATCAACGGCGAGGTGGTGCCGGACCCCGAGTCCAAGCTCGAGGAGCCGCTGGTGGTGCGGCCCACCAGCGAGACCATCATCTGGGCGCAGTACAAGAACTGGATACAGAGCTACCGCGACCTGCCCCTGCTCATCAACCAGTGGGCCAACGTCGTGCGCTGGGAGATGCGCACCCGCCTGTTCCTGCGCACCGCCGAGTTCCTCTGGCAGGAGGGCCATACCGCCCACGCCACCGAAGGTGAGGCGCGCGAGGAAGTCGCCCGCATGCTCGACGTTTACGCGGATTTCGCCGAGAACGTGATGGCCGTGCCGGTGGTGAAGGGCTCCAAGACCGAGGGCGAACGCTTCGCCGGGGCCCTCGACACCGTCTGCATCGAGGGCATGATGCAGGACGGCAAGGCCCTGCAGATGGGCACCAGCCACTACCTGGGCCAGAACTTCTCCAAGGGCGCCGACGTGAAGTTCCAGAACAAGGACGGCCAGCTGGAATACGTCTACGCCACCAGCTGGGGCGTGAGCACGCGCCTGGTGGGCGCTCTCATCATGACCCATTCCGACGACGCCGGCCTGGTGCTGCCGCCCAAGCTCGCCCCGGTGCAGGTCGTCGTTATCCCGATCTACAAGAGCGACGAGGAGCGCCTGCGCACCTCCGAGGAGGCCAAGCTGGTCGCCGCCGAGCTGAAGGCCCGCGGCGTGGCCGTGAAGGTGGACGACCGCGACGGCATCATGCCCGGCGCCAAGTACTACGAGTGGGAGGGCAAGGGCGTGCCGCTGCGCGTCGAGATCGGGCCCAAGGACCTCGAGAAGGGCTCGCTTTGCATAGCCCGCCGCTTCGTGACCGATATCCCCGGCGAGACCCCGGCCGACCAGCGCAAGCGCCGCAAGGCTTTCCTGCCGCGCGCCGAGGCCATAGAGTCCATAGTCCCCACCCTGGCCGCCATGCAGCGCGAGCTGCTGGAGAAGGCCCGCGCCTTCCGCGCCTCCCGCACCCGCGTCATCGACAAGCTGGAGGACTACGAGAAGTTCTTCAAGGACGAGGGCGGCGGTTTCGCCTGGGTGCACTGGGCCGGCTCCGCCGAGCAGGAGGAGGAGATGGCCAAGCGGTTCGAGACCAGCATCCGCTGCATTCCCTTCGAGGACCAGATCCCGGCCGAGGCCCGCGGCGAGGGCAAGTGCATCCTCACCGGCAAGCCTTCCGCCCGCCGCGTGGTGATGGCCCGGTCCTACTAGTATGGATAAGCTCTTCGACAACGCGGTCTTCATGCGCCACGCCCTGGACGCCATCCCGTCCATCGTGCTGGTGACCGACGAGG
>CAYSYJ010000153.1:0-5645 GCA_964435105.1 uncultured Elusimicrobiaceae bacterium
CCATGTCGGGGTTCAGCGATTCGGCCGGGTAGCCGGTCTGGGCCGAGACTATGCCCAGCAGTACTCCGGATACGTCGGGTCCGGCCTGCGCCGGCTGCGGCGCGGCGGGCCGAGCGGCCGGCTGTGCCGCGGGCATACCCGCCGATAGGTGGGCTATCACCTGGCGCAGGGTGCGTATGGTGCCGAGCTGCTCGGGGGTGATACGGGGGGCCTGGGGCAGCTTCTCCTGCAGTTCGGAGAGTATAGCTACGCGCTTGATAGAGTCTATACCGAGGTCGGACTCCATGTCCATGTCGGGGTTCAGCGATTCGGCCGGGTAGCCGGTCTGGGCCGAGACTATGCCGAGCAGTACGCCGGATACGTCGGGGCCGGCCTGTACCGGCTGCGGCGCCGCGGGGCGCGGCAACACATGGTCCGGAGCGGGGGCATAGGCCTGCGGCGCAGGCTGGGATACCGCGGCGGAGGCCTGGGCGGGTAACGGCGGCAGCTGCGGCAGGGGCGAGCCGGAATACACGGCGCGCTGCTGGTCTATCAGCGCCTGGAAGGAGCGCTGCGTGGACTCCTGGCCCTCCAGGAAACGGGCGTGCAGCAGCGCCGTCTGCTCCTGCATGCGCTGCAGGGCGGCCATGCTTTCCTGCGTTATGCGCAGCGCCTCGTCCGCGTAGGCCGGGGCGGCCGCCGGCAGGGCGGCGGGCCGGTAGGTGGTCTGCGGGGGCTGCTGCGGCGCGAGGGCCAACTGCTTCTTGGGGCCGGACTTGGGGCGCGGCGTGCGGTAGCCGGCGCCGGTGAGTTTCACTGCGAGCTTGGAGACCTTCTTCTCCAGCGCGTCCTTCGCGCCGGCCTCTCCGCCTTCCCAGGCGTTCAGGTCCAGCTCGCAGCCCAGGGCGGCCAGGCGGGCCAGCGCCCGGGCCAGCTCGGCCACGCCGTGCTTCTTGCCGGAGGAGGCGTCTATGGCGAAAGCGTTATGTCCCCTGCCGGCGAGTATCGCCGAGACCATGCCGGTCAGGCGGGCGCCGGGACCTACTTCCAGGAAGGTCCTGTAGCCGTCGGCGTACATCCGTTCTATCATCGCCGTGAACTCCACCGGCGAAGCCAGCTGCGAGGCCAGCAGCGCGCGGGCCTGCGCGGGCTCGGCCGGGTAGGGGGCGGCGGTCTTGTTGGCGTAGACGGCCGCGGCGGGCTGGCGGAACTCCGCCTTCTCCAGGCCGGAGGCGAACTCCGCCTGGGCTCCGGCCACGAGGGCGCTGTGGAAAGCGGCCGAGACCTGCAGCACGGTGCACTTCAGGCCGCGCGCGGGCAGCCTTTCGGCCGCGCGCTTTATCTCCGCCGTGGCGCCGGACAGCACGAACTGCGCCGGCGTGTTCTTGTTGGCGATTATAAGGTCGAGCTTCTCCTCGGCCATCGCCTTCTCCACCTCGGCGAGGGGGGCCTGCACGGCTATCATGCCGCCGCGGTCCCCGGAGCCGGCGGCCATCAGCGCGCCGCGCAGTTTGGAAAGGGCGAACAGTTCAGCGTCGCCGTAGACGCCGGCGGCGCAGAGGGCGGGCAGTTCGCCGTAGCTGTGGCCGGCGAAGGCGCCGGGTTTCACTCCGTAGGCCGCGAGGGTGCGCCAGGCGCCCAGCTCGCACGCGCCGAGAGCCGGCTGCGCCACGCTGGTGTCCTTGAGGTCCTCCGCCTGCCGCTGCTTAGCCTCGGCGGTGAAGGCCGGGCGGGGGTAGATGTAGTCGGAGAGGGGCTTGTCCCCGCCGCGCGAGGATAAATCCCCGCCGAAAGCCGCGTTGGCGGTCTCCAGCACTCCGAGGGCCTCCGGGAAGCGGCAGGCTATGTCGCGCTGCATGCCGGGGTACTGGGCGCCCTGGCCCGGGAACAGCACGGCCAGCTTTTCGGGGGCGGCCGAGGAGAAGAAGATCCCGTCGGGCGTGGCCCAGGCCGCGGCCTTCTGCGAATCCAGGTTGGCGAGGGCGGAGCTTATGGTCTTGTTCCAGTCGGAACCCCGCTCCAGCGCGAAGCCGAGGCGGGCGGGGGCCGAGGGCTTGAAGGCCGCGCGGGCCTTATAGGCCGCCGCGCGCACGCCGTCCCAGTCCAGGCCTTTCCAGGCGGAGAGGCGGTTCTTTATCTCGCCGGCGTCCGCGCCGGAGAGCACGGCCAGTTGCTGGTCGCCGTCCCAGTCCGGGCTCTTCTTGTCGGGGGAGTATTCCTCCAGTATGGCGTGGAAGTTGGAGCCGCCGAAGCCGAGCGCGCTGACGCCGGCGCGGCGGGGGTGGTCCTTCCTTACCCACGGGCGGGGCTCGGTGTTCAGGTAGAAGGGGGTGGTGCCCTCGGCCAGCTTTTTCAGCGGCGTGGTCACCTTTATCGTCGGGGGGAGCGTCTTGTTGTAGAGGGCCAGGGAGGCCTTGATGAGGCCGGCCGAACCGGCCGAGGCCTTGGTGTGGCCTATCATCGACTTCACCGAGCCCAGGGCGCACCAGGCGCCGTCGGCCTTGTTCTCCCGGTATACCTCGGTCAGGGCGTCCAGCTCCACGCCGTCGCCGACGGTGGTGCCGGTGCCGTGGGCCTCGGCCAGCTCCACGGTGCGCGGCTCCACGCCGGACACTGCGTAGGCGCGGCGCAGGGCCTTGGCCTGGCCCGTGGCGCTGGGCGCGTAGATGGACTTGCCCTTGCCGTCGGAGGAAGAGCCTACGCCCTTCAGCACGGAATAGATGCGGTCGCCGTCGCGCACGGCGTCGTCGAGGCGCTTCATCACCATCATGCCCAGGCCCTCGCCCAGCGCGGTGCCGTCGGCGGAGGCGTCGAAGGGCTTGGCGCTGCCGCCGGCCGACAGGGCCGGCGTCTTGCTGAAGCACATGTACATGAAGATGTCGTTGAAGCAGTCCACGCCGCCGGTGACCACCATGTTGGAGCGGCCGGCCTGCAGTTCCAGCGTCGCCATGTGCACGGCGCCCAGCGAGCTGCCGCAGGCGGCGTCCACCACGCAGTTGGTGCCGCCGAGGTCGAAGCGGTTGGCTATGCGGCCGGCCACCACGTTGCCGAGCAGGCCGGGGAAGGAGCTCTCCTGCCACGGGACATAGTCCTCCTGCATGCGGGAAATTATCGCGTCGGCGTCGGCGCCGGCAATGCCGAACTCGGCCAGGGCCTTGCGCCACTTCGGGTGGCCCAGGCGGGCGCCGAGCGGGATCACCAGCTCCAGCGCGCCGGTGACGCCGAGGATCACGCTGACGGAATTGCGGTCGAACTCGCGGCCGCGGCCGTAGCCGGCGTCCTCGAGGGCCATCTTGGCGGCGAGCAGGCCCAGCAGCTGGGCGCTGTCGGTGGCCTCCAGCGCGTTGGGGGCGAGGCCGAACTCCGACGGGTCGAAGTCCACCGGCAGGATGAAGCCGCCCTTGCGGGCGTAGGTCATGTCGGGCTTCTTGGGGTTCTGGTCGTAGTGCTCCTCGGGGAGCCAGTGGGTCGTCGGGATGTCCGAAATGGCGTCCACGCCGTTCTTGATATTGGCCCAGAAGCGGCGGGCGTTCTCGGCCTGCGGGAAAAGGCAGCCTATGCCCGTTATGGCTATCGGAGTCTGCTGGTCTTTGGTCTTGTCGCTCATGCTGTCCTCGGCGGGGCGCCCCTCGGCGGCCCGCGGCGTAGTTTTTGCGGCAACTTCTGCGGCGTTAAAAAAACTTAGAAAGCTCTTCCCGCGGGCGCGGGGCCTGCCGGGCCAGCCGCGGGTCGGCGGCGGCGCCCTGGCAGCGCAGCGCGTGCAGCCGCGTCAGCGCGGCGGCGCCCGCGAGCAAATTGTACGCCACTGTCACGGCGTCCCGGCTCTCCGGCTTCTCGAGGAAAGACCCCTTGGCCCACTCGTTGAAGGCGCCCATCGACGGGCCGCACCAGACCTGGTAGTCCAGCTTGCGGCTCTCGTCGCCGGCCAGCGGCCAGCGGGAGGTCTGGCTGAGGTACCAGCGGAAGACCAGCGCCATCCTGTGCTTCGGTTCGCGCTCGCCGCGCTCGGCCTGGGAGGGGTCGCGCCGCAGGAAATACTCGCGCGTGCCGGCCCACACCTCGGCGAAGGATTTGCGGAAATAGTCGCGCTCCAGGGTCCCGCGGATGTCGGCGGGGATCTCCTCGAAGCTGCCGTAGGCCTTGTAATACTCGTAGAGCTTGTTGGCGCGCATCGCGAACATGGTGCCGCGCTTGAGGATCTGCACCTTCACGCCCATCTCGAACATGTCGGCCGCGGCGGCCATCGCCACGTCGGCCTGGCCGGCCTCGGCGAGCAGGCGCCGGACGAGGTCCGTGGTGCCGGACTCGACGCAGGCCTGGTTCACCGAGCCGGTGACCACGTAGGCCGCGCCCGTCATGAAGGCGGCCGCGGCGGCCTCGGGCGTGGCTATGCCGCCGCCGGCGCCCACGCGCGGCGTGACGGCGTAATCGTATTTCGCCTGCATGCGGTCTCGCAGGGCGATGATGGTAGGGAGGAGGTTCACCAGCGGGCGGTTGTCCGTATGCCCGCCGGAGTCGCCCTCGGCGGTGACGTCCTCCGCCACGGGTACGCGGGCGGCCAGCTCGGCCTGCTCGGCCGTCAGGTCGCCGGAGGCCACGAGCTGTTTCAGGAACTTCTCCTCCGGGGGGGAGAAGAAGCGCTCGGCCACCTCCACGCGGGAGATCTTGCCTATCACCCGGTTGGGGGTCACTATCCCGCCGTCCGGGCCGCGGCCGATGCCCGCCGTGCGGAAGCGGATCAGCGGCAGCGTCAGGCCTATGAAAGCGGAGGCCTCCGCCAGCCGCACGCCGCGCCGCAGGTAGAGGTCTATCACGGCGGCTTCGTGCCCGGGTTCCGACGGGCTGTGTATCAGGTTGAAACCGTAGGGGATGCCGCCCGCGGACTGCAGGCGGTCTATGGCCTTCTCGATCTCCTCTATGGGCTGGCCCGCCGCGCCGTAGAAGCCCAGCATGCCGGCGCGGCCCAGGGCCTCCGCCAGTTGCGTGGAGCTGATGCCGTTGGCCATGGAGCCGCCGACGTACGCGTACTTCAGCCCGTGCGCCGCGAGGAAGGCCGGGTCGCCGAGGTTTGCGGGGACGCAGGGGGGGACGGCGGGGGCGCCGGGCTTGAAACCGGGAGTAAGGGCGAGGCCGCCGCCGGAAACTTCCGCCGAAAAGGGCGCTGCCAGGTCCTGCAGGGCGGCCAGGTTCCCGGCGCAATAGGGAAGCGTCGGCTGCGTCTTGGTTCCGGTCGTAGGTGCGGGCAAGCTGTTCTCCGTGCGCTGCGATTTATGGGAAATTCAAAACTGGTGTATATACCGTATATTTTATATTTTTATGGGCCATCCCTCATAGCTAAAACAATGGCGCCGATGCCGTACCGGTAACGGCGCCGCGCCGCGGATGGCGACGCTCGATATGCGCGGAAAGTTCCGTGCTTTTCAGAGTAACGCGCCGGAAGGTTTTTGCGGCGGGAGAATCGCCTGAAAGGGGGGCGCTTCAGGCGCCGGCCGGGGGGGGCGCTTAATTTACCGCCGGGAAGTAGATGGAGAAGACGGCGCCGCCACCGGGGCGGTTGGCGGCCTGGACGTAGCCGCCGTGCTGCGAAACGATGCCGTAGACGGAGGAGAGGCCGAGGCCGGTGCCCTTTCCCTTGGGCTTCGTGGTGAAGAACGGATCGAAGATGC
>CAYSYJ010000154.1:0-5645 GCA_964435105.1 uncultured Elusimicrobiaceae bacterium
GAAGCCCAGCTTGGCCGCCCGCTCGGCGATATCGAGGTTGTATTCCCAGACGTCCCGGCTGTAAGGGTCGGTCCAGGTGGCGCCGTTGCGGGCGCGCCACGGTTCGCCGGAGGGATTGCGCACCGCCATGTCCTTTTTTACCTTGGGCAGGATCTTGTCCTTGAACACCACGATGCGCGCCACGGTATAGAGTTTCGCGTCCTTGAAATCCTTCAGCATCCCCGCCGGGTCGGTGATGGCCGTGGTCTGGGTGCCCCAGCGGGCGGCTTTCTCGACGCCGGGGATATAGACCTTGCCGTCGGTCTCCTTGATGGCCACGACGACGGCGTTGATGACGGAGTTGGAGATCTTCTTTATCAGCTCCCGGCGGGTCTTCTGCGAGCCGGCGCCCCAGCAGGTCAGGTGGATGCCGCGGATCTTGCGGTCGGCGGCCACCAGTTCGCGGATGGCCGCGGTGGAGACGCTCACTTTGGCGGTCTCGGAAGAGGCGCGCGCCGGCGCGGCGGCCGGCAGGGGGGAAGCGAGGAGCAGAAAAAGCGCTGTATGGAGCATAGGGAGATATTTTACAATTTATGGGTGCCTATTCCTTCGGTAGGGGAACGAAGATGAGAACAAAGGTCCTGGTCCTGGGGGTACTGCTTATGGCTCAGCCGCTCGCCGCGCAAAAACTTTCGGTGCATTACAGCCGCCTTTCCGGCGACGGCGCCGGCTGGAACCTGTGGGTCTGGAACGACACCGACCGCAGGCCGGGCTCCGAGGTGCGGCCGTCCGGCTCCGACGCTTTCGGCCTGGTCTACGAGCTGGACCTTAAGGCCCTCGGCCTGCTCGGCCGCCGGGTAGGCCTGCTGCCGCGCCGCGGCGAATGGGCGGAGAAGGACGCGCCGGACCGTTTCCTCGACGACGCCGCGCCCGGGCATATCTACCTGCTGGAGGGGGACAAGCGGATCTACAAGGCGCCGCCGCAGGTCTCCACCGCCGTGACCGGGGCCTGGCTGGACGGCCACGGCGAGGTGCGCGTGGCCTTTACGCGCCCGCTGGACAGGGCTTTCGTGGAAAGGCAGGGCTTTTACCTCACCCGCGGCGAGACGGCCTATCAGCCGGTGAAGGCCGAACCGATAGGCGGCCCCTATTCGCGGGCGGCGCGGCTGGTCTTCGACAGCCTGGGCAAGCCCGACTATAAGGCGCTGAACTCCGGCGGCTACAAGCTCCACTCGCGCGATTTCCGGCCCGTGCCGGTGGCGCTGGGGGGGGCCGTCTACGGGCCGGATTTCTCGCCGCGCGGCGAGCTGGGCCTCACCGGCCCCGGCGGCTCGGTGCTGAGGATCTTCGCCCCTTTCGCTACCAGGGCGGAGGCGCTGGTCTACGACTCGCTTTCCGCCAAGCCCCGCGCCTTCGCCATGGAGCAGCGCGAGAACGGCGTCTGGGAAAAGGATCTCGGCGGGCCCCTGGAAGGCAAATACTACCGCCTGCGGGTGACGCAGGGTGGTAAAACCTATGAAGGCACCGATCCTTACGCCCGCTGCGTAGCCGGCGACGGGGGGCCCGCCCTGGCCCTTAAGGACGATACCCCGGTATCCGACGGGCCCGCCTTCCCGCTTTCCGAGACGGTGCTCTACGAGGTGCATTTGCGCGACCTGACCATGGACGCTTTCTCTGGGGTCAAGGCGAAGGGCAGGTACCTCGGCGCCGCAGAAACCGGCACCCGCCATCCCTCGTTCCCGGAGATCTCCACCGGCCTGGACCACATCGCCGACCTCGGCGTGAACGCCGTGCATATCCTGCCCTTTCAGGATTTCCAGAACGGCGACAGCACCACGACCTACGACTGGGGCTATATGCCGGTGAACTTCAATTCCCCTGAGGGCGCCTACGCCTCCTCGCCGCTGGACGGCTCCCGCGTGCGGGAGGCCAAGCTGATGGTGGACGCCTTCCACCGCAAGGGGCTTAAAGTGATAATGGACGTGGTCTACAACCACACCGCCGAGACGCGCGACCGGGTCTACAACTTCAACGCGCTGGCCATGGACTATTATTACCGCGTAAATCCCGACGGCGCCTACTCCAACGGCTCCGGCTGCGGCAACGAGTTCCGCACCGAGGCGCCCGCCGCCCGCCGTTTCCTCGTAGACAGCCTGCTGCACTGGGTCAGGGAGTACAAGGTCGACGGTTTCCGCTTCGACCTGATGGGGCTGATAGACCTGGACGCGGTCGGCGAGATCGTGCGCGAACTGCGCAAGGCCAAGCCGGACATCCTGATCTACGGCGAGCCGTGGACGGCCGGGCTGACGCCGGCTCGCGGCGTAAAGAAAGGCAGCCAGCGCGGCAAGGGCTACCAGGTCTTCAACGACCATTTCAGGGACGCCATAAAGGGCAGCGTATTCTCCCTGGAGGACCTGGGTTACGTGCAGGCGGCGCGCAACCGCGAGGCGGTAATGCGCGGAATCCGCGGCTCGGTGGACGATTTCACCGACGGGCCCCTGGAGACGCTCAACTACGTCTCCTGCCACGACAATCACACCCTCTGGGACCGCATAGACCTCTCGGTCAAGGACGCGCCCAGGGAGACCAAGGCGCGCATGGCCAAGCTGGCCAACGCCCTGGTGCTGACCTCGCAGGGGATCCCCTTCCTGCACGCCGGGGAGGAGTTCCTGCGCACCAAGAAAGGCGAGGAGAACTCCTACAACCTGCCCGACGAGATCAACCGCCTGGACTGGACGCGCAAGAAGGAGAACCTGGACGTCTTCGCCTTCTACCGCGACCTTATCGCCCTGCGCAAGGCGCACCCGGCCTTCCGCATGACCACGGCGGCCGCCGTCAGGGAGAACCTGAAGTTCTACGAGGAGCTGGGGCTCAAGGCGGCGCCGCCGGCGATCGCCTACCTGCTCTACGGCGATAAGGCCGGGGACGGCTGGGAAAGGATACTGGTGCTCGTCAACCCGGAGACCAAGGCCGCCTCGTTCGAGCTGCCCATGGGCAAGTGGACCCGCGCCTTCGACGCGGGCGGGCTGGTGAAGGACCCGGGGCCGGCGGTGTCCGGCGCCTTCGAGGCGGAGCCCCTGTCCCTGACGATACTGAAACTTTAGGCCCAGCCGGGGCCGGGTCCAAAGCCCCTTTCCCGCCCGCGGCCCGGGAGGTAGAATTTTACGTGTGGATATGTCCCTAGAGGAGGGGAAAATGATAAAGGCAGTTCTCGCGTTCTCAATGTTCGCGGCTGTACCGTCCGCCTACGCGGCGGATTTCGGCCTGCAGCGGCTCGACGCCGCCGCCGTCGCCGCGCCCGCGCCGGGCGCCGTCCTGGCCGAGCCGCAGCCGGCTCCGGCCGGGGTTCCGCAGGACCTGGTCTACAGGTTCGGCAGGCTCAGGAACGACCTGAGGCGGCTCGACAGCGACACCATCTGGCTGCGTTCGGACCTGGACCGGCTGGAGCGGGACGCCCGCCGCATTTCGATGGGCAATTCTCCCGACCATTTCTTCCAGAACGACCTGCAGCGCAAGGCCTGGGAAATGCAGCGCTTCGACACCGAGACCCAGCGGCTGCGCCGCGAGGTGGGCGCCGTGCTGCAGCTTGCCGTCAAGTCCGACGAGCTCAACCGCGAGGCCCGCAACATCGAAATGGACGCCTCCACCCTGCTTAACCGCTTCCAGTTCGAGATCGAGAACGCGGCCACCCGCCTGGAGTGGGCCGTGCGCGGCGCCAAGCCGGAACTGGTGGGCTACAACGCCCAGTGGAACGCCATGGACATCTCCCGCAGCGCCAGGCAGCTGGCCTGGAACGCCCGGGACCTGCGCTACGACGCCCAGGACCTGGTGCGCCGCACCCAGCCTTAAAGCCAGGGGCCGGGACCGGAGGAGCGGGGCGCTGCCCCGCTCCTTCTTTTTTGTAGAATTGAATGAACTTTCCCGGTGGGGCGGGCTACTATATACCGGGAGCTTATGGAAAACGCCAGCGACGAAGAGCTCATACGCGGGGTGGCCGCCGGGGATACCGGGGCCCTTGGCGCGCTCGTGGCCCGCTACAAGGACCGCGTGCTGACCTTCATGACCTGGCAGTTCTCCCTGCCGCCGGAGGAGGCCGTGGACATGACCCAGGAGGTGTTCCTGGCCGTCTGGAAGTCGGCCGGCTCCTTCCGCGGGGAATCCCTTTTTAAGACCTGGCTGTTCTCGGTGGCGCGCAATACCGGGCTGGGCTATTTCAGGCATTACCTGGCCCGTAAGGCCGAGAGCGTCGGCCTGCTCTTCGGCGACGCGGAGTTCGAGAACATCCCCGACGGCGCCGCCGGGATACTGGAGGGGCTGGAGGCCGAGGAGCGCGGGGCCCTGGTGCGGAGGGCCGTGCAGGCCCTGCCGGACAAACTGAAGGCGGCCCTGCTGCTGCGCGAGTGGGAGGACATGTCTTACGAGGAGATAGCCGGGGTCCTGGACCTGCCCGTCGGCACGGTGCGTTCCCGCCTCCACAACGCCTACGCCAGGCTGACAGCCGTTTTAAGGGAGAAGTTATGAGCCGCGAAGAAGAGAAGAGCGAAGACCTGCGCCGGCTGAGGGCCGCGCTGAAGTCCGCCGGCGCCCCGCTGCTGGCCGCCCCCGGAGACCTCGCCGCCAGGGTGCTGGCCCCGGGCGAAAGGACCGTGCCGGCCGCCGCGCTGGCGGGCCTGGCCCTGGCCGGCGCGCTGGCCGCGCTGCTGCTGCTGGTCCCCGGCGGGCGCGACGGGATCCCGCCGTCGGGGCAGTCCCTGACCCAGGCCTTCTACAATCCTTTCGGGGCCGCCGTGCCGGGCGAAGCCTCGGGCACCGATTTCCTGTACCGGCTCAGCGCCAGGTCCGAGAGCGGGCCGGGCGCCGGGCCGGCGCCGTTGAACCTCAAGGAGGGCTTATGAAGACAAGTACCGTGATGGTCGTGATAGCGGCAGTACTGCTGGGAGGCGGGCTGATCTGGCACGCGCGCGGCGGCGTCCCCTGCTACAAGGCGGAGGTGGCGGACGGTTACCGCGGGGTGATCCTCAACCTGCCCAGGAAGGACCTCGCCTGGGTGCGCAAGGGCGACTTTATCGACGTGATCAGCGTCTTCGACGCGGTCATGAAAGGCGACCGGAAAGAAAAGATCGGCGCCACGCTGCTGCAGAACGTCAAGGTGATAGGCGTCAACGCCCGCAAGGGCACGATAGTGCTGCTCGTCAATATCAACGAGGCGCAGTACGCGGCGCTCGCCACGCAGCAGGGCAAGGTGTTCCTGTCGCTGCGCGCCAAAGGCGACAAGAACCTGAAGCCGGTGGAGATCGCCAGCTACCGGAAGCTGATAAAGTAGGCCCGATGGACGAGCATAAGAACGCCTTAAACCTGAAGACGCTGGAGAACGCCGCCGCCGCCCTGCGCCGCAACGGCTTCGGGGCGGCGGTGTACCCGTCGGGCGCGGCCGCCGCGGCCGCGGTGCTGGAGCTGGCCGCCGGCGGCAAGCGGGTGGGCCTGGGCGGTTCCATGACCGTGCAGGCCCTGAAGCTGCCGGAGATGCTGGCGGCCGCCGGGGCCGCCGTCGTCACCCATAAGGCGGGGATGACTCCCGACGAGCGGCGCGCGGTCTGGCTGGCCGCGCAGGCCTCCGACCTGTACCTGGCCTCGCCGCAGGCGGTGACCCTGGACGGCAAGCTGGT
>CAYSYJ010000155.1:0-5584 GCA_964435105.1 uncultured Elusimicrobiaceae bacterium
CACCGAGTCCGCCGCGCTCTCGCGGTTCACCTCGTAGGGCTTCTTCCAGGCGCCGCTGTAGAATTTTATGCCGGCCGGGGCCACGGTGGGCAGCAGGTGCAGGTCGCGGTACTGTTTCTCCACCAGCTTGGCCGCCTCGAAGTGCACGGCGGCGCCCTGCAGCGGCAGGAACACGCAGCCGAGGCCGTCCACCAGCGAGTTAACGGCCTTGCGGTAGCCGCCTACCACGCATTCGAGCGGGGCGTTGACTATCAGCAGCGCGGCGCGCTCGGCGCCCTTGAGCGCCATGTGCACGGTCTCGGCCGGGCGGTCTATCACGCCGAGCACCCAGTCTGCCTTCTCGTCCTTCGGCAGGTTCCAGAAGCGGCGGGCCGCGTCGCAGGGGCCGGCGAGGTCGCTGACGAAAAGGCTCGACTCGTTTACGCGGCGCAGCATCTCGTCGCGGCCGGTCCAGGCGCGGGTGGCGAAAAGCGCCGCCACCTCGCCCAGGCTGTAGCCTATCACGCTGTCTGGCCGCAGGCCGAGGTGGAGCGCCAGGTCGTGCACGGCCGTGCCGTGGGCGACGGAGGCGAAGATCATGGCCTTGTAGTCGTCCACCACGGCGAGCTCGGCCTGCTTGAGCCAGCCCTCCTCCCAGGTCAGCCGCCAGGGCATGAAGAGCGCCGGGGCGGCCTGGTCGCGCAGGTAGCCGTTCTCGGCGTCCAGCCGGCGCATGATCTCCGGCCACTGGGTCCAGAGCTCGCGGCCCATGCCTATGTAATGGTTGCCGGAGCCCGGGAAGACGAAGGCCAGCCGGCCGCGGGCGTAGAGCCCTTCGGGGGAATAGTATACGCGCTCGCGCCAGACGGCCTTGTCGGCGCCTTCGGCTATGGCGGCCTCCGCCTCGGCGGCCAGGGCGGCCAGCTCGGCCGCGTCGCGGGCTATCAGCGCGCAGGCGCGCTTTTTGTCGGGGCGGGCGCCGGCGCGGGCGAACCACGCGCGGGCGAGGCGCTCTACGTTGACGCCGGGCTTCTGCCTGCCGGCCCAGGCGCGCAGGTCGGCGAGGCCCGCCAGCACGCCGGCCCGGTCGTCGTCCTCCACGGCGAAAAGGGCCTCGTTCCTCGCCCCCAGCGGCTGGCGGCGCTCGGCGTCGGCCCGCTCGGAGGCCTGGTCGAAGCCGTCCAGCACCACGTGGGCGCAGTTGCCGTCGGGACCCAGCGCGGTCACGCCGGCGCGGCGCGGGCCCTCGGCGCGGTTGCGCAGCCAGTACTGCGGGGCCTGCGGTATGTGGAAACGCTTCCTGGCCCGTGCCAGCTCCGGCAGCGGGTCTATCTTCTCGAGAGGGGGGAGGATCTCCTGGTAGAGGGCCAGCGCGGTCTTTACCACGCCGGCCAGGCCGCAGGCGGGGCCCGCGTGGCCTATCAGCGGCTTTACCGAGCCCAGCGCGCATGGCACCCGGGCTGTGGAGATGCCGTAGAAATCGGTCAGCGCCTCTGCTTCCGCGGCGTCCTCGGCGGGTATGCCGCTGCCGTGCGTCTCAAGGTAGCCTACCGTCGAAGGGTCCGCCTGCGCCTCGGCGTAGGCCGCGCGCAGGGCGGCCGAGCAGGCCCGGGAGGAGACGGGCTTGTCCACGCCGCCGCCGGAGGCGAAGCCGAGGCCTTTGATCACGGCGTAAACCCGGTCCCCGTCGCGCACGGCGTCGTCCAGGCGCTTGAGCACCAGCGCGGCCGCGCCCTCGCCGGGCACGGTGCCGGCCGCGGCGGCGTCGAAAGGCCGGGCCTTGTCGGAATAGGGATTGAGGGCGCCCTCGGCGGCCAGCGCGCGGGGGTCGCCGTCCACGGATACCGCCCCGACGAGGGCCGTGTCCAGTTCGCCGGCGCGCAGCGCGCGCACGGCCGTCTCCAGCGCCCGCAGGCCGGAGGTCTCCTCGCCCGAAATGGTGAAACTGGGGCCGCCCACGTGGAACTCGCGGGCCACGCGGCTGGCCACTATGCCGCCGAGCGCGCCCATGGTGCGGTTGGCCGAGAGAGCGGGGCCGGCTTTTTCGCGCAGGCCGGCCAGCAGGGCCTCCCGCTCCTTGCCGGAAAGTTTCCAGCCCTTGTCCTCGGCGTGGCGGCGGGCGGTTTCGCCCAGCGTCCAGCGGAAATGGAAATTAGTCGTGTTGAGGTCCAGGCCCAGGCCTATGAAGACGCCGGCGTTCTCCAGGCCTTTGCCCTCGGGGGAGTAGTCCCGTATCGCGGCCGCGGCGGTGTCCAGCATCAGCAGCTGCTGGGGCAGCATCTCCTCCAGTTCCTTCGGGGGTATGCGGTAGGAGGAGGGCGCGGCGCCCACCTCGCGCAGGAAGAAACCTTTCTTATCCGCCGCCATGCCGCGCCTGCGGCCCTCCGGCAGCGCTTCGGCCCGGGGAGCCGCGCCGCCGAGCACGGCCTCCTGGAATTCGCGCAGGCCGGCGAGGGCGCCGAAGCGGGCTTCCATGCCCACTATGGCCACCGGCGCCGGGCCGGCGGCCGCCGCAGGAGCGGGCTTGCGCGGGGCCGGGGCGAAACCGGGGGTGTAGTCCTCTACCAGCACGTGGGCGTTGATGCCGCCGAAGCCGAAGGCGCTCACGGCGGCGCGGCGCGGCGTGCGCGGGTCGCGCTGGGCCCAGTCCTCGGCGCGGCGGCCTACCCTGAACGGGCTGCCTTCCAGTTTTATCTTCGGGCCGGGCTTGCTGAAATTGGCGGTAGGGGGCAGCGTCCTGTGCTTGAAAGCGAGCAGCACCTTCATCAGGCCGGCCGAGCCGGCGGCGGTGAGCAGGTGGCCGATGTTGGATTTTACGGAGCCGAGGGCGCATTGGCCGGCGCTCCAGCCGCGCTCGCCCCAGAGGGTCTTCAGGCTTTCCACCTCCACCGGGTCGCCGGTGGGGGTGCCGGTGGCGTGGCATTCTATGAAGTCCACCTGCGCCGGGGAGAGGCCAGCCCGGCGGTAGGCGGCGCGCATGGCGTAGAGCTGGCCGGCGGTGTTGGGGGCCAGCAGGCTGCCGCCTATGTCGTTGGAGAGGCCTATGCCGGTGATGACGCCGTACACCTTGTCGCCGTCGCGCACCGCGTCGGCCAGGCGCTTCAGCACGAACATGCCGGCGCCCTCGCCCACCACCAGGCCGTCGGCCGCGGCGTCGAAAGGCGAGGGGCGGCCCGAGGGGGACAGCGCGCGCAGCTGCGCGAAGCCCATCTGCGTGTAGAGGCTCGACGGGCGGGACACGCCGCCGGTGATCATCGCGTCGGCCCTGCCGTCGCGCAGCGCGTCCACGGAGAGCTTTATGGCGTAGAGGGAGGAGGCGCAGGCGGCGTCCAGCGTGAAGGCGCCGCCGGAGAGGCCGAGGGCCCGGGCTATCAGGCTGCCGGGCAGGCCGGCCGCCCGGCGGTTGAGCGGGTCGGTCTTCGCCCCCGGCTGCGTTAAAACTTTGCCGAGGGCGGCCCTTTCGAAAGGGGCGAGCAGCATCTCGCGCGACAGGGCCGAGGCCGCGTCGGTGGGCAGCACGATGTTGCCGATGATGACGCCGGCGCGGGCGCGGTCTATCTTCTCGGGCCTGGCGTCGTAAAAAGCCTGGCGCGCGGCGTGCAGGGCGATGTGGAACGCCGGGTCCAAGCGTTCCAGGAAGCTCTCGCGCAGGTCCAGGCCGGAGAAGTCGGGCTTGAAGCCCTCTATGAAGCAGGCTTTCAGCGAGTAGACCTTGTCCGGCGCGCCCTTGGCCGGGTCGAAGGCCTCGCCGGGGGAAAGCGCCCAGCGCCCCGCCGGCGCTTCGCGGGCGGAGCAGACCCCGCCGGAAACGTTCTTCCAGTAGGTCTCGAGGTCGGGCGCGCCCGGGAAGATCCCGCCCGCGCCGACTATGGCTATCGGCTGCTTCTCGTTCAAGCTGCGGTCGTTCTCCTGAAAGCTTCGTTAAGCGACTTGTCCACGGTGCACTCGTAGCCCGTCATGCGGGCCACCAGCGCGCCTTTGGAATCAGTGAAATCTATGTCGGCCCTGGCGCTGTGCTCGGCGGAGGCCGTCACGCGCGCGGTCACGCGCACCCCGTCCTCCGGGAAGCGCGCGAACTGCCGGTACGAGGCCGCCGAGTTGGGCAGCGAGCAGGCGCCGGAGTTCTCGAAGGTCCAGAGGATCAGCCCCTGGAAGGCCGCGTCCAGCGCGGCCGGGTCGGCCAGCCAGCCGCCGCGCAGCGGGCGGCGGGCCCAGGAGGCCGGCGGCAGCGCCGCGGCGGCGTCCAGGGCTATGCCCTTGTCGGAAACGCCGGCCACCGAGCGGATGAAGCGCATGTCCTCGCCGTGGAAGAGGATCTCGCCGTAGGCCTTCTCGGCGGGGCGGGGGTAGGGCTTCAGCGGGAAATCGGGGAGCGGCGCGTCGGCCGGCGGCAGGGCGAAGGCCATAACTATCTCGGCGCCGGCGTGCAGCTCGCCGGCGGGGCCGCGCAGCTCGGCGCGGGCGGAGAACAGGCCGTCCTTGCGGGAGGCCTTGGCGGCCGTGACGGTCAGCGTGCGCCGGCCTTCGGAAAGGATCACGCCCTTGTAGATCTTCAGGCCGTCGAAGCCGTGGAAGGCGAGGCCCGGGTTCTCGTGCAGCGCCGCGTGGCCGAGCCACTCGGCTATCAGCGCGGTGGGTACCACGGCCTTGCCGTTGATGACGTGCGACTTGAGCACCGGGAAATCCTCGACGGAAACCTCCAGATTTATGCCGCCGCCCTGCGGGGCGCCGGGAGCGGCCGCGCCGGCTGGCCTGGCCACAACCACCACCTCTACGGCCTGCGAAGCGGAGGCGAGCTCGTTCACCAGGAACCGGCCGCCCTCCTCGAGACCTATGACGCCCACGCCCTCCTTGGCGAAGAGGGCCTTGAGCCCGTCGTTCACCATGCCGCCGTCCCACGGGCCCCAGTTGAACGAGACCACGCGGCAGTCCGGCAGGCGGCGGGCGCAGAGCGCCGCCGTTTTGTTGAGCGCCTCGTTGGCCATCGCGTAGTCGCACTGGCCGGTACGGCCGAAGCGGGCGGTGGAGGAGGAGTAGAGCGCCATGATCTTCAGTTTGCTAAGGTTCAGGGCCGCCAGCACGTTGCGCAGGCCGGCCACCTTGGTGTCCAGCACGGTGTCGAACTGCTCGGCCGTCTTGTCCTGTATCAGCTTGTCGGCCAGCACGCCGGCGCCGTGCACCAGGCCGCGCACCGGGCCCAGTTCCTTCGTTATCCTCTCCACGGCCTCGGCTACGCCGCGCTGGTCGCGGATGTCGGCCTGGTAATAGGCCGTGCGGGAGCCGGCCGCCTCGAAGCGGTTGAGCTGCGCGCGTATCTCGCGCGCGGCCAGGATGGCGCGGCACTGCTCGCCGGCGGCCTTGGGGGCCATGCCGGGGTTGCGGGAGAGCAGGGCGCGCTTGATGTCGGACTCGCCGGCGCAGGCGGCGAGCCAGGGCTCCTCGGCGGCGGGCAGCGGGCTGCGGCCCAGTATCGCTATGGAGGGCGCGCAGGCGGCGGCCAGCGCGGCGGCGGCTTCCGCCGTAACTCCGCGGGCTCCGCCGGTGATAATAACGGCGTCGCCTTTTTCAAGATTCAGTTTGCCGCCTTTGACCTGCTCGGAGGCGC
>CAYSYJ010000156.1:0-5517 GCA_964435105.1 uncultured Elusimicrobiaceae bacterium
CCGCAGCGAGGGTGGTTCGCCCAACGGCCTCTATGAGCCCGGCATCAACGCCCTCAGCCAGGGCTCGCCCGACGGTTCCGGCGAGGTCATAACCCCGCTCAGCGCCCGCGACCCGGTGTCGCTGATCCTCGGTTCGCAGCCGGCCGCTCCGGCTATGCCGCCTCCGCCTCCCCCGTCCACCTCTTTCCGCGACTCCATGAAGGACGTGGGCCGGGCGGCTTTCACCGAGGCCGCCAAGGCGGCGCCCTCGCCCACGCCCATCCCCAAGATGCAGGCCGCGCTGCGCAGCTTCGGCTCTTTCTTCGGCGGCGGCGACAGCACCCGCACTTCCGGCTCGCTGGGCGGCGGCAAGATCATAGACAACGCCAAGTCCGCCTCCGGTAAGGCGGCCAAGCGCTCCATGGTCGGCCCCGTGGCGATGCCTGGTTACAAGGGCGTGGCCTCCAATACCCCCAACAGCTCCTCCAAGGGCGCTTTCGAGAAACTGCGCTCGGCCGCCGACAAGGCCGCCGGCAACTTCTCCGGCGGCTCCGCCATGAACTCCCTGGACAAGGCCGCGGCCGACTCGCTCAATATCGGTTCCGGCGGCGGCGGCCTGGGCCACGGCGGGGATTCGGATAAGACCACCAAACCCTCCAACTCCACCACCAAGTACGATCATAACCGCTCCGGCGAGTCTCTCGCCGAGATGGCGGCCAAGCAGCGCATGCAGAAGGCGCTGGAGTGGGAGTTCTATAAGAAGTACGAAATTCCCAAGAAGATCATAGAGGCCATCCTTACCGGCATCACCGGCCCCCTCACCGAGATGGTGAGCGGCAGCATGAAGAGCATCCTGGGCCTCAATCCCCCGCCGCCCTCCAAGTGCTGGGTGCCCACGGGCAAGATAACCGGAACCCTGGAGGCCGACTGGCTCGCCGCCAGGCAGGCCTGCGCGGGCAGCCCCAGTCCCACCTGCGTGATAGAGCGCGTCTGCACCATCGACGGCGGGCCCACGCAGATCTCCTACCAGGCCGGTAAGGATTCCGCTTTGTCTTACGAAAAGAACTGTCTGTGTAACGATTACGCGGGCAAGACGGGCTCCAATCCCAACCCGGGTCCGGCCGGCCCTAACCCGCCCGCGACCCAGAACCCGCCCGCGGCCCAGAACCCGCCTGCGACCCAGAACCCTCCGGCTGGCGGGCAGCCGGGTGCGGGTCCCGGGGCTTCCCATGAAGGGGTGACCGCGCAGAATCCCGCGCTTAGCGATTATGACGCCGCCCTGAAGAATATCGTGGAGCGCACCTTGCAGGCGGCCGCCGAGCCTGCTACCGCGGAAGGCAACCTGACGGCCGTTCTGGACAGCTTCAAAACTCTCGAGGCCCAGGTCACCGGGCCGATACAGCGCTACCTGGCCGAGTCTCACGCCAAGACCGCTTCGACCGTGAACGAGTTCAAGAGCGCGGTCGCCAGGGGCCGGAGCGAGAAAGCGCGGATCGAGCCCGAGTATGTAAAGTTCTCGGCCGCCATAGATAAGATCAAGGCGGACATCCAGGCCGGCACCCTCCGGGAGGTCCGCCAGGCCGCCGCGGGCAGGTCATCTTCGGACCCGGCGCCTGTGGCCGCAAAACTTCCCCCGGAAGCGGTAGCCCGCGTCCAGGCCGCCATAAAGGAATGGGAGGAAGGCAAGGACGGCGAGGTGGGCGGCAAGATGAAGTACGAGATGGCGTCCGGCATTCTGGTGCTTAATGAGCGCTGGGTCCCCTGGTATGAGGGACAGTCCGCCTTGGCCGCCCAGGCCGCCCCGGCCATAGTCTCCAAGCAGGGAGAGGTTTCCGCCGCCGTGGCCAGGATAGGCGGTTCGGGAGGCATCCCCGAGAAATTCAAGGCTCTTACGGGCAAGGACGTGGAAGCTCCCGCCCAGGGCGCCGCGCAGCCCGCGGCGTCCGCCGCACAGCCCGCGGCGTCCGCCGCACGAGGCGGGACCAGGTCCGAGGCTCCCGCGGCCGGCGCTTCCGCCGACGGCGGGACCCCGCAGATATCGGTTGAAGCCGGTATGCGCGGCGCGGCGCTTGGCCCCCTCTGGAAGGGCACCATAAGCACCAAGGATTCCGAGAAAGCCGAATCGGACGAATGGACCCGCGTCTACAATGAGGCCCCGAAAGCCGTACAGGCGCAGGCGCCCTCCAATATGGTCGCGGCTCCGCTCCGCATGAAATCCATCATAGACAGCATAGTCTCGGAGAGGACTCCCACCCTGCAGGCCATGCTGACGAACGTCGCCGGAGCCGAATCCGCGATGAAGTCGGCCAAGGAGAAGATCCTTAACGAGAAAGTGGATCCCGCTTATTTCGGCGGCGTAGCGCTGCCGACCCCGCCTCCGGCCGCTCAGCCCGGCCCGGGGGTCGCTTCGGTCACCCCGCAGATGGCGATGCTGCGCGATAATCTGGTCCGTGACATGAACATCACCACCGGCAATTATCCCGCCCAGCAGGCCAGGCTGGAGAGTATGCCGCAGGCTTTGGCCGGCACGCCGTATGCCCAGGCCAGCGCGGCGGTTCAGGGCGACGCCAGGAACCTGGCCGCCGCCAAGACCGAACTGGATAAGAAAATAGCGGAGCTGAGCGCCGCGCCCAATAACGCCGCCGTCGAGAGGAAGGCCCGGGAGGTCCGTACCGCCGAGGCCGCCTACAAGGCCGCCGAGGCCAGGCTGGCCGCCAGTTACCAGGCCGCCATGCAGACTCCGTCCGGCATGAACACCAACGGCGCAGGCATCCAGGCCAAGAAGGCGCAGGCCGTGCGCTACCGCGCCGAGATCGCCGCCGCCTATGGCCGCTGCACCGGCACCGAGTTCCCCCAGTCGGTGTGCCGCGTCGGGATAGCCGACCGCATAGCGCAGATCGAGGAGAGGGCGGAGCAGAAGGAATCCGTGGCGCTGAACTCGACCAACGAGGCCGAGCTGGCCCGCGTGGTCACCTTCCTGGCCGGCGAACGCAATACCGCCTGCGGCCTCATCACCCAGGCCCGCGCCCGTTGCGCGGTGTATACGAAAACCTCCAGGCAGGTGTGCATAGATAACTTCACCCGCGGGGTTTGCGGCAACTGAACCCGTACGGCGAGTGACTAAAGAACCCCGCGGCGCAGGCCGCGGGGTTTTCTTTTCCCGTGGGAGGGGTAAAATCGTATAATATGGTTAGTTCCAAGCTTTAGGAAAAAGGGGTAAATACATGAAAAAGACCATTCTCGCGGCCGCGCTGGCCGCCTTCTGCTCGGTCAACGCCTCCGCCTGGTATTTCGACGGCGGCCTGACCGGCACCACCGGCCCGGATTACAGCGGCTATAAGCTGAACCTGCGCGTCGGCCAGGGCGACTTCGCGCTGGAGCCCTCCATCACTTCCTACAAGTACGATACGGCGGCTTATAATAACAAGACCTTCCGCACCTACGGCCTGCGCGGCGCGTGGGAGAAAGAGGCCTATACCGTGGGCGCCGAAGCCGGCACCACCCCCGAAGTCAACGGCTACAAGAACGTCTACGCCGGCGGCGACGTGACCTTCTCGCTGACCCCGACCTCCGGCGGCAAGTCCCGACTGGCCGGCCCCGGCTCCCGCTCGGTTTCCGGCGGCGGCAAGGGCGTGACCCGCGTGGACGTGGGCGCCTCCATCAAGCAGACCATGCACACCCAGAAAGTGCTGACCACCGAGCGCGAGACCTCCCAGACCGAGGCCTCCCTGTTCGCCGGCGCCAAGGTGCTGATGCTCAACCTCTCGGCCTCCTATACCGGCTACGCCTACGGCGACGAGGACGCGACGCCCCAGGGCTTCGTGCCCGGCAACAGCTTCGCGCTGGCCGCCAAGCCCCGCTCCAGCGTCAACGCCCGCGTGGACATACCGTCCACCATCCCCATGGTGACGCCTTTCGCCGGCTACACCGTGACCAAGTACAAGGGCGGCTCCGCCTCGGCCGAGACCGACGAGAGCTCGACCATAATGCTGGGCGGCTACGTGGACCTGAACATGGTGGTGGCGAACGTCACCTACCAGATCTTCAACTACGCCAAGGAGAACGACAGCTTCGTCTCCATCGGCGCCGGCCTGAAGTTCTAAAGCGGTACCCGGCGGGGAGGCCCTGCGGCTTCCCCGCTTTCAGTTCCAGCCCGTCATACCCATATGTCTTACGAAAACCTCGCTACCAAGTACCGCCCCGGCACCCTGAACGAAGTAGTCGGCCAGGAGACCATTAAGACCACGCTGCAGAACGCCGTGAAGCTGGGCCGCGTGGCCCATTCCTACGTGTTCTACGGCCCCCGCGGCTGCGGCAAGACCACCATAGCGAGGATATTGGCCAAGACCCTGAACTGCCACAAGCCCAAGGACGGCGCCCCCTGCGGCAAGTGCCCTTCCTGCCTCGAGATCTCCGAGAGCAAGTCGCTCGACGTCATAGAGATAGACGCCGCTTCCAATACCCAGGTCGACAAGGTGCGCAGCGTCATCATCGACCAGGTCGGTTTCGCGCCCTCGCGCGACAAGTACAAGATCTATATCCTCGACGAGGTGCACATGCTCTCGGCGGGGTCCTTCAACGCCCTGCTCAAGACCGTGGAGGAGCCGCCGTCGCACGTGGTCTTCGTCATGGCCACCACCGAGCAGCACAAAGTTCCCGCCACCATCCTGTCCCGCTCGCAGTGCTTCCGCTTCCGCCCCATTTCCGAGCACGACATCTCCGCCCGCCTCAAGGAAGTGACCGCGGCCGAGAAGCTCAAGGTCGAGCCCGAGGCCCTGCGCCTCATCGCGCGCTCGGCCGGCGGCGCCCTGCGCGACGCGCTGACCATGCTCGACCGCGCGGCCTCCTTCGGCGGCGGCGAGGTCAAGGCGGACGTGGTGGGGGAACTGCTGGGCCACCCCGGTTTCGAAGTGGTCAACTCCATGGCGCTCGCGCTGCTCAACCGCGACGGCGCCGCGCTGCACGCCGCTTTCGACAAGCTCAACGGCGAGGGCTACGACGCCCTGGCCTCGCTGCGCGAACTGCGCAATAACCTGGCGGCCGCCTTCCTGGCCGCGCAGGGTTTCGGCGAGGGCGAGCCCGTGAAGGACCTGCCCAAGGGCACCGCCCCGGCCTCGCTCGCGCGCCTGTCGCGCAAAGTTAACGCCGTCATAGAGGAAGTGAAGTTCTCCGACGCCCCGGGGCTGGCCGCAGAGGTGGCCCTGTTCACCCTGATAGAGACCCCGCAGGACCTGGAAGGCCTGGTCCGCAGGCTGGAGGGCATGGAGGCGCGGCTCGCTTCCGGCGCCGCCCCCGAGCCGCAGCCCTCCGCTCAAAAAAAAAATGATCTAGCCGCCCCTGCCCCCGCGGCGCGGCCCGCCGCCCGCCCGGAACCGCAGGCCGCCCCGGCGCAGGCCCCGGCCGCGCCCGCCGCCGCGGTGCCGGCCGACGCCTGGAAGAAGCTGCTCGGCCAGGTATCCTCCCGCAGGCCGTCCCTCTACAATACGCTCCTTTCCGTCCGGATAGTGCAGGAGACCCCTGTGCGCTGGCGCCTGCTCT
>CAYSYJ010000157.1:0-5469 GCA_964435105.1 uncultured Elusimicrobiaceae bacterium
GAGATGGCCTTCTCCGGCTGGGCGCGCCGCCACCGCCGCCCGGTGTTCGGCTACGACGTCTCCTCCCGCGTGGGCGACGTGGACGTGGCCGGCGAACTCTCCGTCTCCAGGAGGGATAATACGGTTTACGCGCGCGACGAGGGCGGTTCGCTCTATACCTACCGGGAGAACAAGGATTGGACGCCGCGGGCCGCGCTTACGCTCTCGCGCGGTTTTCGCGTCGGCGATTTCAACGACCGGCTGACAGTCTCGGCGGAGACCTTCTATAACGCCAACGGCTATACCAAAAGCCCTTTCAGGGACGGCCGCCTGTATACTTTCACCGGGCCCCTCGCCTCGCTGCTGCCCGCCGGCACGCGGGGGCAGTTCATCGTGGGCAACGGGCTCTACGAGCCCAATTACATGGCCCGCCATTACGCGGCGCTGTTCACCACCTTCACGCGCTTCATCGTGACGGATATGACGCTCTCCGCCAACTATATCCGCAACCTCAACGACAGTTCCGGCGCCGTATCGGCGGGCGTGAATTACCGCAACCTGCAGGATTTCTCGGCGGGGTTCCTGGCCACCGCCTTCACGGGGCCGGCCAAGGGCGAATACACGTGGAGCGGCGCGCGGCTGCTGCTGCAGCTGACCGCGGGGATCTCCTTCTGAGGGGGGACTTTCAGGGCGCCCGGTAGAGGCGTATGCCTTCGGCTATTGCGCGGGCCATCTTTTCCTGGCCGGCCGCGCTCTTGATGAACTCCGCGTCCTTCTTGTTGGTGAGCACCGCCATCTCCACCGTCACGGTGGGTATCCTGGAAAAGATCGAATAGGTCAGCGCGCCCTGCCGCGAGCCCACGGCCGTGCGCGAATCCCCGTAGACTCCCTGCCGGCGCAGGCTGCCGGCCAGCGCCGGCTCCATGGCATTGCCCAGGAGAGCCGCGAGCGAGCGGCTTTCGGCTATAACCCCCGCGGCGGGACCGCGGAAGCCGTTCTCCGGGTCGTCCTTGTAATCGTAGACGCCCTGCCGGTCGGGGTAGTAGAGGGCGAAGCCGGTGCCGGGGGTGCTCTCGCAGTGCAGGTGCACGGCCAGCGCGGCGCCGATATTGCAGAGGCGCGCCCTGTCCTTGTTCTCCACCGAGTGCAGTTCGGCGTCGCGGGTCATGACCACGTCGTAACCCAGTTCCTTCAGCACCCGCTCCAGGCGCTGCCCCACCTGCCAGTTTATGCGGTTCTCGTTGGTGCCGTTCACCATGGCGGTGGCCGTGTTGAAAGTGTTTGGGTGGCCGGGGTCCACGCAGACCAGGGCCCGGGCGCGGTCCGCCTGCGGGGTCTCGAAAGCGGGCGGCTCACCGGCCCCGGGCAGGCCGTCCAGCGCGGCGGCCCCCGCCAGGGAGGGCAGGGCCAAGGCGGCCAGGAGGGTGAGCGTGAGCCTTTTCATATATTTCGCGCCTATATTTAAAGTCTAGCAGGCGCAGGAAAAGTGTCAAGGGCCCGGGGGCCCGCCCTTGATTCCCTACCGGGCATTTTGTAACCTTTGACTGAAGTTCCGCGCAGGCGCGCCGGCAGGAGCCGGCGGCCCACGAACGGGGGGCTGAAAACAATGGGAATTAAAAGAAGGGGTTTCACGCTGATAGAACTGCTGGTGGTGGTGCTCATCATCGGCATACTGGCCAGCGTGTCCATACCGCAGTATTTCAAGCTGGTGGAGCGCTCCCGCGTGGCGGAGGCCAGGAGCATTTTCGGTTCCGTGCGTTCGGCGCAGATGCGGGTGGCGGCCAAGAACGGCGGCTTCACCGACGCCTGGGACGCCCTGGACCTGGCCTTTACCGACGCCACCGGCGCTCCCTGCACCGGTTCCGGCGCCTGCGTGCAGCGCACCTACAGCTACATGCTCGACGCCGGCGGCACTATCTACGCGGTCAGGAACGCCAAGCCCACGCCGCCGGCCGCCTACGGCAATTACACCATCATACACGACATGAATACCGGAGATACCACCTGCACGCAGGTGAACTGCATCCTGGACCTGCTCTGACGGCACCTGTTTTCCCTGGAGGCGACTATGAAAAAATCCTTGTTGATGGC
Organism: uncultured Elusimicrobiaceae bacterium; assembly: GCA_964435105.1. Classification (GTDB taxonomy): domain Bacteria; phylum Elusimicrobiota; class Elusimicrobia; order Elusimicrobiales; family UBA9959; genus UBA9959. The sequence goes on from CAYSYJ010000157.1 coordinate 2,071, forward strand.
GGCGGCCGCGGCTTTCATGCTGGCCGGCTGCGAAAAGATCCTGGACAGCGAAGGTTACGCCAAGAAGATGGCGGCCGCGGAAGAAGCCGCCAAGGCGGCCCAGGCCCGGGTGGACGCCATGCAGACGGCCAAGGCCACCGGGTCGGTCTCCACGGCGGAGGGAGGCAAGGCCGCCAGGGCGCTGGTCCTGCTCCTGTGCTCCTCGCCAGCCCTGGTGGAGGAGGTCGAGAACGACGCCTACCTGGTGGAGGCGCTCTCCGGCCCCGGCAGCGATAAGAACGAGGCGCGGCGGCAGTTCCTGGAATTGCAGGAAAAATACCGCGGCATCCTGCGCAAGAACCTGCCCAGGGCGGGCTCCAGCTACGAAGATTTCGCGCTCTACGCCGCCGGCGCCATGCCGGGCAAGGCTTCGGCCGCGCAGAAAAGGGAATTCCTCGGCATCCTCTCCGAGAAGTGCCCCAAGGGCGACCCGCTGCGGCTGCAGGCGGCCGCCGGCGGCCTGATGTTCTACGCGGCTGCCCAGGGCCCGAAATAGTGGACAAGGCCATCCATATCTACAGCGACGGAGCCTGCTCGGGCAATCCCGGGCCGGGCGGCTGGGCCGCCGTCGTCATTTTCCCCGAAGGCCGCGTGCTGGAACTGGGCGGCGGCGAGCGCTCCACCACCAATAACCGCATGGAGATGGCCGGGGCCATAGCGGCGCTGGCCGCCGTGGCCGACCGCCCCGAGCCGGTAAAGCTTTTCACCGATTCCGGCCTGCTCGTGAACGGCATCAAGGGCTGGATACACGGCTGGCGCCACAATGGCTGGAAGACCTCGGTCGGCCACCCGGTGGCCAACCGCGACCTCTGGGAACGCCTGGACTCGCTGGCGCAGGAGCGCAAGGGCCGGCTGACATGGGTGCACGTAAAAGGCCACGCCGGCCAGGAGATCAACGAGCGCTGCGACGCCATAGCGGTGGCTTTCTCCAAAAATACGCGCCCCGAACTTTACGACGGCCCCGCCGTGGGCTGCGGCTATTCGCTGCTGGAGCCGGGCGAGGAGCACCTGCACAAGCCCAAGCCGAAGGGCGGCGCCTTCTCCAAGGCCCCCAGGGCCCCCAAGGGGCCGGCCGTCTACCTGAGCTTCGTGGGCGGTAGCCTAGAGCGCCATCACAGCTGGGACGCCTGCAAGGCCCGGGTGCACGGCGTAGCCGGAGCCAAGTTCAAGAAGGTCACCTCCGCCGAGGAGGAAGCCGAAGTCCTGCGCTCCTGGGGCGCCGCCTGATATGCCGCCGACGGTGCTCCGGCCGGGGGAAAGCCTGGTGGAGAAGGCCGGGGACCTGCTCCTGGCCTCCGGCGACGCGGCGGCGGGGCTGGTAGTCTTCCCGGGCAAGCGCCCCGCGCATTTCCTGCGCAGATACCTTTCCGAAAAGACCGGCGGCGCGCTGAAGGCGCCCGCGATAACCTCCATGGACGGTTTCGTGGACCTGGCGGCCGCGGACCTGGGCCTGAAAGGCCGCGAGGCCCCCGCGCTGGACCTGGCCGCCCTGCTCAACGGCCGCCTGAAGGGCGAGCTCTGCGGCGTGATCGGCCGCGACCCGGCCGCGCTGCCGCTGGACGCCTTCCTGCCCTGGGCCCTGAAGCTCGCCGGGGATTTCGAGGAGCTGAAGATAGAGCTGAAGCGGCCCGCCGACCTGGCCGGCTACGACGCCATCCTGCCCGAGGACCTGCGCACCGCCTCGGCGATAAAGCGGCTGGAGAGCTTCAGCCGCCTCTACGGGGAGTTCTACGCCGAGGTCGCGCGCGAGGGCCTGCTGACCCGCTCCATGAAATACGCCGCCGCGGCCGAAGGGATAGCCGGGTGGGACTCCTCCCGCTTCAAGACGATAGTCTTCGCCGGGTTCTTCGCCCTGACCGCCGCCGAGAAGGCCCTGCTGCGCGCTCTGGCCGCGCGCGGCGCCGTGATCCTGCTCGAGCCCGGCCCCGGCCTGGAGGAGCAGTTCTCCTTCCTGGGCCGCTTGGAGCAGCCCGCGCCCGCCCCGGGGCCGAAACTCTCTTTCTACAAGGCGGCCGACCTGCACGGCGAGATCTTCAAGATCGCCGAAACGCTGAAGGACCCCGGCCCCGGCGACGCCGTGGTGCTGCCCGAGGCGCGCGCCCTGTTCCCGCTGGTGGAGAACGCCCTGCCCGCCGCCGGGGATTACAACGTTTCCATGGGCTACCCGCTCACGGCCACGCCGGTGTATTCCCTGCTGGACGCGCTGGGCGACCTGCTGGACAAGCGAGGCGAGGCCGGGTATTTCGCGCCCGACTACCTGCGCTTCGTCTTCCACCCTTACGTGAAGAACACCCTGCTGAACGGCTCCGCCGAGGCCAGCCGCGTGGTGTTCCAGGCCGCCGAGGAGCGGCTGAGCCGCCGCGTGGACAAGTACGTTAGGCTGGAGGAGCTGGAGCGCGACGCCGGCCTGGCCGGGGGCCCCTCCGCCCTCCTGGCGGAACAGGGCGCGGACGGCGCCGCGGCGCGGGCCCACCTCAAGGGCGTGCACGACGCGCTGATAAGGCCTTTCGAGAACATAAAGAGCGTGGGGGATTTCGCGGGGAAGCTGCTGGAACTGGTCTCCTATGTGTCGCAGCGCAGCACGGCGCCGCAGCACCCCTACTGGGCGCCTTTCGTGGAGAAGGCGCTGGAGCGCCTGATAGAGCTGCGCGACAGCCGTCTCGCGCCGGAAAAATTCGAGGGGCCGGCGGGCTACTTTAAACTTTTCAAGACCTTCATGCAGGGCGCGGCCTACCCTTTCCCGGGCACGCCGCTCAAGGGCCTGCAGGTGCTGGGCCCGCTGGAGACGCGCGGGCTCAAGTTCCGCCGGGTCTTCTTCCTCGACGCCAACGCCGACGTGCTGCCGGCCGCCCGCAAGGAGGACACCGTCCTCAACCATTTCGTGCGCGAGAGCCTGGGCCTGGCCACCTATAAGACGCGCGAGCGCCTCTCCCGCTATTATTTCCACGCCCTGCTGGCCGGCGCCGCGGAGGCCCACCTGTTCTACAAGGATTCCGCCGAGCAGGAGCGCAGCCCCTTCGTGGAGCGCCTGGCCTGGGACCTGGAGCGCGCCGGGAAAAAGCCCGCCGAGCACGAGACGCGCCTGAACGCCGATTTCTCGCAGAAGGACCCGGCGCCCGCGGCCAAGACGCCGGAGCTCGCGGCGGCGCTGAAGGGGCGCGAGTTCTCGCCTTCGGCGCTCGACGCCTACCTGCGCTGCGGCCTGCGCTTCTATTACCAGTACGCCCTGCGCCTGCGCGAGAAGGACGAGGTCTCCGACGACATCGAGCAGAAGGATATAGGCGTGCTGGTGCACGAGGCGCTGGAGGAGTTCTTCAAGGGCAAGGCCGGCCGGCCGCTCGCCATCACCGAGAAGGACGG
>CAYSYJ010000158.1:0-5452 GCA_964435105.1 uncultured Elusimicrobiaceae bacterium
TCCCGGGCGTAGCCTCGCCGTTCAGCGCGACACCCACCGCCCTGACGCCGCCCGAGCCCAGGTAGAAGTGCCCGGTAAGCACTACCAGGTAGCGGCCGGGGGTCGAGGGCCGGAAGTTGTTCCCGAGCATTTCGCCCTGCGTATCCCGGAGTATGGCCGAGAACGCTATCGGGCTCCAAGTGCCGCTGGGCAGCCCGACCATAGTGGCCGTCATCGAAGCCAGCACCACCGACTGCATCGGCATGGACACGATGCCGGAAGTGGAGACCGTCAGTTGGGCCGCGACGGACCCCGTTCCGACCCGGAGGGTGTATTTGTTGCCGGTGGTCAGCTGCGGCGACTGTTCCAGCACTGTCAGCCTTGTGGACGGGCCGAAGCCGCCTACGTTCACGTTATTGGACGGATTCACGTGGATAGCCGGGGTAGCGAAGACGGTCCCCGTGGACACCCAGAAACCGTTGCGGTTGCGGAACATGGTGTGGTCCGTCGCCTGATTTACCAAGGCCGTCCCCTGACTGTCGGCCCAGGTGAAAGAACCGTCCAGAGTGGAACTCGAGAGGTAGCCGGCCGCGAAGGAATAATTCCCGACCGCGGAATTATCCCGCCCGCCGGGCACCGTGGCCCACTGCCCCACGGCCCAGTTCCCGGAACCGCCGCCCACGGAGGCGGCCTCGCCGTAGGCGGAGTTGTCATGGCCGCCCAGTATGGAGGCATAGAACTTGGATCCCTCCACCCCGACCCTGTTATGGCTGCCGCCGCCTATGACGCCGTGGTCGCTGAGCACGCGGTTATCCCAGCCGCCGCCGATGAAACCGAGGGTCCCCATGGCGGTAACCGTATTGGAACTTCCTCCCACCACCGCCGAATACTGCCCGGCGGCGGTATTGCCGGTGGGATCCACGCTATAAGGCCCGCCGCCGCCGACAAAGGAATACAAGCCCCCGGCTGAATTGGCCTTGCCGCCGCCGACGAAAGCGTAGTCCGCGCCGCCGGGGATCTTGTTATCGGTGCCTCCGGCCACCACGGCATAGGTCGGGTCCACGGTATGGTAAGCGCCGCCGCCCACGAAAGAGTAGGCGCCGAACACATTATTGTAGGTACCGCCCCCGATCGACGCGTAGTTGGCGGTAGCTGAGTTCAGGTCACCGCCTCCGACGGAAGAGGCATAGCCGCTCGCCGTATTGGTGGAACCGCCCGGGATGGCGGCATAGGAACCGGAAGCGGTGTTGAAGACACCCCCGCCCACGGCCGCGCCCCACATGGTGGCACGGTTCTTCCAGCCGCCGGAGATGGCGTTGAACTGGGCAGAGGCAGAGTTGCCCAGGCCGCCCCCGATCGAGATATACGTCTGGTTGCCGGCTACTATATTGGCCTCGCCGCCCGCGATAACGGACGAAGTGGCGGAAACGACGTTATAGGCGCCGCCTCCCACGGCCGAGTTGGAGCCGGAAACCACGTTAAAAATACCGCCGCCTATGACGGACTGGGAGCCCGCGGCGGTATTAGAAAGGCCGCCGCTTATGACCGAGTAAGCGCCGGTGGCCGCCTGCCCCGCGCCCTCCCTGGAGGTCTGCAGGTCTACCGCCCCCAAACCCCGGGCGGCTCCGAAGACCAGGCCGTGACCTATGCCCGTGGTCTGTATGGCGCCGCCGGTGGAGATGATTATGCCGCTGGCCCCGGCATAGGGGCTGGTAGCTATCTGGAGCCCTCCTTCGGGCACGGTGATGGAGGAGATGTTCAAGTTGGTCAGCAGCGAGCCGTCGCCGATATACTTGCCGGCGGTGTAGACCTCGCCGTTGCCTTTCACCCCGAATATCACCGAACTCCCGGTGGACACCACCAGCATCACCTCGGAGGTGCCGGCCGCGCTGGAGACGACCAGCGCGTGCGCAGGCGCGGCGGAGCTTATACCGATCCTGCCGGCGAAATAGCTGCGGGCGGCCGGGTCTTCGGCGTAAACGGCGTAGGGCGGATTCGCCTGGTTCACGGTGGAGATCGTCCCTATGTAGACGCCGTAGGTGTCGGTTATCAGACCGCCGCCCTCGTTCTCGAAGTCGTCTATGTAGACGCCTATCGACTTGCCTATGGAGCCCGTCCCGTTATTTTTCCTCACGCTGGTATGCAGGCCGGCGACTATCCCGATCACGGAATCGCCCTCGACCTCCGCCTCGAAGTGGGCGCCGGCCGCGGCGTCCTCCACCCCCGAGTTGAGCACCCTCACGGAACCTACCAGGCCCAGGGAGACGTCCGCGCCCATGAAAGTGCGGTCCGTCGCCTCGTTATACGCGTGGAACAACGTCTGGGTCGACGGGTACAGCGTGCCGACCGAAACCGCCCCGGTGGAACTCACGGCCAGGGAGGCCCTGTTAACCGCGGTGCCTGTGGCGACCATGAGCAGGTAGTCGTAAAGCCCCGGCTCGTCGCGGATCTCCAGCATGGCCAGCGGTTCTTCGGTGCCGATGCCCACCTTTCCCATGGCCACCGTGAAGGTGGACCCGCCCACCGAGAAGGCGCCGCCCCCCACCGTCAGGGTGGAACCGTACAGGGTCAACTGGCCGGTCATGCTGTCGCCCGCCCGCAGCACGGCGCCGGTAGGCAGGACCCCGGTAAGGGCCGAGCCGTCGCCGTAATATTTGCCGGCCGCATAGACCTCGCCGTTGCCTTTCACGCCGAAGACGATGGAACTGCCGGTGGAGATCACCAGCATGGGGTCGGAACTGCCGGGCGCGCTGGAAATGACAAGCGCCACTTGGGCGGTATGGCTGCCTATGCCTACCGGGCCGGCGAAGTAGGACCTGGCGTTCGGATCGGCGGAGAATATCGCGTAAGGCTGATATCTCTGGCCCGTGGTCGTCATGGTGGCGATGAACAGGCCGATGGTGTCGTCGATGGAGTTGGGGTCGGACTGGTTCTCCACGTTGTCGATGTAGAGGCCTATGGCCTTGTTGACGGTACCGGCGCCGGTGCCTTTGCGGCGGATATTTGTATGCAGGCCCACCAGGTAGCCCACGCTGTCCTGCGCCTCCACGTAGGCTTCGAAATGTCCGCCGGCCGCAGCGTCCTCGGTACCGGTACCCTTGGCCTGCGCCGAGCCCATCACGCCGAACATAACGTCCTCGATCCCGGGCTGGAAATCACGCGCGACCGCTTGGGCGTGGAAAACCGTCTGCGTGGAAGGATTCAGCGTGCCGGCGCCGACTACGGCCCCGGTAGTGACCACCAGCGCCGCGGACCAGTTATCGGTGCCGGTGCCCACCCGCAGCACGTAGCCAGACGTGGCGTTGCGGTCCCGCACTTCCAGGAGGGCGGTAGGCGTTGCCGTGCCGATGCCCACCGGCCCTTCCGCCACCAGGCTGTTGGGCGGCGGGAGGGAGCTGGCGAAAGAGGCCCCTACGCTCATATTCCCCAGCACCTGCACCCTGGGGTAGGTTGCGCCTTGGAAAACGGACGGGCCGCCCAGGCCCACGTTAGAGCCGTTGTAAGCGACGCGCATGTAATCGTTGCCGTTGCTGCTGAACTTCATGCCGTTGAGGCCGTAGGAATAGAGGCCGTCCGTAGACTCATTGCCCGCGCTGGTGGAGATCATAATGCGGCCGCCGATATCGAGCGCCTCCACGGGCGAAGCGGTGAGGATGCCGACCCTGCCGTCGCGCACAGCCAGGGTGCCCCCGCCCACGGAGAAGTCGGGGCCCGTAACGGTCAGGGTGGAGCCGGCCAGGGTCAGCTGGCCGGTCATGGTGTCGCCGGCCCGCAGCACGCTGCCGGAAGCGGTCACGCCCGTCAGGCCGGAGCCGTCGCCCACGAATTTGGAAGCCATGATCACGCCGGTAGCGGATACCGAGGACCTTATCACGCCGCCGGAATCGCGCCAGATCTGCGCCATTGCCGAGGGCAGCGTGCCGGTAGAGACCACGTCGAGAGCGGCCCACGGAACGCCCGTGGAAATACCCACCATGCCGCCGCCTGTCACGAATACGCCGCGGTCGAGCGCGCCGCCAAGGCTGGTATTGGTGGAGCCGGTTATCATGAAACCGCCGCGGTTCTTGAACAGGGTGCGGTCCTGGTAAGGGTTATACAGGTGCAGGCCCTGGCTGTCCGCCCAGGTAAAGGAACCGGCGGCCGTGGCCGAGGAAAGATAGCCCCCCGCCCAGGAATAGTCGCCGGCGGCCGAACTGGAGGAGCCTGAAACCACGGCATCCTGGCCGCCGACCACGTTGAACTTGCCGCCGAGCACTATGGAATTATGACCGATGGCGGTATTGAACTGGCCGCCGGAGACTACGGAAACGGCGCCAGCCGCGCGGTTCAGGTAACCGCCTGCGACTACGGAATAAGCGTTGCTTGCCGAGTTGCCTGCGCCGCCGGAAAGGGTCGCGAAATGTCCGATGGCGACCTGTGAGCCGCTATTGCGGTAAGTCTGCAGGTCTACGGCGCCGTTGCCGCGCCCGAAAGGGGCCACGGAACCGACATGCCCCACGCCCAGCGTGACGATGGAACCGTAGGTGGAAATGAAGATGCCAGAGGCGGAACCGGTCAGGTCGGTGCCTATCTGCAGGCCCTTGCCGGTCATGGTCACGGAGGCCACATTGACCGCGCTGTAGTTGGCGAGGTTCAGGTCATGGGCCGCGGTATGCGTACCGAGGCTATCCCCGGGCACGCCGGTCAGCCCGGAACCGTCGCCGAAATACCTGCCGGCAGAACTGAACCCGACTATGAAGACGTTGGTGGAAACCCTTATGCCGCCCCCGAGGAGGCTGTCGGCCTCCGGAAAGATGCTGCGCGAAGCGTCGGACAGCACGAGGGCCGCGCCTGTACCTCTCACCGTTATCGACCCGCTGACGACGTCCAACCTGGATTGAGGCACCTCTGTTCCCAGCCCTATACGCCCGTTGCCGCGCACCGACAAGGCGACGGTAGCGCCGCCGTCGGCGGCGACATGGAGTACGCGCCTCCCCGCGGTGTTGGCGGCCGCGGTAAGGGTAAGGCCGTCGGCCAGCGCATCGTTTTGCGCCACGTCCAGGAGGGCGCCGGGAGAGTTCACCCCCACGCCGACCCTTCCGTTCGTCACGACCAGGGTGGACCCTGCCACGCTGAAGTCGCCGCCCTTTACCGTCATGGTGCCGCCGACTATGGCCTGGCCGTCGAAGTTGGCCGGGCCGTTCACGTCCAGCCGGTAATTGGCCGGGGTCTTGTTTATCGCCACCTGGCCCAGATTGTCTATGAACATGCGGTCGGTTCCGCCGGTCCCGAAATAGAGGGCCTGGCCGGTAATGGTGCGCAGGCGGCCGCCTCCGACGTCCGAGGAGAAGCCCAGTTGCGTCCCGAGATTGCTCACGGTTATGGATGAAGCGGACATGGTCAGGTCGCCGGTCATGGTGTCGCCGGTCTTGGCCACCTTGGTATCGTCGGTGCCGAGGGCGCCGGTGACGCCGGTCAGGCCCGAGCCGTCGCC
>CAYSYJ010000159.1:0-5423 GCA_964435105.1 uncultured Elusimicrobiaceae bacterium
CGCCAGAGGATATCTGGAACTCGGTAGAGCTCGGCGTGGACATGTTCGACTGCGTGCTCCCCACGCGCAACGCCCGCAACGGCCAGGCGCTCACCAGCCGCGGCAAGCTCTATATCAAGAACGCGCCGTTCAAGAACGACGAGTCCGCCCTCGACCCGGACTGCGACTGCGTGTGCTGCCGCAACTACAGCAAGGCCTACCTGTCGCACCTGTTCAAGGCCGGCGAGATCCTGTGCAGCCAGCTGCTGTCCATCCACAACCTGCGCTTCCTCATCAACCAGACGAAGATAATGAGGCAGGCGATAGCCGCGGGCACCTTCCCGCAGGCTAAAAAGGCCTTTATGGACGCCTACCTGCCGGCGAAATGAGGCGCCTTATTATTAATATAGTTTAAAATTTGTTAGAATATTTTCCGCATTGAACCGACGACGGAGGCATTAAATGAACCAGAACCCCAACATGCTGATGCAGCTCATCCCTTTCGTGGCCGTGGCCGCCATATTCTATTTCCTGCTCATCCGCCCCCAGCAGAAGCAGATGAAAGAGACCAAGAAGATGCTGGAGTCCCTCAAGCCCGGGGACAGGGTCATCACCCGCGGCGGCCTGATCGGCACTATCGCCTCCCTCAAGGACGACGAGGCCGAGATCGAGATCGCCAAGGGCGTGAAGGCCGTCTTCACCCGCAGCGCCGTGGGCGCCGTCCTGGACGGCAACAAGCAAACCGCATAAGGAGCCTTAGCAAATGAACAAATTACACTGGAAGATAGGCATTGTACTGGGCCTGCTCATCCTGGCGTTCTGGCTGCTGTACCCCTCGGTAGAGTGGTACACCAAGTCCAGCGACGAGCGCGCCAAGTCGGAGGCGGTCCGCATGCGCCCCAAGCGCATCCTCAACCTGGGCCTGGACCTGCGCGGCGGCACCCACCTGCTGCTCGAGCTGGACGTGGAGAAGCTCGACAAGAAAGAGAAGCTCCATGACGCCATGACCCGCGCCATCGAGATCATCCGCAACCGCGTGGACCAGTACGGCGTAGGCGAGACCCCCATCTCCCGCCAGGGCGAGCGCTGGATCTCCGTGGACCTGCCCGGCATCTCCAACACCGAGGAGGCCGAGAGCCTTATAGGCAAGACCGCCCTGCTCGAATTCCGCCTGGTGGACACCTCCGACGGGGCCCAGGCCGTGCTCTCCAAGGTGGACGGCCTCAAGGAACCCCCCTTCGACAAGAAAGGCACGCTGCTGCCCGAGATCGCCAAGCTGATGCCCAAGGGCACCATCCTGCGCAAGGCCGCCCCCGGCCCCGAGGGCGAGCGCGCCCGCTACTACGTGCTCAAGGCCGAGGTGCCAGTGACCGGCGCCTACCTGGAGAACGCCCGCATCGAGACCGACCAGCAGTTCGGCACCCCCTCCATCGGCTTCACCTTCAACAAGGAGGGCGGCAAGCTGTTCGAGGACTTCACCGGCGCCAACGTGGGCAAGTACCTGGCCATCGTGCTCGACGAGGTGGTGCACTCCGCGCCCGTCATCAAGAGCCGCATAGGCGGCGGTTCCGGTGTCATAGAGGGCAACTTCACCATGGAGGAGGCCCGCAACCTGGCCATCATCCTGCGCGCCGGCGCCCTGCCCGCCCCGGTCAATATCATCGAGAAGCGCGTGGTGGGTCCCGGCCTCGGCGAAGACTCCATCAAGAAGGGCCTCTCCGCGGCGGCCATCGGCTTCATCCTGGTCATCGCCTTCATGCTGGTCTACTACCGCGCGGGCGGCTTCGTGGCCGACATCGCCCTGGCCCTGAACTTCGTGTTCCTGGCCGCGGCGATGAGCTACTTCGGCGCCACGCTGACCCTGCCCGGCATCGCCGGCATCATCCTGTCGCTCGCGATGGCCATCGACGCGAACGTGCTGATCCTGGAGCGCATGCGCGAAGAGCTGCTGCTCTCCAAGCCGGTAGCCATGGTCATCCCGACCTCCTATGACAAGGCCTGGAGCGCCATCCTGGACTCCAACGTGACCACCTGGATCGCGGCCATCTTCCTGTTCCAGTTCGGTTCCGGCCCGGTCAAGGGCTTCGCAGTCACGCTGACCATCGGCCTCCTGGTCGGTATGTTCACTTCCGTCTTCGTGACCAGGGCCATATACGAGTTCTGGCTCACGTCCAACCCCAAGGAGCTCTCCATATGATGGTACTCATCAAGAAAACCAATATCGACTTCATCGGCAAGCGCCTGGTCTTCTTCGCGCTGTCCGGCCTGCTGCTAATTGCGGGCGCGGTCTCCATGGGCGTCAAGGGCCTCAACCTGGGCCTGGACTTCACCGGCGGCACCCTGCTGCAGGTGCAGTTCGACCAGAAGGTCACCACCGCCCAGGTGCGCGAGGCCATGAGCAAGGCCGGTCTCGAGACCTCGATACAGAGCTTCAGCGGCCGCAACGCCTACCAGATCAAGGTGAAGGGCTCGCAGGAGAAGGTCAACGAGATGGCCGACAAGATCATGGCGGGCTTCGCCGCCGCGTTCCCCGGCAATAAGCTCACCGAGGAGAAGCGCGACTACGTGGGCCCCGTGGTGGGCCGCGACCTGGCCAAGAAGGCGCTGTTCGCCTTCGTGCTGTCGCTGTTCGGCATCATCGTCTACGTGGCCTTCCGCTTCTCCAACCCGGTCTGGGGCGCGGCGGGCGTCATCGCCCTGCTGCACGACGTGTTCATAGCCGCCGGCGCCATGTCCATCACCAACCGCGAGATAGACCTGGTGATCGTGGCGGCCCTGCTGACCATAGCCGGCTACTCCATCAACGACACCATCGTCATCTTCGACCGCATGCGCGAGAACCTGCGCATGTTCCCCAAGATGCCCCTGGGCCAGCTGGTGAACACCAGCGTCAACGAGACGCTGTCGCGCACCCTGCTGACCAACCTGACCGTGCTGGCGGTGGTGGCGATCCTGTTCTTCTTCGGCGGCGAGGTCATCAATAACTTCGCCTTCTGCATGCTGGTGGGCAGCGTGATAGGCACCTATTCCACCATCGCCATAGCGACGCCGCTGGTGTACCAGTGGCAGCGCAAGGGCCATTCCAATTAAGCCTTAAAGGCGGGGAAGAGCCGTGAGGAAGATCAAGAAGTTCCGCATCCCGGTCTACTCTTACGAAGTGCTGCGCAAGGCGCGCAAGCACAAGCTCGACCTCGCCTCCATAGGCCTCGCCGAGGAGCAGGCCGTGCGCGAATACGCGGCCTCCCTCGCGACGGCGCTGGAGCCGGCGGTGGTCTTCGAGTACCTGCCGGTCGAGGACGAGGCGGCGGCCAAGATAGGCGGCGCCGCCGGGCACCCCCTGACCGCGGCCATCCTGACGCTGGGCAAATCCTTCGAGAACCGCCTGGCCTCCCCCCCGGACGAGACCCATAAGCGCCTGGACCGTATCGCGGCCCAGGTCTTCATGCAGACCGCCGTGGGCGTCACGTCGGAACTGGCGGTGCGCGAGGCGGAACCCGAAGGCTTCGAACTCGGCCCGGCCATCTATATTTCCTCCTGCCCCGAACCGGAAACGCCCGCCCAGGAGGCCACCGCGGTCCCCCTGTTCGAGAACGAGCTCATAAAGAGCCTTTTCCAGCGCCTGGAGGCCGCCAAGATAGGAGCGGCCTTCGATACCGGAGCCTTCGACCCCAAGTATTCCGCCGTCTTCGCCTTCCCCTGGCTGTCCAAGAAGAAGAAAAAGGCCGCCGCGGGCAAGAAATAATTCCCTGATGGGATACCCCCTCCTGTTCCTCTACAGCCTGCTGGCGCCGGCTATCGCCGCGCTTTACGCCGTCTTTTTCCTGCTGTCGCCGCGCCGTTCCCTCATGAAGGCGCTGGGCGGCGAGATCCCCGAGCGCCTCGGCCTGGGGCCGGCCCCCTGCCCCCCCGGCGCCGTTTGGGTGCACGCGGCCTCCATGGGCGAGGTGAAGGCCGTTTCCAAGTTCGCCCCGGAGCTCTCCGCCGCCCTTAAGGCCCCCCTCTTTTTCACCTCCTCCTCGGCTTCCGGCAGGGCCGAGGCCGCCAAGCTGGCCCCGGCCAGGCTGGCGCCTCTGGACTTCTACCCGTCGGCCGCGGCTTTCATCGCCAAGGCCCGCCCGCGCGTCCTGGTGGTGGCCGAGACGGAGATCTGGCCCGCCACCCTGGTCGCTGCCGCCAGGGCCGGCGTCCCCATTTTCCTCGTTAATGCCCGCATCTCCCCCAATACCCTGCTGCTTTACCGCCTGCTGGCCCCCCTCACCCGGCTGGCCTTCTCGGGCGTGCGGCGGGTGCTGGCCCAGAGCCGGCCCGACGCGGAGCGCTTCCGCCTCCTGGCGGGCCTGGAGGGCAAGGTAGAGGAGACCGGCAACCTCAAGCACGACCTCCTGGGGGCTTCCGCCGCCGGGCGCGACAAGGTGCGAGAGTTCCTGGCGGCCTCCGACTGGGACGAAGCCCCGGTCTTCACCGCCGGCAGCACCCACCCCGAAGAGGAACCGGTCATAATAGAAGGCTGGTTGAAAGCGCGCAAGGCCGCCCCCTCGCTTAAGCTGGTAATAGTGCCGCGCCACCCGGAGCGGGCCGCCGCTACGGCGGAGGCCCTGAAGAAGGCCGGCGCGCCTTTTATGCGCTGGAGCGACCCGGTGGTGCCGGAGGCCACGGATTGCCTGCTGGTGGACGCCCTGGGCCTGCTGCAGGCCTTTTACGCCTTCTCCTCGGTGTGTTTCGTGGGCGGCACGCTGGACAGCACCGGCGGGCACAATGTGCTGGAGCCGGCCCTCTACTGCAAGCCGGCCCTGTTCGGCCCCAATTACCGCAACGCGCGGCACGCCGGCGACGCGCTGGCGCGCGCCGAAGGCGGTTTCATAATTAAGGATTCCGAAGACCTGTCCCGGCGCCTCCTGGCGCTGGTCACTGACCCCAAAGCCATGACGGTGGCCCAGGGACAAGCCGCGCAAGCCCTGCTGGGCCTGCGCGGCGCTACTCAAAAAACACTTCTTTCCGTGGTTTCCCTTACAAAAGACTGATCAGTTGCAGGTGCAGGCACCGTTAGCGTCGGGCGTATTGGAGCAATAGCCCAGCGTGGTGGCGGATTTCCAGCAGACTACCCTGTTGTTCTGGGAACTGTTGCCGCTGGTGCATTCGGCGTCCCCGCTGGCGTCCACGCCCACGGCGAACTCCGAACCGGTGCAGTTGCTGCCGTTCGACGACAGGGACCCCGCCGTGGTGGCGGAGCCGGCCGACGTCGCCGAGGTCGCCGTGGAGGCGTTGCCGTTCAGCGTGGCGGTGATGGTGCCCGCGGAGAAGTTGCCGGAGCCGTCGCGCATAACTATGCGGCTGCCGGTATTGGCGCTGGTGGCGTTATGCGCGGAGCTGGCGCCGGTATGCGTGTCCAGCTCGCCCTGGGTGGCGACGTCGAAGCAGCTCTCGGAGGCGACCGCGGCGCTGAC
>CAYSYJ010000160.1:0-5416 GCA_964435105.1 uncultured Elusimicrobiaceae bacterium
GTCGCAGCCGCCCTTCCAGCGGCGCACGCCGTGGGCGCAGCTCCAGGCCGTGCCTTCCTTGTCCGGCCCCGGCTTGAGGCGCACCTCGTCGGCGGGGGGGTGGAGCTCCAGGTACTGGGAGAAATTGACGGTCCTGATGCCGCGCTTCTTGAGCTCGTGCAGGAAGGCGTGAGCCAGGGTCAGGTCCCCGAACTTGTGGTGATGGCCGAAAGTCTCGCCGTCCACCGCCATGCTGACCAGCTGGGGGCCGCGTCGGCCCTGGCGGTAGCAGGATTCGACCCGGTCCGCGAACTGGGCGGAGTTCTTCGCGAGGCCTTCGAAGGCGGCCGCCTTGGAGAGCGGGCCGTCGTAAAAGAAGACGGCGATGCTGCGGCCCTTGGGGCGGGCCCCGTCGGGCAGGGTGTCGTGCCAGAGGTAGGGGCGCGTAGCGTCGAGATCCCCCGCGGAAACGTCCTGCCAGTCCCGGGAGTTATGCGGCCTGACCGCCTCCGCCTGGTAGGGGGAGAGGATGACGTATTTCATGCCCAGGTCCACCAGCAGGCGCATGGTCTCGTCGTCGGCGGCGGTCTCCGGCAGCCACATGGCCTCCGGCTTGAAGCCGAAGCGGCCCTCGAAATCCCTGATGCCCCAGAGCGCCTGCGTCAGGCGGTCCTGGAAGGAGGCCAGCGGCATGATCATGTGGTTGTAGGCCTGGGCGATGGCGTTGGAGTGGCCGGTCCGCTCCCTGGATTCGCGTCCCGCGCGCAGCACCCGCTCGTAGTAGAAAGGGTATTCCTTCTCCAGCCAGGAGAACAGCGTGGGCCCGAAGTTGAAGTTCAGGTGGAGGTAGTTGTTGGAGAGTTCCAGCACGCGCCCCGAGGAGTCGTTGACGCGGGCGCAGGCGTTGGGGAGGTAGCATTCCCGCGCCACCCGGGAGTTCCAGTCGTGGAAAGGCCAGGCCGAGGGCTGGGGGTCTATGCGGCCGGTCCAGGGGTTCTCCCTGGGCGGCTGGTAGAAATGGGCGTGCAGGGCGAAGAAGCGGTCCTGGTGAGGCTGCGTTTCCATAGGGTAATTATAGTAAATGCGGCGCCGCGCGGGGTCAGGAGCGGCGGGCCAGGAGCAGCAGGCGGGTGAGGTCCGCGTCGGCCGCCTCCGGGCCGGCTACCTTGAGCGGCGCGAGGGGAGACCTGGCCAGCAGCGCCGGCAGGCAGGCGTTGACGGCTGCGCCGGGAATCCTCAGGCGCAGCGCGTCCAGCAGCAGGCGGAAGTTCTCCAGGGAGGAATGCGTCCTGGCCTGGCCCAGCGGCGAAAAATCCAGGCTTTCCGGCTCGAATAGCAGGCGGGTCCCGTCCGCCGCCAGCAGGTCGGCCCTGAAGAAGGTCTCCCTGGGGCCGCGCTCCGGCTGCGGCGGGCCGCCGGTGAAGATGGATACGACCTTCGCCAGTATGCCCGGCGCCAGGGCGGCGACGGAAGGCGCCGGCGCCGGGGCGTCCCAGGCGGCCGCGGCCAGGGCCAGGACGTCCTCGTAGCGGATAAAGAGCAGCGCCCCCGAAGAGGCGGCGCGAAGGCCGCCGTCCAGCAGCTCCGCCCGCTGCGCTATGGCGGGCGGGGGAGGGGCCTTGAGGTCGTCTTCGGAGAAGAGGGAGCAGCGCAGCCCGGCGGCGGCGGCCTCGGCCAGCAGTTCCTCCGCCGCGGCCCGCGTCAGCGCCCGGCCCAGGCAGCCGGGGTTGGCGCGCAGGAAAGCCGCGGCCTGGGGGGCGCCGGAACCCGGGCGGGCGGCCAGGAAGGCGGCCGCCGCGGCGGGCGCGGCGCCGGGATCAGTGAGGAGTACGGCGAAGCCGGTCACCGGCGTTTTTCCGACATGATGTCGAGGATGATGCGGTCCACCTTGTCCATGCCGAGGCTGGAGATCCGGGAGATGTTCTTTATGGTCTGTTCCGGGGACTTGCCCACGAAACCTTCCTCGTCGGTGATGCCCTCGCCGTTGCAGGCCATCCAGGCGGCGCGCACCGCGGAGTCCGCGGAGGAGGCGACCTTCAGGGCGCAGCCGCTCTTGGCGCCGTCGCAGAGCATGCCGCCGATATCGCTGATGACGGTGTTCACCGCGAGGGCGGCCTTCCTGTGGTCGGCGCCGGCGCGCTGCCAGACCACCGCCACGGAGGCGCCCACGCCGGCGGCCACGGCGCAGCCGCAGATGGGGGCGAGCTCCCCGGTGAAGACCTTGATATAGGAATTGACCAGGTGGGAGAGGGCGATGCTCTTGAGGATGCGGCGCTCCGGCACCTTGAAGGCCTTGCCGACCAGCCACGGCACCAGCACGGCCACCACTCCCTGGTTGCCGCTCTCGCCGCTGGACATGACGGGGATGGGCGCGCCGGCCATGCGGGCGTCGGTGGCGGCCGCCGCGGCGAGTTTCACTCCGGAGAGGATGTCCTTCTTCAGGTAGCCTTTCCTGATCAGGTCCTGTACATAGTAGCCGACCTTGCGCAGCTTGAGCCCGGCGCCCGCCGCGGCCAGGTTCATCTCCACGCCCCGGCGGATATAGGCCAGCTGTTCCGGCGTAACGGTCTCGGCGGCCTTGAACAGGTCGCGGAAGGTGGCGCGGCGCAGGGCCTCCTTGTAGGGGGCCTTGGCGGCGCGGCCGCCGGCGCGCGGGGCCTTTATCACCGTCTTGCCGTTGAGCCTGAGCAGGGCCACCTGCTTGTGGCTGCCCTCCAGCACGCAGAGCGCCTTTTCGCGCCCGGCCCTTACCTCGGCGGCTATATAGATGCCGCGACGGGCATAGTCCACGGCGATCGAAGCCCGGCCGGAACGGACCAGGGAGGACGCTTCCTTCAGGCGGGAGGAGGGCAGGCCCTTGAAAAGTTCCGCCCCGAGCTCCGGCTTGCGTACCACGGCCCCTATGGCGGCGGCGAGCAGGTTGCCTTTCTCGCCGCGGGTATTGGGGATGGCCACGGCGAGGCCGTTCTTGTAGGTGCCGGGGTCGGTGCGCACGCTCACGGCGGCCGTGCGCCCTTTCAGGAGGCTCGCGGCGGTGGCCGCGGCGAAAGCCACCGCTACCGGTTCTGTGCAGCCCATCGCGGGATAGACTTCGTGCTTGAGTACTTCCGAGAGGAGTTTTTTCATTTTTAGAACTGCAGGCGCCTGCGGGCGGTCCAGAGGGTGAGCGCGGCGCCGGAGAGCAGCGCGCAGGCGGCGCCTACCACGAAGGGAGCCGCCGGGGAGACCTGGTCCCAGAGGAAGCCCGCGAGGGCGCTGGCCGCGAAGGTGATGAAGCCGAGCGCGCCCTGGAAATAGCCCATCGCCGAGGCGCGGTTTGAGGGGCCGCTCAGGTGGGCCACCACGGCCTTGGCTATGCCCTCGTTGAAGGCGCCGTAGAAGCCGTAGAGGGCGAAGAGCGCCCAGACCATCCACGCCCGGTCGGCCAGGGCGAAGCCCAGGTACACGGCCGCGAACACGGCGAAGCCGAAGTTCATGGTCTTGACCTTGCCCAGCCTGTCCGCCAGCCAGCCGGCGGGCGAGGCCAGCAGCGCGTAGACCAGGTTATAGCCGGTGTAGGCCAGGATCACGTGCGTCAGCGTGAAGCCCATCTCCTTGGCCTTCATGATGGGGAAGACCATGCTGGAATTGCCCAGCGAGAAAACTCCGTAGATGACGAGGAAGGTCTTGAAGTCGGCGGTCATGGGTTCGGCGGCGGCGCGCGGGGCGCCGGGGGCGCGCTGCGGCGCGGAGTCGCGCACGAACCAGAGCAGCACTCCCACGCCGATCAGGGCCGGCACGAAGGCCGCCATGAAGACGAAGCGGTAGTCCGGCTTCTCCGCCCCCATGAAGTGGATGAGCGCCAGCGCCGTGAGCGGGCCCAGGGCCGCCCCGAGGGTGTCCATGGCGCGGTGGAAGCCGAAGGCCTTGCCCCAGTGCGCCTTGTCTATGGAGTCGGCTATCAGCGCGTCGCGCGCGGAGGTGCGCACGCCCTTGCCCACGCGGTCTATGAAGCGGGCGAAGAGCACGAAGTGCCAGGAGGCCGCCAGCGCCAGCAGGGGCTTGGAAACGGCCGAGAGGGAATAGCCCGCCACCACGAAAGGCTTGCGGCGGTCGAACCTGTCGGAGAGGCGGCCGCCGACGATCTTGACGAAGCTGGCCGTGGCCTCGGCCACGCCTTCGATGACGCCGACCACCTGCATGGGCGCGCCCAGCACCGAGGTCAGGAAGACCGGCACTATCGGGTAGAGCATCTCGCTCGAGATGTCGGTGAGGCCGCTGACCACGCCCAGAAAGGTTACGTTGCGGGTCAGGCCCGCGCGCATGTCCTTGAAAAAGCCCATAATGATGATCTCCGTATACCGGGGTAAATTATAGGAATCTTACGAGCAGATTCAAAGCCGCCGCGAAGAGCAGCGCGGCGGCGAAGTTGGCCGCGAACACCTTGAAGGCGTCCCTGGCGCCCAGCTCGCGCACCGTCACCAGGGCGCTGGCGAGACACGGCAGGTAAAGGGAGAGGAAGACGCTGGCCACCACCAGCGAGCCGGGGGAAAGGGCGAAAGGCGTCAGCATGGCAATGGAGACGTCCTTGCGCAGGAAGCCCAGCACCATGACGGAGACGGTCTCTCCGGGCAGGCCGAGCACCCCGGTGACTGCCGGCCGGAAGAAGGCGGCGATAGCGGCGAGGACGCCGCTCATGTCGAGCAGGGCCACGGCGGCCACGCCCGCCACGATCATCGGTACCGCCTCGAAGAGGAATTCCCGGACGCGCAGCCAGAGCTTGCGGCCCATCACACGCAGCGACGGCGCCTGGTAAGGCGGGATCTCCAGGAACAGCTCCGGGGTCTCGCCTTTCAGCAGGCGGCCCAGCAGCAGCGAGGAGAGCACGCCCGCGGCGGCGATGGCGGCGAAGACGGCCAGTGTGTACTTTAACGGGTAGGGGGAGAGGATGCCGAAGATCATGGCGGTCTGCGGCATGCACGGGGCGAGCGCCAGGGTCAGGGCGGTGGCTATCACGCGCTCGCGCGGCGTTTCCAGCACGCGGGCGGCGAGTATGGCCGGCACCTTGCAGCCCATGCCGAGCATCAGCGGGATGGTGCCGTAGCCGTGCAGCCCGAGCTTGTGCATGTAATTGTCGAGTAGCACGGCGAGGCGCGGCAGGTAGCCTATGTCCTCCAGCAGGCCCAGCGCGGCGTAGAAGGCCGCGATATAGGGCAGCACCGTGACGAAGGGTATATAGAGGCCGGTGGTGAGCAGGCCGAAGGATTCCATGGGCGCCGGCGTGGTCCCCAGCAGCAGCGCCTTCAGGGCGGACCCGTCCTGGAGGCCGGACAGGGCCCGGCCGAGCAGCGGCATCCAGGCGTTCTGGAACAGCGGGTCCAGCACCGAGGAGATCAGGGTCTCGCCTGCGAGGCGTATGGCCCAGAATACGGCGAGCATCGCGGCCGCGGCGAAAGGC
>CAYSYJ010000161.1:0-5403 GCA_964435105.1 uncultured Elusimicrobiaceae bacterium
GCGAGGGGCTTCCACTCCTTTTTCCAGTGCATGAGATGCATTCCTCTTCAGTGGCCCTCGGTGGCGGCGGTTCGACGGCGGCCCGTCGGGCTGGGCCCGCTGTGGGCGCCGCCGGACGGGTCGCGTGGCGGGCCCCTATTTCGCCAGGGCTATCTGGTTTTCGGCGGTCGTCCGGGCCACGGTTTCCACGCACGACAGGAACTTGAGGATGCAGGGGGTGCGGAGACGGTAGAAGACCATCGTCCCGCGCTCTGCCACCCAGATCGACTACATGAAGGCGCTGGCCGCCAAGGACATCATCTTCGGTATCGGCCCCGCCGGCACCGGCAAGACCTATCTCGCCGCGGCCTGCGCGCTCCGCCTGCTGCGCTCCGGCAAGGTGCATCGCGTCATACTGACCCGTCCCATCGTAGAGGCCGGGGAAAAGCTGGGCTTCCTGCCCGGCGACGTCTCCGAAAAAGTGCACCCCTATCTCAAGCCCCTCTACGACGCCTTCTATTCCCTGCTCGGACCCGAGAAGTTCCGCGACCTGAGACAGGAAGAGGTCATCGAGACCGTGCCGCTGGCCTATATGCGCGGCCGCACGCTCGAGAAGGCCTTCATAATCCTCGACGAGGCGCAGAACACCCTGCCCGAGCAGATGAAGATGTTCCTGACCCGCATGGGCCTGGGGTCGCGCATGGTGGTAACCGGGGACGTCACGCAGATAGACCTGCGCGAGAAGGAGAAGTCCGGGCTGGTCCTGATCAAGGACATCCTCAAGAAGGTCCCCGGCGTGAAATTCGTGCACTTCACCGGCAAGGACGTTTCCCGCCACCCGCTGGTTAAGGAGATCCTGGCCGCCTACGACAGCTGGGAAGAGGCCCGCGCCTGATGCCGGTACGGGTCTTCTTCGACCTTAAGGCGGACGCCGCGCTGAAAGCCGCGGCCCCCGCCCTGGCCAGGGCCGCCGCCCTGGGCCTCGGGCCGCGCCACGCCCGCCGCGAGGTCAACCTGGTGCTTACCGGCGGGCCGGGGATAAAAACCCTCAACCGCCGCTTCCTGGGCAAGGACCGGCTTACCGACGTCATCGCTTTCAACGCCCCCCCGCCGCACTTCCCCGGGGTCCCCTGGGGCGAGATCTATGTCTGCGCGCCGGTCGCGGCCAGGCAGGCCAAGGCCCTGGGCCATTCCGCCCTGACCGAGCTGCTGGTGCTGGCCGCGCACGGCGCCCTGCACCTGGCCGGCTGGGACGACGCCACCCCCGCGCAGCGCCGCCGCATGAACCTGCGCACGGCCGCCCTGCTCCGGCGCCTCTGACCCGCCGCCCCCGGCGGCAATTTGATAAAATATATATATTATGAGAACTTTCCGCGTGACGGCGGCCCTTTTGGCCGCCCTGGCGGCCGCCCCCCTGGCCGCGCAGGAAAACAGCCAGCCCGACGCCGAGCAGATAGGCCAGGATATGATAAAGAACCTGGATGCGATGATCGGGCGCATAGCCGACAAGCTCGAGTCCGATAAGCCGGTGACCGGGGCCGACTTCGATTCCATTTTCGGGGAATCCTTCTTCACCTCCTCGCAGGACCCCATCGGCGACCTGGAGAAGGTACAGAGCCGGGTGAACGCCCGCCTGGGCGACAAGAAGGCCAAGTTCGAGGAGCCTTACTCCAAGTGGGTAGGCGGCAAGATGTCCGCGGCCGACCTGAAACCCGAGGTGGTCAGGGACGACGAGCACGTGACGGTCAACCTGGACGCGCCCAGGGACGCCGCCGAGGCCATGAAGGTGGACATCGCCGGCAACCTGATCAAGATGAGCTATACCCGGCAGGAGAACCGCAGCGTCGCCAACCCCGACGGCAGCGTCTCCTCGTCCTCGTTCGCGCGCACCCAGCGCCGGGCCATGGCGGTCCCCAAAGGCGCAAACCCCGCCAGCTACCGGGTAGCCGCCGAAGGCGGCCGGGTCAGCATAATTTTCGACAGGATCAGGAAAGGCAAGACCAAGACGGAGGCTGCCAAGTGAACACCGAGACCACGGCCCGCACTTTCCAGGAGATAGACGCCCGCCAGCAGAAGAAATGGCGCGAGCTGAACGCTTTCAGGACGGCCCGCCTGCCGGGCTCCAAGCCCAAGTTCTACTGCCTCGACATGTTCCCGTACCCCTCCGGCGACGGCCTGCACGTGGGACACCCGGAGGGCTACACCGCCTCCGACATCCTGTGCCGCTACAAGCGCATGAAGGGCTTCGAGGTGCTGCACCCCATGGGCTGGGACGCCTTCGGCCTGCCCGCCGAGAACTACGCCATCTCCACCGGCGTGCACCCCCGCGTCACCACGGAGAAGAACTGCGCCACCTTCAGGCGGCAGATCGATTCCCTCGGCTTCAGCTACGACTGGGAGCGCGAGATCAGCACCACCGACCCCGCCTACTACAAGTGGACGCAGTGGATCTTCCTGCAGCTCTTCAAGAAGGGCCTGGCCTACGAATCCACCATGCCCATCAACTGGTGCCCCAAGTGCAAGACCGGCCTCGCCAACGAGGAGGTATTCCAGGGCAAATGCGACCGCTGCGAGACGCCCATAGAGAGGCGCAGCCTCCGGCAGTGGATGCTGAAGATCACCGCCTACGGCGACCGGCTGCTCGCCGACCTCAAGGATACCGACTGGCCCCACTCCACCCGCCTGATGCAGGAGAACTGGATAGGCCGCTCCGAGGGCGCCGAGGTGGATTTCGAGGTGCCCGGCGCGGGCCCGCTGCGCGTGTTCACCACCCGCCCCGACACCCTTTACGGCGCCACCTACATGGTGCTCGCCCCGGAGCATCCCTTCGTCGCGAAGATCACCACGCCGGCCCAGAAGGCGGCCGTGGAGGCCTACGTGGCCGCCGCCGCCAACAAAAGCGACCTGGAGCGCACCGAGCTGGCCAAGGACAAGACCGGCGTGTTCACCGGCGCCTACGCTGTCAACCCGGTTAACGGAAAGAAAATACCGGTCTGGACGGCGGATTATGTCCTTTCCACCTACGGCACCGGCGCCATCATGGCCGTGCCCGCCCACGACGACCGCGACCACGAGTTCGCCGTGAAGTTCGGCCTGGAGATCATAGAGGTCATCAAGCCCCCGGCCGGCTGGAAGGGCGAAGGCGCCTTCTGCGAGGACGGCACCGCGGTCAACTCCGGCATCATAGACGGCCTGACCACCCCCGAGGCCAAGAAGAAGATCACCAAGTGGCTGGAGGAGAAGGGCATAGGCAAGGCCAAGGTCAATTTCAAGCTGCGCGACTGGCTGTTCGCCCGCCAGCGCTACTGGGGAGAGCCTTTCCCGCTGGTGCACTGCGAGAAATGCGGCACCGTGCCGGTGCCCGAGAACGAGCTGCCCGTGCTGCTGCCCGAGGTGGAGAAGTACGAGCCCACCGGCACGGGCGAATCCCCCCTCGCCGCGATAGAGAGCTGGGTGAACACCAAGTGCCCCTCCTGCGGCGGCCCCGCGAAGCGCGAGACCAATACCATGCCGCAGTGGGCCGGCTCCTGCTGGTACTACCTGCGCTATATCGACCCTAAGAACCCCGCGGCTTTCGTCGACAAGGAACTGGAGAAGGCCTGGATGCCGGTGGACCTCTACATAGGCGGCGCCGAGCACGCCGTGCTGCACCTGCTCTACGCCCGCTTCTGGCACAAGGTGCTGTTCGACCTGGGGCTGGTCTCCACCGAGGAGCCCTTCAAGAAGCTGGTGCACCAGGGCATGATCCTTTCCTACGCCTACCGCGACGGCAAAGGCGCCTACCGCAATTACAAGGAGCTGGAGATCGCCGAGGACGGCTCCGCCCGCACGCCGGAGGGCGAGACCCTCAAGCCCGTGGTGGAGAAAATGTCCAAGTCCAAGAAGAACGTCATCAACCCCACCGAGGTGGTGGAGCGCTACGGCGCGGACGCCTTCAGGCTCTACGAGATGTTCATGGGCCCGCTCGAGGACTCCAAGCCCTGGGACACCCGCGGCATAGAGGGCGTCTCGCGCTTTCTCAAGCGCGCCTACGGCTGGGGCCTGGAACGCCACGCGGCCCTCACGGACAGGAAGGCCGAAGGCCCGGACCTGATCCTGCGCCACCAGACCATAGAGAAGGTGGGCGCGGACATCGAGGCGCTCAAGTTCAACACCGCCATCTCCGCGCTGATGGTCTACCTCAACCGCCTTACCGAGCGCAAGGAGACCAGCCGCGAGGACTACGAGACCTTCGTCACGCTGCTGCACCCTTTCGCGCCGCATATCGCCGACGAGATGTGGGAACTGGCCGGCGGGCAGGGCACGCTGATGGCGCGCCCGTGGCCGCGGGCGGACAAGGCCGTGATCGCCTCGCGCGACATCGAGATCCCGGTGCAGGTCAACGGCAAGATCAAGGCCAAGCTGAGCGTCAAGGAGACGACTTCCCAGGACGACATCAAGCGCCTGGCCCTGGAGGCCGCGGCGCCGCATACGGCCGGCAAGACCGTGCTCAAGACCATAGTGGTGCCCGGCCGGCTGGTCAGCATAGTCGTAAAATAGGGGATACGGGGGAACTTATGAAGAAGTTAGCGATACTTGCGGGACTGCTGGGGCTGGCCGGCTGCGGCGCCTCTTCCGACATCGTCTACAAGCCTGCCGAGCAGAAACTGCCGGCCCATATCAAGCGGGTCGCGGTGCGGCCCTTCGCCAACAAGACCCAGCAGTTCGGGCTCGAGGAGAAGATCACGCTCAAGGTGGTGGACGAGTTCCTCAAGAACGGCGAATATACCGTCTCCCCCGAGAGCGCCGCCCAGGGCGTGATAGTGGGCGAGATCAGCCACTACATACTCACCCCCATCCAGTACGACGTCAACCTGGTCCCGACGGTCTACAAGCTCAACGTAATAGCCGCCGTGCGGCTGCTGGACAAGGAATACAACCGCTACCTCTGGGAGGAGCCGGCCCTGCAGGTGACCAAGATGTACTCCGCCGCCAACCTGCCCGGCGGGCTCACCGAGGAGCAGGCCCGCGAGGCCCTCTGGGAGATCCTCGCCAAGGACGTGGTCCTGCGCACCGTGCAGGGCTTCGGCTCCGTCTCCAGCGCTTCCCAGAAGAAAGTGCCGTCGGAGACCCCGCCGGCCCCGGCGGCCCCCTGATGCAGACTCTTTCCCCCAAAGCCCTGGCCGAGGAGTGGGCGAAGAAAAGGACCCGCCCGGTCTATTACCTCTGCGGCGAGGAAACGGCCCTCAAGGAGGCCGCGCTCAAGCGGCTGGCCGCCGTCTTCAAGCCGGAGTCCTTCAACTTTTCGGTCCGCGACGCGGAGAGCGCGGACATGCACCAGCTGCTGGACGAAGCCCGCACGGCGCCCATGCTCGCGGAAGTGCGCTTCATCGCCCTTAAGCGGGCGGAGAAGCTCAAGAAAGAGCCTCTTAAGACGCTCCTGGC
>CAYSYJ010000162.1:0-5391 GCA_964435105.1 uncultured Elusimicrobiaceae bacterium
CCCGGCCTGGACCTGACCAGGGGTTTCCGTTATTGGGCCATCCCCTCCGACACGGCCAAGGCCATACTGGCCGCCACCCCGCCCGGCGTGCCGGATTGGCGGCCTTCGCTCTGGAAGAAGGTGGATTGGAAACGCTCCCAGCTGACTCCGGAAGAGCGGGGCTTCGTCCTGGACCTGGCCCGCGGCGACCAGCCCGCGGCGCTCAAGCGCCTGGAGCCGGTGAACCCGGCCATCAAGGCCGCGGTGTTCGAGACCGCCGCCGACTACCTGAGCTGGCGCTACTATGCCGGCAAGATAAAGAAAGAGGAGTTGGACGGCCGCACCGACCCCCTGCTGGCTGCGCGCGCGGCGCTGGGCCGGCAGCCCACCTTCACCGGCGGGCCGGAGCGGCCGGCCGACCTGACCGACGCCCACGACAGCATGCGGGTGGGCGCCGGGGTGGTGGCACTGAAGGACGGCGGGGCCTACGATTTCACCTGGCGCTACGCGGTGCAGGACCTGCTCGACGAGCCGGCCGGCTACCTGCCCGACGCGGCGCTC
Source organism: uncultured Elusimicrobiaceae bacterium (assembly GCA_964435105.1). GTDB lineage: Bacteria > Elusimicrobiota > Elusimicrobia > Elusimicrobiales > UBA9959 > UBA9959. The sequence goes on from CAYSYJ010000162.1 coordinate 541, forward strand.
GAGATGGGCGCCTTCCGCCTGCGCTACGAGCGGCGCCATAACCGGTTTTACATGAAAGAAGCGCGCCTCGCGCGGGTGCTGAGCCTCAATCCCTGGGACAGCTGGGTACGGCGCCAGTCCTGGGAGGTCGGCGCGGGCGTGGAGCAGGCGGACGAGACAGGGCGCAGCCCCGGCTCCTCCGCCGTCTGGACCATGAACGCCGGGGCGGGCGTATCCGCCGCCTGGGAAGGGCCGGTGCGCCAGCTCTGGTACCTGCTCGCGCAGGCCGACGGCGCCATAGGCGGCGCGCTGGAGCGCCGCTGGCGGCTGGGCCCCGGCCTCAAGGGCGGCGTGCTCGCGGATAAGGGACCCGTGCGGTTCAACGCAGAGGCGCGCTACCTGGCCTACACTTTCGGCGACACCGCCCCGCTCTGGGCGGGCACTGCGGCCGCCTCGCTGAAACTGTCGAAGGACTCCGCCCTGCGCGCGGAGTATTCCTGGCGCGGCAAGGTCAAAGAGGCCGGCCTCTACTACAACGCCTTCATTTTCCCGCCGTGAAAAGGCTGCTCCTGCTGCCGCTGGCCGCGCTCGGCGGCTGCACCCACCTCTTCTTCCAGCCCTCGCGCGGCGTCTTCTCCGACCCTGCCGCCGGCGGCCTGAAGTACGAGGTCCTTAAATTCCCCTCGCTGGACGGCACGGAGCTGACGGCCCTTTTCTTCCCCCCGCCGGCGGAACCGCGCGGCACCGTGGTCTACCTGCACGGCAATGCCCAGAACATGACGGCGCATTTCCCCTACGCGGCCTGGCTGGCCGCGGAGGGCTACAATGTGCTGGCCCCGGATTACCGCGGCTACGGCGCTTCCGGCGGGAGGGCTTCGCTCGACGGGCTGGTGCTGGATTCGCGGGCGGCGCTCGCCCACGCGCTTAAACTGCCGGGGGCCAGGCCGGACCGGGTAGTGGTCTTCGGGCAGAGCCTGGGCGGCGCGCTGGCGGTGGCCGCCCTGGCCGAATCAGGCTTTACCCCGGCGGCGCTGGTAGTGGAAGGGTCCTTTTACTCCTACCGGGAGGTGGCCGCTTATACTCTCAGGCGGCACTGGCTTACCTGGCCGCTCTCCTGGCTGGCGCCGCTGCTGGTGAGCGGGCGGCATTCTCCGGCGGACCTGGTCGGGAAACTGGGCTGCCCCAAGCTTTTCATACACTCGGAGGGCGACCGCAAGGTGCCTTTCTCGCAGGGCAGGAAACTTTACGAGGCGGCTCCGGGACCCAAGGAATTCTGGACGGCGCCCGGCGACCACATCGAGGCCTTCGGCCGCTACCGCGCCGAGTACGCCCCCCGCCTGCTGGATCACCTGCGCCGCCAGCTGCCGGATTAAGCTTTCTTTTCCTCTATCTCGCCCAGTTCCTTCAGGGCCGTCCTGAGGGCGGCCTCGTGGCGCCGGCTTTCCAGCGGCGCCATCAGGCTGTAGGCGCAGGGCACCACCAGCAGGGTCAGCAGCGTGGACAGAAGGACGCCGCCTATCACGACGAGCGCCATGGGGATGCGCGTCTCGGCGCCGGGGCCGTAGCCTAGGGCGGGCGGTATGGCGGCGGCTATGGTGGCGAAAGAGGTCATGAGTATGGGCCGCAGGCGGATCGGGCAGGCCTCGAGCAGAGCCTCGTCCACGCCCAGCCCGCCGTCGCGGCGCTTGTGGTTGGTGAAGTCCACCAGCAGGATGGAGTTCTTCTTCACTATGCCCATCAGCAGTATCAGGCCTATCATGCTGTAGATGGACAGCGACTGCCCGCCCAGCTTGAGGGCGATGAAAGCGCCGGTCAGGCTGAAAGGCAGGGCAAGGAGCACCGTGAACGGGTGCAGGAAGCTGTTGAACTGCGAGGCCAGGATCATGTAGGCCACGAATACGCCGAGCACCAGGGCGAAGTAGAGGCTCGAGAAAGAGTCCTGGAAGGTCTTGGAGGTGCCGGTGAAGACCACCCTGTAGCCGTCGGGGAGCGTCTCTTTGGCCAGGCGCCCCACTTCCTTCAGGGCCTCCTCCTGCGAGGCGCCGGGCGCCACGTTGGCGAAAACGCCTATGGCCCGCTCGCGGTTCTTGCGGGAGATGGAGAGCAGCGTGGGCTTTTCCTCTATGCGCACCACCTCCGAGAGGCGGATCACCTCGCCGCGGTTATTGCGCACCCAGATCTTCTTGATGTCGCCGGCGCTGCGGCGGTCCTTGTCCACCAGCTGCACGCGCACGTCGTAACGCTTGCCGCCGCGGGTGAACTTGCCGGCGCGCACGCCGCCGATCATGGAATTCACCGCGTCGCCTATGGAAGCCACGCTCACGCCGCGGGCCGCGGCCTTCTCGCGGTCGGGCAGCACCTGGACTTCGGGCATGCCCTCCTGGTAGTCGGTGTCCACGTCGATCATCTTGCCGGAGTCCTTCATCTTCCGCATCAGGGCGGCGCTGTACTCGCCCAGCTTCTCCCAGTTGGGGCCGCGCACGCTGAACTCCACCGGGAAACCGCGCTGCGCCGTGAAACCGGAGAGCGAAGGGTCCTGGATGGCGACCCGGCTGACGCCGGGGATGGCGTTGAGGGGCTTGCGGGCGAACCTCATGAACTCCTGCTGCGTGGGCGGGCGCTTCTGCCCGGGCAGCGGCACGCGCTCGGCGGGCGGCTTCAGGGCTATCATCAGCATGCCCTGGTTCACCTGGCCGCCGCCGAAGCCGCCGGTATTGGCCATGAAGGTGCGTATATTGGGCTGGGACATGGCCCACTTCTCGGCCTCTTCCATGGCCCTGGCGGTCACTTCCAGCGGGGTGCCGACAGGCATCTGCACGCGGGCCAGGAAGCGGCTCTGGTCCTGCGCGGGCGAGAATTCCTTGGGGATGAACTTGATAAGCGCCAGCGACAGGGCGAACACAGCCGTGGAGACCGCTATCACGGCCCAGCGGTGCCCCAGCAGCCGGCGGAGGATCGCCGCATAGCCGCGGCGGCCGCGCTCCATCAGGCCGTCCATGGCCCGGCCTATCCACAGGGAGCGCTCCGCGTCCACGAACTGCGAGCAGCGCATCGGGGTGAGCGTCAGGGCTTCCAGCAGCGAGAGCATGACGGCGGCCGTCATGGTGACGCCGAACTGGAAGAAGAACTTGCCTATGATGCCCTGCATGAACACGACGGGCAGGAAGATGGCGAGGATGGCGATGGAGGCGGCCATGGCCGGGAAGGTCATCTCGCGCGCGCCCAGGATGGCCGCGCGCACGCGCCCCTCCCCCGCCTCGTTGTGGCGCACGATGTTCTCCAGCATCATGATGGCGTCGTCCACGACGATGCCGATGGCCAGGGTCAGGCCCAGCAGCGTGAAGGTGTTGAGCGTGAAGCCCATGAAGTAAAGCACCAGGAAGGAGCCCACGATGGACGTCGGGATGGCCAGCAGCACGTTGAAGGTGGAGGACCAGGAGCCCAGGAACAGCCAGCAGACCGCAGAGGTCAGGATGACCGAGAGCACCAGCGTGAAGTTGAGCTCGTGGGTGGATTCCTCGATAAAGCGCGTGGCGTCGTTGACCACCTCGAGCTTCATGCCTTCCGGCAGCGTCTTCTGGATCTCGGCGAGCCTGGCCTTTACCCGGCGCGCCGTCTGCACGGCGTTGGAGCCGCGCTGCTTGTTGATGCCCAGGCCCACCGCCCGCTTGCCCCAGCTGCGGCTGATGCGGCGCACGTCGGCCAGGCCGTCCTCCACGCGGGCCACGTCGGAGATATGGTAGGTGCGCCAGATGGCGGCGCCGCCGCGGCCCTGTATGACCATGCGGGAGAAGGCCTCGGGCGTAGGCGCCTCGCCGAGCACGCGCACGTTCAGCTCCTTGCGGCCCGTGTCTATGTAGCCGGCCGGCTGCTCGGCGTGCTGGGCCGCTATGGCGTTCATTATGTCGGTGACGGTCAGCTGGACCGCGTCCATCTTGTCGGCGTCCAGCCAGACGCGAAGGGCGGGGTCCACGTAGCCGCCCATGTTCACCTCGCCCACGCCCTCGATGATGCTGAACTGGTCGCGCAGCACGTCGTTGGTGTAGTTCATCAGGTCCTTAACGGGCCTGTTCCCGGAGAGGGCCATCCAGACGATGGGCTGGTCCTCGGGGTTGGTCTTGGTCACTACCGGCGGGTCTATGTCCTTGGGGAGGTTGCGCTGGGCCTGCGAGACCTTGGCCTGCACCTCCTGCATGGCGTCGTCGATGTCGTGCTCCAGCTCGAATTCCAGCGTGATGCGCGCGGAGCCGCGGCGCGAGGTGGAGGAGATGTCGCGGATGCCGGCGATGGTCATCACCGCGCTCTCCAGCACGTCGGTGACCTGCGTCTCCATCACCTCGGGGGCGGCGCCCTCCAGGCTGACGCTGACGTTGACCACCGGGTAGTCCACGTCGGGCAGCTGGCTGATGCCCATGCGGAAGAAGCCCAGGGCGCCGAAGGTTATCAGGCCCAGCATCAGCATCCAGGCGAAGACGGGCCGTTTGATCGAGAGGTCCGATAAGGTCATAAAAGGTCAGTCCTTGCGCAGGCCGGCCGCGGTCTCCAGTCGGGCGCCGGCCAGCACGGCGGCCGCGTCGGCCGCCTCCAGGGCCAGGGCGGTCTGCAGCACCGAGTTCTGGGCGTTCAGCACGTCCAGGTTGTTCACCAGCCCGTAAAGGTAATCCCTGGCCTGCAGGCGGGCGTTCTCCTCGGCCAGGGCCAGGGCCTTGCGCAGCGAGGAGGCCACGGCGAGGGCCTGCTCAAGGGCGGCGTGCTCCTGGCGCGTCTCGGAGAGGGCCGCGCGCTCGGCCAGGCGCAGGGCGAGTTCCGCCGCTTTCTCCTCCGCGGAGGCGGCGTCGGCCGCGGCCGAGTTGCGGCCGCCGGTATAGAGCG
>CAYSYJ010000163.1:0-5384 GCA_964435105.1 uncultured Elusimicrobiaceae bacterium
CCTTCCTGTTCTCCAGCTCGCAGCCGCCGTCGGTGGCGGCCTCGTGCCTGGCGGTGCTCGACATCCTGCTCAACGAGCCGCAGTACCTCAAGCGCCTCTGGGACAACACCAATTTCTTCAAGGAAGAAATGAAGAAGGCCGGCTTCAATACCGGCGACTCGGTGACCCCCATCACCCCGGTGATGATCGGCGACCCGGTGAAGGCTAAGGCGCTCTCCAACCGGCTGTTCGACGAGGGCGTGTTCGCGCTGCCGCTCGGCTTCCCGACCGTCCCGAAGGGCAAGGAGCGCCTGCGCACCATAGTTACCGCCGGCCACACGCTCAAGGACCTGGAATTCGCCGTCGAGAAGTTCCGCAAGTGCGGCAAAGAGCTGGGCATAATCTGAAACCGAGGAGGGCGGCCGCGGGCGCGGGTCCGCGGCCGCCGTTTTTTATGAACCCGATCATCCTGGCCGCCCTGCTGGCGGCTCCCGCCGCCGCGGAGATCCCGGCGAAAGTAATAGAGAAGGCCAAGAGCTCGGTGGTCAGCATTGAGCGCACCACCCTGCTCGGCATCAACGGCGAGAAGGCCGGCCGAGCCAACGCCACCGGCTTCGTGGTGGACCTGGCGGCCGGGCTGATAGCCACCAACCGCCACGTGACCGGCACCAGCCCGTCCAGGTACAGGGTGGTGTTCAGGGACGGCTCCACCGCCCAGGCCCGCCTGCGCTACTACGACCCCTTCAACGACTTCGCCTTCCTCCAGGTCTCCACGGGGGCCTTCAGGGAGGGCGTCACGCAGGCGGCCTTCGCCGACGCCCCGCCCGCCGAGGGCGCGGAAGTCTTCCTGGTGGGCAACAACGAGAACTACGAGTACTCCGTAAAGACCGGCAAGGTGGTGAACCTGGCCGTACACAAGGCCCCCAGGCAGACGCTGGACATGCAGACCTCCTTCGACCGCACCGGCGGGGCCAGCGGCAGCCCGGTTTTCGACGCCAAGGGGCGCGTGGTGGCGATACACAGCCTGGGCTCGGACACTTCCAGCTTCGAGGTGCCGGCGGCCTACCTGAAGGACGCCTTGTACTCCCTGCGCGGCGGCGGGACCCCGCGCCGCGGAGAGCCCTGGGTAAAGCTGGCCCCGGTGCTGCTCTCCGACGCCTCCCGCAACCTGAAATTCCCGAAGGAAGCCGCGGAAAAGGTGCGGGCCGCGAGGCCGGGCACCAAAAGGGTGCTGATGGTGGACAAAGCGCTCGCGCCGTCGCGCCTTAAACCCGGGGATATCGTGATCTCGGCCGCCGGGGCGGTGATAGGCGACGACTCCTACCTCTTCGACAAGGTGATGGACGGGGCGGCCGGGGGCGAGGCCCCGCTGGTGGTCTCCAGGCGCGGCGAGATACTGCCCGTGCGCACGCCGGTAGCGGACGCCCAGGACCTCAAGGTCGCGCGCTTCCTGGCTTTCAGCGGCGGCGTCTTCACCCCGTACACGCCCGAGATGCGCCTGGCCTACGGCTACGAGGGCGAGGGCGCGCTGCTGGTGCGGGCGGACAGGGGCTCGCCCTTTTTCCGCGCCGGGGCCAAGAGCGAGGAAGACCACCGGGTGCTGTTCACGGAGCTGGACGGCCGGCTGGTGACCTCGCTGGCCGACCTGGAGGCGGCCGCCGCCGGGCTAAAGGACAAGGCCGCCGCCGGCTTCGTCTCGGTGAACCTGGCCTCCGCCAGCCGCTCGCCCAAGACCGGCTGGTTCACCGCGGACCTCAAGTTCTGGCCGCTGAAGACCTATTCCTGGTCCAGGGAGGAACTGGACTGGGACGTGGCCCCTTGAACCCGGCTTTTATATAATCCCTTATATGACGGACATGGACGCCATTTACATATCAACGGCGGTGGTACTGGCCGCGGGGCTGATAGCCTACCGCCTGGCCCGCCGCGGGGACGACATGGAGGAAAAGCCCTCCCCCGGCAGCGATTTCTCGCGATTCGGCGACATACGCCTGCGCGACCTCTACCGCCTGGCGGTGATGCTGGAGGAGGAAGGCATAGCCCTGTACCTCAAGCTGGCGCAGCTGGCCGAGGACGACGCCACCCGCAAACTCTGCATGCGGCTGGCCGACGACGAGGAGGAGCACAGGCAGCTGTTCCGCGAGAGGCTGGAGCGCTGGCGCAGCCTGCATCCCAACCGCGTGACCTGGCCGGCCTTCCTGGAACAGGTGAAACTGGAGGGGCTCTTCGACAATCCCCCCGGGCCCAAGGCCGAGGAGAAGGCGATGGCCGCCTTCGCCATCAGGCAGGAAAGGCGCACCGTGGAGTTCTACCGCATGTTCGAGCAGGCCTTCCCCGACGCCTGGCGCCGGGACAAGCTGCGCGACCTGGTGGACCAGGAGATGTCGCACGAGCAGAAGCTGCGCGAAGCCTACCCCGATATAGCCTGACCCCGCGCCTCAAAAAGGAAAGGGAGCCCCCGGGCTCCCTTTTTTTATCGCCCTCCGGGCCGGTCCTTAGTGCCGGAAATGCCGGATGCCGGCCAGCAGCATGGCCGCCCCGCGGGCGTCGCAGAAGGCGGCGCAATCCTCGTCGTCCTGCCAGCCCCCGGGCTGTATCACGGCGGTAACGCCTCCGCCCAGGGCGGCCTGCAGGGTCTTGAGAGGAAGGGCCGCGTCGGCGGCCAGCACCAGCGGGGCCGCCCCCGGGAGGACGGAGCGCTTGTCCCGCATCTTCCAGAGGGCGCCGCGCACGGCGTCGTAAGTGGAGCTTTCGGCCGCGCTGACGGCGAGCACCGCCCCCCCCTCGGCGAGCGCGACGGCGTAGGTTTTGGCGTACTTAACGGCCTTCCAGGCCAGCAGGAGGGAGCGCTGTTCGGCGTCGGTGGGCCGCCGCCGGGTGGGGCAGGAGGGCTCGGCGGAGAAAAGCCTGTTGTCCCGCGCCTCTATCAGCACGCCGCCGGAGACCGAGTGCAGCTGCACCTCGTGCGGCGAGAGCACCGGCGCGCCAAGCTCCAGCGCGCGCAGCCCCTCCTTGGCCCGCAGGACCTGCAGGGCCTCGGGGGAGTAGCCGGGAGCCACCACGCTCTCGATGAAAACCCCGGCGAGCAGGGCCGCGGCGGCCGAGTCCACCTGGCGGTTGAAGGCGGCGGTGCCGCCCACGGCGCCCTGCGGGTCGGCGGCGAGCGCCCCGCGCAGGCATTCCGCCGGCGACCCGGCGGCGCAGAGGCCGGCGGGGCGGGCGTGCTTGACCACGGCGCAGACCGGCTCCTCGAACTCCATGGCCAGCTCGTAGGCGGTGTCGAGGTCCAGGTAATGGTTGAGGTTGAAATTCCCGCCCGCGAGGACGCGCGCGGCGTTGAGGCCGCGCGGGCGGCCGCCGCTCAGGGCGTAGAAGGCCGCCTTCTGGTGGCGGTTCTCGCCGTAATCGAGGTCGGCCACCTTGCGCAGGCTCATCACGACCTCGTCGCCCAGCAGGCCGCCGGTGTCGGCGAGGTACTGGGCCACGGTGGCGTCGTAGGCGGCCAGGTACTGCCAGGCCTTGGCGGCCAGCTGCTTCTTGACGGCCGGCTCCAGGCCGCCGGCTTCGGCAAAGGCCTTGAGCACGGGGGCGTAATCTTCGGCGGAGCAGACCGCCACCACGTTCTCGAAATCGCGTGCGGCGGCGCGCAGGACGGAGGAGTTGGCCTGGTCGAGGTAATTGGAGAGTTCCCCCGCGGCGAAATCCTCCTGGCCGACGATGCTGGCTATGGGGTAGAGGTTGGCGGCGACCACGTAGAAGCGGGGCAGCTCCACGCCGTTCTCGGAGACTGCCGGGAAGCGGCCGGAGAGGGCCTTGAGCACGGAGGAGGGCACGGGCGGGGAGTAGCGGACCTCCTCGACGTCCAGGCCGGCCTCCTTGAGGAGTTTATGGGTGGAGCCGGAGGCGTAGACGGCGAAGCCCAGCTCCTCCAGGCCGCGCGCGAACTCCTCCACGCCGGTCTTGTCGTAAACGCTTATATAAGCCGTCTTATCCATCGCTCGTATTGAAAAATTCAGCGGACGGGGCTGTCCGGGGGGTAAGTCCCGCCCGCCAGGACTGCAGGGAACCGTTGCGCGGTTCCCCTCCACCGCCTTCGGCGGCGGAGCCTCCCTTCCCCAACTGGCGTTCGGGGCTTACCCCCCGGCCATCCCTTTGGGCCCCTGCTTTGAACCTACCCGACCAACTTAAGAAATTCTTCCTCGGTGAGGACGGGCACGCCGAGCTTTTTAGCTTTCTCGTACTTGGAGCCCGGGTCCGCGCCGACCACCACGTAGGAGGTCTTGCCCGAGACCGAAGAGGTCTCCTTGCCGCCCAGTTCGCGCACCTTCGCCTGCGCCTCGTCGCGCGTCAGCCCCTTCAGCTCGCCCGTAAAAACGAAAGTCTTACCCTCGAGCCGGCCGCCAGAGGCGCGCTCGGGCTCGTCCTGGCGCAGCCCGAGCGCGGCCAGCTCGGCGACCATGGCCCGGGTGGCCTCCGACTTGAAGAATTCGGCTATGGCCTCGGCGATGACCGGTCCCACGTCGGGAACCTTGGCGAGGTCCTCCTGCCCGGCCGCCATGAAGGCCGCCATAGTGCGGAAATGCCCGGCCAGGGTGCGCGCGCTCTTCTCGCCGATATGCCGGATGCCCAGCGCGTAGATGAGCCGCGACAGCGGCTGCGCCTTGCTGCCCTCTATCTGCGCCAGCAGGTTGCCGGATTTCCTGTCCTTGAAAAGTTCCAGGCCCAGCAGGTCGGCCTTCTTCAGCCGGTAAATGTCCGGGAACCCCTTCACCAGGCCCTTGTCCACGAGCTGCTCCACGGAGGATTCCCCGAAGCCTTCTATATTCATGGCGTCGCGCGAGGCGAAATGCAGCAGCGCCCGCTTGAACTGCACCGGGCAGGAGGGGTTCACGCAGCGGAAGGCCACCTCCTCCGCGTCCTTGAACACCTCGCCGCCGCAGGAAGGGCAGGCCGACGGGGGCTTGATCTCCTTCTCCGCTCCGGTGCGCGCCGAGTGCACGGCCTTGACCACCTTGGGGATCACCTCGCCGGCGCGCTCGATGACCACCCGGTCGCCGACCTTCAGGCCCAGGCGCGTCACCTCGTCGAAATTGTGCAGCGTGGCGCTGGAGATGGTGACGCCGCCGCATTTGACCGGCTCCAGCTCCGCCACCGGCGTGATGGCGCCGGTGCGGCCGACGGAATAGGCCACGCCCTTCAGCACCGTGGTGGCCTGCTGGGCGGGGTATTTGAAAGCGATGGCCCAGCGGGGGCTCTTGGAGGTGAAGCCCAGCTCGCCGCGCTGCTTCAGGGAATCCACTTTTATCACGAGGCCGTCGATCTCGTAGGTCAGCTGGAAGCGCTTCTCTGCGTATTCGGCGTAGACGGCCAGCACCTCTTCGGCGCTCCGGCAGTGCCTGCTGCCG
>CAYSYJ010000164.1:0-5381 GCA_964435105.1 uncultured Elusimicrobiaceae bacterium
CAACCACAACCGCCCTTTCCCGTCGGGAGCGCGCTACGTGAACGTCATCAAGACCCCGCTGCGCAATATCCGCGGGGAGACCATAGGCCTGCTGGGGGTGGCCCGCGACATCAGCGAGCTCAAGCGCATGGAAGGCGAGCTGGCCATAGCCAGGGCGGCCGACGCCGTCAGCAAGGTGGCCCGCCCGATGGCCCACGATTTCAACAACGCGCTGGCTGCCATCAACGGCTACGCCACGCTGATAGCCGACGGGCTCGACGAGACCAGCCCGATCAGCACCGAGATCTCCCAGATCATAAAGGCCGTAAAGCGCGCCGCGGAGCTTACTTCGAAGTTCCAGGACTTCGCGCGCAATCCTAAACTGGAAGGGCAGGGGGGCGGTAATGCCTAAGAAAGTACTGCTGGTGGACGACGACAGGAAGATGCTGGAGGTGATGAGGCGCTACCTCGAGAACCACGACTATACCGTCATCTTCACCGACAACGGCTCGGAAGCGCTCATCATAGCCAGGGACTCCCGGCCCGACGCCGTCATCACCGACGTGGCCCTGCCGGGCCTGGACGGGTTCTCGCTGTGCAAGGCGCTGAAAGCGTCCCCGGAAACGGCGGCCATACCGGTCATCATCATCTCCGGCGACCGCACCGAGGACGAGGACGTGGTGGAGGGCTACGACCGGGGGGCGGACGATTACCTGACCAAGCCTTTCGCCTTCCCCGTGCTGGGCGCCAAGCTCAACGCCGTGATGCGCCGCTACGAGGCGGCCGGTTCCGGCGGCAAGATCAAAGAGCAGGGCGTGGAGCTGGACCCGGCCGCCCGGGCCGTAAAAGTCGCCGGCAAGCCGGTGCAGCTGACCCGCAAGGAATTCGACCTGCTGACCCTGCTGCTGGAGAAAAAGGGCCGGGTGCTGGGAGTCCCCTATATCCTGGAGACGGTCTGGGGCTACGACGTGGCCAACTACGACAATCCCCACACCGTGGAGACGCATGTTTCCTCCCTGCGCAAGAAACTGGGGCCCAAACTGGGAGCGAGGATAGCCAGCGTGACGGGCCACGGCTACAAATTCGAGTGACCATGACCAAGATAATACCCGACACCGCTAAAATGACCGCCGTAGGCCGGCTGGCAGGGGGGGTGGCCCACGATTACAACAATATACTGGGCGCCATCGAGGGCTATGCCAGCCTGGTATCCGCCTCCCTTAAACCGGGGGAGCAGATGCGGCAGGACCTGGACGAGATCCGCAAGGCCGTTTCCCGGGGGTCCGCCTTCAGCCGCCTGCTTTTCATTTTCAGCCTCAAGAACCCGCCGCCGGACCAGGCCAGTTCGGCGGCCGCGGCCGCGGAAAGCCTCCGCGGGGAAGAAACCGCTCTGGCCGCCCTGGGGATAAAGCTGGTGCTGGAGGTTTCCCCGGACCTGCCCCAGGTGGCCGGTTCCCAGGAACAGCTCAACCTGGCCATGGCCCACCTGCTCTCCAATGCCAGGGACGCCATGCCGGGGGGCGGCGAGGCCAGGGTCTCGGCGGCCCTCAAGGACGGCCTGGTGGAGCTGGCGGTGAGCGACACCGGCGCCGGCGTCCCGCAGGAGGCGCAGCCCTTCATTTTCGAGCCTTTTTTCACCACCAAGGAGAAGGGCAAGGGCAAAGGGCTGGGCCTTACGCTGGTTTACGGCATAGCCCGGCTGCGCGGGGGCCGGGTCGAGGCCGAAACCGAGACCGGGAAAGGCTCCCGCTTCGCCATGCTCCTGCCACCGGCCCGGAAAACCTGAGGAAAATCTGAGCCGTTCCTGAAGTATCCATTAACTCCTCCCCCTACACTATAAGTGAAGGCAAGGGGGAGTTATGAAGATAATAATTAAATCTCTGATAGCGCAGGTTCTGCTGACCATTGGCGCCGCCGCCTATGCCGCGGACTATACCGGGATGGCCATGGACCTGGCCCGCACCGCCAGGGAGAACGGGGTGTCCCGGGTGCTGCTGGGGTCTTTCTCCGCCGCGGCCGGCTCCGAGAGCGAGGCCGCCTACGCGCAGGAGAAAGCGGCCGCCGGCCTGGCCACCCAGAAGGACCTGGAACTGATAGACCAGGAGGCCGTGCAGGCCTTCGCGGGGTCCAAGGAAGGCTGGATGAAGCGCCTTCCCGCCAAGTCCCGCCCCCAGGCCTTCGTGAAGGGTTCCGTGTTCCAGGAGGGAGACAGCGTGACCGTAATGATAAAACTGGTGGACGCCCGCAATGGCCGCGTGCTCAGCGCCATGGAACTCAAGTCCGCCGCCCGCTTCTCCTCCGTCTCCTCCCTGCCCGGCATGGAGATGCCGGAACTCAACTGGAAGGACCTGCCCCCCCTGCCGGAGGCGCCCAAGGACCTGCGCGACGCCCTCAACGACGACAGCGGCTGCTCCGCCTCTTTCAGGCAGATGGACCGCCTTAACGGGTCCGCCGTGGACCTCAAGGCCCGCTACTGGGCGGCCAAGATGAAGCAGCCCGGTTTCGCCATGGGGACGCTCACCCGCAACCCCGGCAGCGAGATCCGCGATCCCCAGCTCAAGCAGAAATTTTACGAACTCCTGGCCAAATACCACGAACAGGACGAGGCGCCCGCGCTCGGCTCCGCGCAGGCCCGCCAGCTCGAGGACTTCATGGCCAAAGAGCGCTCGGTCATTGACCGCTGCGGCATAAAGTGACGTTAAAGGGGCAGGGGGTCGGGGTATGAACAGGAAGCTGCTGGTAGCCGACGACGACAAGAGTTTCCACGAGATCATCTGCCGGGTCTTCAAGAACACCGACTGGCAGGTGACCGTGGCCGAGGACGGGCTGACGGCCCTGGAAAAGATCACCGAGCAGGTGCCCGACGTCATCCTGCTGGACCTCAACATGCCCAAGCTCGGGGGGCGCGAGCTGCTGGCCCGCATCCGCAAGGACGCCCGCCTGGCCCTGATCCCGGTCATAATCATCAGCGGCGACAGCAGCCCGCAGGAGAAGGCGCTGGAGTTCGGCATAGGGGCCGACGACTTCCTGGGCAAGCCTTTCGACACCCTGGAACTCGCCGCCCGCGTGGAGCGCGCCAGCCGGCGCACCCGGCGCATGCTGGCGGCCAACCCCCTGACCTTCCTGCCCGGGGGGCCGGCCATAGAGGAGGAGGCCGGGCGCCGGATAAAGACCGGCGAGCCGCTGGCCTTCTTCTACATCGACATAGACAATTTCAAGGCCTACAATGACAATTACGGTTACCTCAACGGCGACAACGCCATAAAGCAGACCGCCGCCCTGCTCGGCGGCATCCGCGACGGCTTCCCGGACGCCGACATCTTTATCGGCCACGTCGGCGGGGACGACTTCGTCATGATGTCCTCCTCCGGCAGGGCGGAGGAGATCGCCAAGCTGGTGGCCGCCAGGTTCGACGCGCTCGCGCCGCAGTTCTACAACAAGGACGACCGGGAGCGCGGCCATACCGTCTCCAAGGACCGCATGGGCAACTCCCGCACCTTCCCGCTCATGTCCCTCACCATAGCGGTGGCGACGAACGAGAAAAGGAAACTGGACCACTACGCCAAGATCGCCGATATCGCCGGCGAGATCAAGAAATACCTGAAGGGCCGGCCGGACCGCAGCGGCAGCCTCTGGCTTAAGGACCGCAGGGTGGATTAGCCCCGGCCGCAAAAATAGGGGGTATAAATAGGCAGGCGGGTTATAATATAATTAAGTAACCCGACTTATGGCGAAAATATTGGTTATAGACGACGACGGCATAGTGCGCGACGCGCTGACCGTGTTCCTTACCCGGGCCGGCCACTCCGTTACCACCGCCGCCGACGGCGGCAACGGCGTCCTGGCCTTCAAGAATTTCAGGCCGGACCTCGTCATACTGGACCGGGACCTGCCGATAAAGACCGGCTCCGTGGTCTTCAGGGAGTTGCGCGGGATCTCCGCCTCCACCCCGGTCATCATCCTCACCGGTTACGACGCCCCGGAGGACGCCGAGGCCTACCTGCGCGACGGCGCCGCCTCCTTCCTCTCCAAGGGCGACGGGCTTTCGGGCGTGCTGGACGCCGTGGACCGGCTGCTGGGCAGCGTTCAGGAACCCCAGGCCGCCCCCGGGGCCGCCCCCTCCGGCAAGGGCCTGCTCCTGGCCGCCGACGACGACAAGGCCATCCTGAACCTCCTCTCGCGCTTCCTGGGCTCGCTCGGTTTCGAGGTCATCACCGCCGAGGACGGCGAGGAGGCCGTCAGGCTGGCGCGGGAGCGCAAGCCTGACATAGTGCTCCTGGACATACTGATGCCCGGGAAGGACGGGATCGAAGTGCTCAAGACCCTGGCCGACGAGATGCCCGACAAGGGTTTCGTGATGATCACCGGCAACGAGGACGAGGAGGTGGCCCGGGCCTGCCTTAAGCTGGGAGCTTTCGATTACATCGAAAAGCCGGTAAACCTCGAACTGCTCGGGAATATCCTTAAGGCCCGGATGCTGATACAGCGCGGCAGGGCCTGACCCCTGACGGCGCATAAAAAAGCCCGCCTTCCAGGCGGGCTTTTTGTTTTCAGGCGCGCTTCAGAACTTGCCCGCCAGCTCCCCGGCCCTGGCGGCCAGGGCGGCCGTCTCTTTACCGGACAGCTTCAGCCCGGCGAGGAAAGAGGCGCCTTCCCGCCCCATCAGGGCGGCCAGGCCGGCCAGCCTGTCGGCGGGGGCCAGTTCACGGATCGCCGGGGAAAAGACGAAAGCCGGATGGAAGAAGGCCAGCGCCCCCAGGCCGCGCAGCAGTTCCAGCGCCGGCAGCGGGTCGGCCTCCGCCAGCAGTTTCACCAGCTCGTTGCGCAGGCGTTCGCGCGACAGCAGGCCCGGCAGCCCGGCCTTTACCGCCGCCAGCGCCAGCTCCAGCGTGCCCCCCTCCAGCCGCCAGCCGAAACGCCCCGCGAAGCGGGCCGCCCGGTAGACGCGGGTCGGGTCGTCCTCGAAGCTTTTCTCGTGCAGTACCCTGACCAGGCCGGCTTTAGCGTCGGCGAGGCCGTTATAAGGGTCCAGCAGGGAGAAAGGCTCCGGGCCGTCCAGGCGCACGGCCATGGCATTGCAGGCGAAATCCCGGCGCTTGAGGTCCTCGGCGGCGGAGGCGGCCTCGCTCACCGTCGGCAGCGCTGCGGGCCTTTCATAGATCTCCTTGCGGAACCTGGCGAAATCCAGCCTGCGGCCGGCCGCGTCGAAATAGCGCACCGTCAGGAAGGGCTTGAACTTGCGGTGGCCGCCGCCGTATTCCTTCTCGAGGGCCGCCACCAGCGGCGCCTGGTCCCCTCCGACGAGGAAGTCGATATCGGAGCTCGGGCGCCCCAGCGCCCAGTCGCGCGCGCAGCCGCCCACGGCGTAAAGTTCCAGGCCGGCCTCCCCGGCCAGCGCGGCG